>JADFXB010000005.1 GCA_015233935.1 Magnetococcales bacterium | reverse complement strand
CCCCACCAAAGGGATAGGAGCCTTTTATTCCGCCACGCAAGCCATGATTGTCGCTGGTCAAATTTTGACTGGCACAGAGAAAATCCAGTAGATTGCGGGCAGTGGTCCGTTGTTCCAGAGTGGGGTGGGGAAGGGAAAGGAGCAAGTTGGCCAATTGGGCAGAACCGGTGAGGCAATCCCAGGATACCTTTGGCTGCCAGTGTTGATCAAAACGACCAGCCAGACGGCCTTGGGATGAAACAGCGTGTTGCAGGGCATCGATGGTGATTTGTGCGCGTTGCAACCAGGAATGCTCTCCCAGGAGCAGGGCAGCCCCCAGAATGCCCTCCGTGGCATAACAGAGGGTGTGGGTGAGGGGGGCGGAAGGGTCGCTTAAGCAGTTATCGGCAAACCAACCGTTATCCTGTTGGCGTTGCAAAGTGAATTGAATGTTGCGTCGTCCGGCGGCCACGAAATGTTCCTGGCCACAGGCCAAACCCAGTTGGATCAAGGCCAGGCCAACCCGACTGTTGTAGGTGGTATAGCGGGCATCGGCAAAGGGAGAGTTGTGACGACTCCAGCCCCCATCCTCATCCTGATGGCGCAAGAGAAAAGCACCGGCCTGTAAAGCAGCATCCAGAAATACTTGCTGACCACTCTCCTGGAAGGCACGCAGCCAGCCGGGGATCACCTGCCCGGTGTTGAAGACCGCCGGATGGCGACCGCTACCTATGACGCCTGCTTGTACCGCACCATTGGGTAGTTGCACCGTAATTTCCCAACGGGCCATGGCCAGGGCACGGCGGGCCAGATCCGCATTTTGCAGGGTGCAGGCCGCATCAAAAAAGGTGGGAATCAGATAACCGGTGGTTTCCGGGTAGGCGGGCTGCCAACCTTCGCATTGCAGGGAGGGGTTCCAGATCATGCCATAACCACGGGAGACGCCTCCACAGCCGGTGACATCTTGTGCCCGGCACAACCAGTCCACAGCGGCTTGCAGGTGGCGGGCATCGTCATGCCGGTGGGGGGAGGATTGCTCCCGCTGCGCTTCCCGGCGGGCATCGCAGGCAGCCAAGTTGTGCAAGCCGTGGGCAAGGTTTTTTTTCACCTTTTGCCACAAAGTGACAGGCGGGGGAGTCTCCCACTTTTCTCCCCGCAAGGTGAATTTTTCCAACAGATAACGGAACGGAAACAGGGCTGCCAGCCTTTTTTCCACGGCAAGGGCATGGCGATAATAGGTGGCACGGCCTTGGGGAGCGCGATTTTTCCACAGGGCATCCAGATAGAAGGGAACCAGGAAATATTTGTGAAATCCAAAACCCGCCCCCCGTCCCGCACCAGGAATCAGGCTGGCCTCTTCCATCCAATTGGCCAAGGTGGACCAACGGGTGTAGCGGTCATAGTCCAACTCCCAGGGGGCAAACGGGGACATGGAGCGAAACAACAGCCGGAAGGGGGCATTGAGCAACGGTTGCAAAGGGGATTGGCGCAATAGTTTATAGAAGGTCTTTAAATTCCAAACATTATAAACCTGAATCAGCACATCACCGCCCTTGCGGGTGACCCTGGCCATCTCCTGGACTGCCTGTTGTTGCGCTTGCAAATGTTGCAAGACCCGACAACTCAAGACGGTGGAAAAAGATTGGCCACGAAAGGGCAGGGACTCCAGGGCGCAACAAACATGATAGCGTCCCCGTCCCCGGGCGCGGGCAATGGCCAACAGATGAAAAGAGGCATCGGCCCCCACGGTCAAGGCTTGCGGCGGAAAATCGGCCAGAAAACGCCCATTGCCACAACCGGCATCCAAAATTCTATCCAGATTGGCAGGTCGATACAGGGTGGTCATGGCATAATGTTCCGACAAATGGGTATAGATACCCAAATCATCCGCCTCCCCTTCCACTTTGCGGTCATACAAGGCGGCCTGGGAGGGGGTGTCCCAGTAGCGGCTTTGCAGGCCAGGGGGCAGGCTTTGATCGTCGGAAGCCATGGTCTCCCGGCTCGCTACTTCGGGCAGCAGAATGGGGATGCCACGACGCACTGGGAACCAATGGCCACATCCCTGGCAGAGCAGGGCATTGTTTTGCGGGTGACGGAGGGTTTCATGGCACAGGGGACACTGTAGCAGCTCCAACAGTTCTGCTGCCAAGGGTTCGGTCTGGGTGGTCATGGATGCCCCTGTCTCCTATTGGTCCAAATAATAATCCCGCAAGCCATCCTGGAAAGAGCGGGGTTCAAACCCGAAGGTTTGTCGCATGAGGCGATTGTCGCAAATATTGTCCTCCCGTGCCATGATCAACTGATCTCTTGTCAGGGGAGGATTGGGCAATTTTTCCAGCAGGGCGGCTTCCAATTGGAGAAAGGGAAAGGGAAGGGAAACCATCCATCGTTTGCGTCCCATGGCGTTGACAATGGCGGCGATGACCTCCCGAAAGGTGAGCTGGTGGGGACCTCCCAATTCATAGAGCTGGCCATGGGTGAGGGGGTTTTTGAGAGATTCTGCAAAACAGCGCACCACATCTTCCACCCAAATGGGCTGCATGCGTGCCTTGCCATCCCCCAGAATGGGGGCAATGGGGGAGTAGCGGATCATCTTGGCCAGTTGGTTGACGAACTCATCCCGTGGACCAAAAATGACGGAAGGGCGAAAAATCGTATAGGAGAGACCCGATTGGCGAACCGCCTCCTCTCCTTGCCATTTGCTCTGATGATATTGACTTTTGGCATGGGGACGGGTACCCAAAGCACTCATGTGTACAAAGCGTTGCACACCAGCCTTTTGGGCGGCGGTCACCAGATTGCGCACGCCTTGGGCATGGACGCCGGTAAAGGTATTTCCCCCCTTTTCCACCAGGATACCCACCAGGTGGATGACCGTATTCACCCCCTGCAGGGCCGATTGCAGGGAGGCGGGATCTTGAATGTCACCACTGACGATCTGGATGGCCGGGGTTTCCCGATCTTTGAATCCTTGAGTACGACGCGCCAGTCCCCGCACCTTATATCCCTCGTTGACCAGACGACGAACCAATGCCGAACCCACAAAACCTGTGCAACCCGTTACCAGAATCATGGCAGCCCCTTCCATTCCAATGGAAAAATCTTACGTGCAGTCAGTAATGAGATGGAATAACGTAGCGGAAAATTCCATAAAAATGTAGACTCCCCAGAAGAAGAGTGTATGACAGGGACGATGCTGTTGGTCGTAATTTTTCTCCGTTAGCGTTGGGTTGCCGTATCGCCATGTATCTGGACTATTTCAATCTTCAGGAACTGCCCTTTTCCATCACCCCCGATCCCCGCTTTCTTTATTTCAGTCAGCGGCACAAGGAAGCCCTTGCTCATTTGATCTATAGCGTGAGCAACAGATCGGGCTTTGTTTTATTAACGGGCGAAGTGGGAACCGGCAAGACCACCCTATGTCGTACCTTGTTGGATCAGCTGCCGGAGCAGGTGGATCTGGCTTTGATCCTCAACCCCCGTCTGACCGCCGTAGAGCTGGTGGCCACCATTTGTGATGAACTGGCCATCTCCTATCCGACTGGGACCTCCAGTATGAAAGTATTGGTGGATGCCCTCAACAACCATCTTCTCAAGGCCCATGAAGATGGTCGCCAGACCATTGTCATCATCGATGAGGCACAAAGCCTGATGCCGGAGGTGTTGGAGCAGATTCGTCTGTTGACCAACCTGGAGACCACCACGGTCAAGCTGTTGCAAATTTTTCTCATCGGCCAGCCGGAGCTGAAAAAATTATTGGCGCGGGAGGATTTGCGGCAACTCTCCCAACGCATCACTGCTCGTTATCACATCACTCCCTTGTCACGTCAAGAGCTGGGGGAGTATGTAGCCCATCGTTTAAAAGTGGCCGGGTGTATTCGTCCTTTGTTTACCCCGGAAGCCTTGAAAGAAATTTACAGCCTGACCCAGGGTATTCCCCGTTTGATCAATAAGGTGTGTGATCGTGCCTTGTTGGGGGCCTACGGGTTGGGCAGTGGCATGGTTACTCTTGAAATCATCCGTGAGGCGGCGGCAGAAGTATTGGAAAGCCCGGAGATGATTCCAGAGGAGAGAAAGATTCATTGGTTGCCCATTGGGGTAGCCGCCTTGGCGTTGGCTGTCTTTGTATTGGCCGGTGTGTTGTACATGCAGGTGAGGCCACCTGCACCGGTGACCGTTGCGGTTGCCCCCGTGGCAGAAGCTGTGCCCGCACCACCTGTGGAAACTGTTGCCCAACCCGTGGTGGAGAAGCAGCCGGGACCATCACCACTGCCGCCACCATCACCGCCGCCACCGGAACCCGCACCGCTTCCCACACCACCACCGCCTCCCGAGCCTGCACCTGTGGCACCACCGCCTCCCGAGCCTGCACCTATGGCACCACCGCCATCACCCCCTCCCGTCGTGCAGGAGGCCCCGGTTGCGGCGGTCAAACAAGAGCCAGAACCGGAGACGATTACTTTGGCCTCCCTGGTACGGGAGCATCCCTCTGCTTTTCAGGTAGACACTGTTTTCACCAAGCTGTTGGCACGCTGGGGCAAGCCAGCGGTTGGAAGTCGGGATGAACCTTTCTGTCAACGGGCAGAAAAGGCGGGGTTGAATTGTCTGAATTTGACCGGCAACTGGAACACCTTGCGCCATTATGACCGACCAGCGGTTTTGACCCTGGCCACACCCAACCATGATAAATTATACGTCTTGATCACCCGTTTGTATCAGGATCGGGTAGTGGTTGTGGTGAGTGGTAATGAGGTTACTCTACCTCTCACCGAGTTGGAAAAATGGTGGTTTGGCACCATTACCTTGTTGTGGCACCATCCTTTTCCGGCAGCTCCTTTGCTTAAAGAGGGCGTCAAGCGCAAGGAGGTGGCCTGGGTGCGAGAGCGGGTTAATCTGGCCTTGGGCATCAGGGAAGAAAAGGGGGAAAATTCGGAAGAGTTTGATGCCACCTTGACCAATCGGCTGAAAAGGTTTCAGGGGGCCAATATGTTGCAAATGGATGGTGCGGTAGGCCCCATGACCTTTTTCAAATTGAGTGCGGCAGAATCTTTGGCCAAGGGACACCCCACCCTTACCCCCCATTAATTTTTTAGGGGGTAATCCTTATTTTTTGGCAGGGAACAGTTTTTTGGGTAGACGCGGTGATACGGGTTTGTCTGGCAGATTGATTTGTTCAAAGGCATCCATGGTAAGGGCAAGGCCAAAGGCAGCCTCCTGGCCCAGCAGGTTGAGAGCCAAACCTTCCATGTTGACGTAGACCACCCGACAGGGAAGCCGGAAGGAATTGTGGCGGGTTTCCAAACACAGATAGCCCTCCTGCCCGGTGGTAATCTCTGCTGGTGGTTCAAAGGTACGGAGAAAGACACCCGCCAGGCTCACATCCCTGGTTTCGCCTGGCATGGGATCGTGACCGGGAAATTCCAGGTAGAGTTTTCTTTCATAGCTGTGGCGAGTGAAGCGTCTTTTTTCATTGTGGGGGGGATCTGGGGTCGGTACTCGGCTCATGGGAATCAGGGCGTCCTTGTGGATAAGTGTATTGGGTTTATGGAAGCACGCTAAGTATAGTCTTTTTTTAAGCCAATCCTAGTATTTTTTGGGGTGATGGTGGGAGGCTCAAAAAAAATGGTCCGACCTGAAAAAAAGGCTTAAGCCCACCTCATGCTCTTCCGATAAGTGAGACAAGCGGAAGAGTCGAACGTGGAGGCTACGACAATGATCAACTATTTACAAAATACCAGTAACTTGGGCACGCAAAATTTTCTTCAGCAGCAAGCTGTACAGGCGCGTGTTCCGGAGGACATCCGTACCAACAATGCCGAACAGTTGGCCGTGAGGAACGTGGAGCAGGCGAAAAATGCCGGCAACACCAAAGAGGCTGAGGCCAACACCAAGAAGAAGGAAGAAGAAGAAAAAGGCCAGGACGATAAGGATAAGGCTATTATCCCGCCACCGCCCAGCCGCTTCCAGTTGCAGGTGAAGGAAAACACGGAGCGGGTCAACAAGACTCAGCAGGCCGTGACCCAATTTTTCCTTTCGGCTGCTACCAGTGCGGCTATGTTGGGGGACAACCCGTCGAGTTCCGCTACCGAGCAGGGTGGGAACCAACATATGTCGGTGGATGTGGTTGCCTGATTGAGATGATTTGGAACAGCCCCAGATCGGAGTATCTGTCCCTGCCTGCGCAAAGTGGGCAGGTGGGTACTCTGTAAGGAATATCCGCGCCATCTTGACCTTGAAAAGACCTGGATCAACCAGGTCTTTTTTTTTCGCTGTTTGGGGAAGACTTGGAAGCAAACATCATACATTCCCGTCCGGAGGCTTGGAAGACTTCCAGGGCAGGGATGGTTTTACAGCGAAAGCCATAGGCACGACAACCACGGGGAAAGCTGGCATCCCAGGTGACAAAAAAGTGCTGGCATTGCAGGCAATTGGGCCTATCCTGTGCCATGGCTACCACCAATAAAGGGGGTATCTGCGGTTAAGGGGAATATTGTTGATGATCAAGGCGACCAGCAACATGAGGATGGCTCCCAGAGTTGCAGGTAGCAGGGCGTAGAGGTAGCCCAGATTGTGCAGTTCGGGCGATCCGATGACGGCGATAAGGGCGGTGGCCCCACCAGGGGGATGGAGGGTACGGGTGGCCATCATGGCGACGATGGCCAAAGAGACGGCCAGGGCGGCGGCCAGCCACAGGGTGGAGCCAAACATTTGAAAAACGGCCACGCCCACCAGACCGGAAACCAGGTGACCACCCACCAGATTGCGGGGTTGGGCCAGGGGGCTGGTGATGGCACTGTAAATCAAGACGGCGGACGCTCCAAAAGATCCGATGAGCAGGGAAAGATCCTGGGGGGAAAGCCAGAATTGGTGGAGGATAGCCACCAGGGAGATGCCAAGAAAGGAACCCAGCCAGGACCAGGCCATCTCTTTGAGGGTGGCAAGCGGGGGGGCTGTGGTGGTTCCGGTCATTTTATCTAAAAAGGTGGACAGCCATTGCGGCAAGGGTGCTTCCACCTGCTGGTTGGACATCTCTTGCAAGGTAACGGCGATAGACTGGCTATTCTCCTGGGTCCGTGGCGGGGGCTGATCTGGTGGAATTTCGTGTGTCATGCCAACCCTCGCGAAGGGAATTAACTAACGCCAATGGCCTTCATTTGCTCATCGGCCCAGAACATGGCTTCCAGGAACAGGCTGGTGGCGGAAGGGACATCTTTGGGACGCGGCAGGGATTCTGCCAGGGTGGGATTGCCCATTTCTGCCTGGATCACCGCATCCAGGACTTGTCCCACTTTGCCTTGCCGGTTGAGCAGTCCTGCCTGCACCTCTTCCGACAGGGGCATTTGTTTGAGGATTTCCTCCATGGGCATATCCATGAGGGCATCCAGCACCGACAGCAGACCGGCCATGAAATAGGAGTCGCTTTCTGGATTGCTCAAGTAAATTTTACAAACCTGCTCACATTTGCGTGCCCGTTGCATGGCGGTGCGGGAGAGTTCACTGGGCTTGTCTTTAACACCGGTCATGGCCAACAAGGAGACCCAACTCCGCAATGGGCGAATGCCCAGATAGGTGATGGCCTGGCGGATGGACTGAATACGATTACGCAAAGCCAGGTGGGGAGAGTTTAGATATTTTAACAGTTTAAAACTCAATGTTGGATCGGAAGAGATGATTTTTTCCAATTCATTGACATTGACATCGGGTTTTTGCAATTGTGCCAATAAAGAGAGGACGGCCAACTGGCTGGTGGAAACCCGCTTGGCTTCAATGATACGGGGTTTGCAGAAAAAGTAGCCTTGGAAGTAGTGGAAGCCCATTTTCTTCAACTGGTCGTACTCTTCGTGGGTTTCCACTTTTTCGGCCAGAAGTTTGGCTTTGTAGGGGCGCAGCTTGCGAATTTTTTCCCGAATGTCTTCGGGTTTCATGGCAGGGACTTCCACTTTGATCACATCGGCGATTTCCAGGAGGGGAAGCCAGCGGTCTTCAAAGGCGAAGTCATCCAGGGCGATGCGATAGCCCATTTTGGACAGGGCGCGCACCGCATCCACCAATTCCTGGTCTACATCGATATTTTCCAGCACCTCCAGAAAAACCAGTTCTTTGGGAAGTGACAGCTCTTTGTTTAACAGAAATTCGCGGGTAAGATTGAAAAAAGCGGGATGGTTATCGGTTAGGCGTTCCAGGCCGATTTCCAGGAAGGTATTGATGAGCACCTGGCTGGTGGCCAAGTTACCGTCCACAAAATTAGCTCCGCCGGTTGCTCCACTGCGGTAGAGAATTTCGTAGGCGAAGACTTGCATACGGCTGTCATATATGGGTTGTCTGCCGACAAAGACATTATCCATGATGCAGGCTCCAAAATAGATAAGCTGAGATTACTGTCAGCCTGTTCCAGGAAACCAAATGGGCATATTGAGAATAGGGATGGACAGTTGGCCAGTGACGAGCGTATTCCATGATTTATCCGATGGATTCGTGGGCAAAATTCTGAAACACCCTGAGTACCGAAACACCCTGGAGTGCAGGATCCTTATACTGAGTCTAGTCTGTGGCATTTTTCCAATCATTGCAATGGAAAAATAGTCCACTGAAACGAGTTAATGGGTTAATGAAATTTGTGTATGCAAACCATCAATTCACTTGAGGAAAGGCGGGAAACGGATGGTTGGGAATCATCACGGTGACAAGCTGGATATTTCTCAAATAAAAGACTCAAGGAACAAACTAGCTTCTAAATTATTCTTTGATCCCTTTCTATGGCTTCTATTATTAATTATTGTCATTATTTTACTATCTTTTTTGGTTGGTTACAGCCATATTAAATATTATCAGCGTATTGACAAAAACATTCAAACATTTACCACCTCCAACGACAATTTATGGCTCAATCTTGAGGAGGCCATGAGTCGCATCAGCCATTCCATGCAGGAACGCTATGAGCGACGCCAATCCAAGCAGCAGTGTGGAATATGGGTGGGAGAGACCCGGCGACAAGCCATGATGCTGGACTCTCAGGAGCAGCAGCTTATTGTTCCATTACTGGATGAACTGATTGCTTTGTTTGCTTCGCAGGGTCCGCTGGAGGAAGAGGAATATCAACAAGCAAAGATTGTTATAAACCAAATTGTTACGGTATTACATCAACTCCATCGTCGATACGAAGCCAGCAGCAAGGGGAAAATTTTGGAGTGGCGGGATCGGAAGAAGGAGTGGTATGAGCAGATTCACTATGGTATCGGGGCCACGTTGATCTTTGCGGGATTCATATTGATCTTGCTGGTGTATGCATGGGCCAAGATCAAGAAGGAGAGAAAAGAGAGTCGCTCCCTATTGGATGTATGGGAATTTTCTTGGGTAGTGACCTATCGGGGACATTATGGACCCGAAGGGGTGCAGATGGATGCCTTGGTAGGAAAATGGCAGGAATTCACCGGCTATTCGGAGGAGCGATTCTTAGGTCCCCACGCTTTGTCCTTTCAACAGATGATTGATACCAGGGATGTGGACAAGGTAAAGGAGGGTTTGGCGTTGGTGATCAGCAGTCGGCAACCCGCCACCTTGACCTATCGTTTAACCACTGCCCAGGGCAGGGAGCGGTGGGTGATGGATTATGTGCAGGCATTAGGAGAAGATGATGCGGGCGACCCGTTATTGGCAGGGTGTTGGGTAGATATCACCCCGGTGATGGTCCAGCATACGTTAGCCGAGCGTGGAAAGGATCAATTGCATGGGGAGATTGAACGATATCAGGAGATAGCTGCTCTGGTAAGTCATAAGATCAGGAGTCAAATTACCCTGTTGCAAGGTCGTTTTTCTTTATCTGCTGGCCTGTTGATGGAAAGAGGAGGTCAACCATTTTTGTCCCAGGTTACCTCGACGAGTCGTCAATTGGAGCAGACGGCTCAAGAAATGCTGGAAGCGGTCTATCATACCTCGGAAGGCGAAACTCCATTCCTGTCTATCTTGCAACCAGCCATGTTGGTACGACAAATATTGGATGAACCTACAGAGTCGCCAATTGAAAGTTATGTTACCAAGGAGTATCGGTTAGAGATTGCCTGGTATGGCTGGTATGAGGGACAAGCAACCTTGTTACGCAGTGCCTTCAGGCAAGGTTTGGCCACGCTTGTGAATCAACAAACCGATGGGGAGTTGTTGGTTCAGGGCAGGTTGATTTCCATGGAGGAGCAACAGATTTGGCTATCGTTACACTTTCGTTGGCGAGAGACACCGATGGGTGGCAGCTCTTTCCCGGATTGGCAGCTGGCCAATTTACAGGGTGCCATGGAAGCTCTGGCTGGTAAGATGCACCTGGATGAGGGAGACGGGGGCATTTCCTTATTGTTTCCTTTGCAACCAGTGGGTTTTGCCCATGGCCATCAGGTATTGAACCCACCCAACAGGATACCGGAACTTCATTTATTGTTGGTGGAGGATGATCCGGTATTGCAGGACATGCTTTCTGAAATGTTGGAGAAGGAAGGCCATCAGGTATCCATCGCTGGCAATGGACGGGAGGCACTGGAGGCCTTGGCGGCGGGAAGTTATGATCTGGCGTTGATGGATGTGGTGATGCCTGAAATGAATGGACTGCAAGCGACCTGGCAGATTCGCCATGGTTTAACACCTGAAATGGCCTCTTTGCCTGTGGTGGCCTTGACGGCGGATCTTTCGGAAGTGACCTTGCGTCAGTGCATTCAGGTGGGGATGGATGGCATTGTGGCCAAGCCGGTTGAGATGGAACGATTGACCCAGGTGATGGCCCAGGTGTTGGTGGCACGGGATATTCTTGCTCCGGCCCCCTCCCAGGGGAAGACCGATGGCAGCAACGAGTTGCCGGTGGTCAATGGCGCGGTGGTGGGTCGTTTGCGTCATTCCATGGGGCAGGAAAAGTTGATGCATGTGGCCAGAATGATGGTAAACAATGGCGAGGAGTTGGTGAGTCGTTTACAGAAAGCGGCTCATGAGGGTGACCGGCAGGAAGCGATCGCTGCGGCCCATCGTTTGGCGGGAGTGACAGGAAATTTGGGGTTGGATCGGGTGGCCTATTTGGCCAGGAGGCTGGAAACTGAGTTACCCGAATTAACCGACGACCAATGGTTCGCCCGCCTACCTCTTCTGGTGGAAGAGGTAGGGCGGGCAGTGGACCAATTGGTACGGGTGGTAGAAGATCAATAATTATTGCGCAGGTCGGGCAGCCAATCGCCAGGACGCCCGCCCCGCAGGGAGAGCTGGTAGCCGACGCCATGGACAGTCAACAGGAGGCGGGGTTTGCTGGAATCTTCTTCCAGTTTGCCACGCAGGCGGCGGACCAGAACATCCACGGTGCGGTCGCTGGGCTGCCAATCGCGACCGCTGATGGCATCCAGCAATTGTTGGCGACTCAGGACACGACCGGGGCGGCGGGCCAGGGCGTGGAGCAAGTTGGTTTCGCCGTGGGTGAGTTCCACCTGATGGCCTTTATCGTGTACGGCCCGTTTGTTTTCTGGATGGAGGACCCAGGGGCCGAAGCGCATTTCTTCGGATTTATCACGGCTGGTCATGTTGAGCCGGGCCAGCAGGTTGCGTACCCGCAGGAGAAGTTCCCGTTCGTTGTAGGGTTTGACGATGTAGTCATCGGCACCCAGTTCCAGGCCGACCACCCGGTCGGAATTTTCCGACATACCGCTTAGGATGATGATGCCGATACGGGAGAGGACCCGTAATTGTTGGGTGAGGGAGAAGCCATCTTCACCTGGCAGTCCCACATCCATGATAACCACGTCGAAGGCACCTTTTTTCAGGACATTGCGCATTTCGACGCCATCGGAGGCGGTTTTCACCCGGAAACCGTCTTTTTCAAAGCACGATTTCAGGCTGGATTGTGTAACGGGATCGTCTTCCACGATCAATATGTTGAAGCCACCTTTCATTGTTCGCTCCTGCGGTGTTGGTGGGTTGAGAGTGCGATATTGCTTCTTCACATATGTTACATTACGGCTCACTTTTCTGTCAAAGAACATTAACATGGAATTTGCATTTATTGCAATAAAAGAATTGACGTTGGGCGCAGAAAATTATAATAAACTTATTATTATATGCCTTAAATTATTTATTTATACAGACAATGGCGACGACAACTTAATTTTAGCATGCATTTACCAATATTTAGACCGTTATATTCCAAATTTTTTCATAATTTTTAATTAATTATTGTTAATACGTATATTAAGAAGCTATTTTTGGACGTGTAAACACAATGTTAATTTCATACACAAAACCAAGTATAAACCCTGTCACGAACATTAACCTTGTGTTAATTTGCCCTACACCGGGAACATTTTCCCCCTCCCGACAATCTATAGGACAGATGAATCCCCCACACCTTCATTAACCTTTTTAGAAAGCAACAATCCATGAGCACACAGCAGGAAATCGCTATCCGTCGCGATATTTTGACCCAAACACTGGAACGCTGGGTGGTGGTTGAACAACAAACCATTGAAAGTGCCAACCACTTAATCTCGGAAGCCAAAAGCGACCTGGTCAAACAAGTCATGCGCCTGATCCTGCGGGATTCAGAAAAACACAAAGAATTGCTCACCACCCTCCTGCAAATCACCAACGGCCTGGTCACCATCACCCCAGAAGAAGTGGGAGAAATCGACCGCCTGCTGGAAGAACACAAACAAATCGAAGCCGAATCCATCATCCTGGCCAACTCCGCCCTGGAACAAACCAACCATTTCGTGATTCGACAAATGCTGGAATATATGCTGCAAGATGAACGGAAACATTTGACCATGACGGAAAATGCAGCAGAATATAAGCGGAAAATCTACTCCTGATGACGGTTTCGTCGCCTGGCGGACCCCATCCAACAGGCGACGGAGTCTATAAAGGTGGAGAAAAGCCTTTTTCTCACAACCCTGCAAATCGGTCCCTACCAAGTGGAGTGCCATTTGCTACCCATGGCCTCCCGCAAACGCTGGGCGGTGGAGGTGCGCTCCACCGGACAAGTAATTCTGCGGGCACCGGCGAGAGCCAGCAAAAGCCAAGCTCTCGCCCTACTCCACCACCATCAATCCTGGTTGCTGGAACGGCTGCACCGGCAGCAGGCCAAACCAGTTGTCGCCCCCCTGGGAGAAAACACACCGATTCTTTATCTGGGAGAGGTGTTGATCCTGAAACCGCTGGCAGGCAAAACCGGTCAAGGGGTGGTGGAAGAAGGGCAGCTCCTGCTTTCGGCTCCTTCCCAAAATAGCGAAGATATTCAACTGGCCCTCACCCACTGGTATCGTCAGCAGGCACGTGGTTTATTGCCCCAAAGATTACGCCATTGGGCAGCCCAGATGGGAGTCACCTGGCAACGATTGACCATTCGCGGACAAAGCAGTCGTTGGGGAAGCTGTTCAGGACGAGGTGGGATCAATCTAAACTGGCAATTAATCAAACTGCCCTGGCCGTTGATCGATTATGTACTGGTCCATGAGCTGTGCCATTTGTTGCACCTGAACCATTCACCAGCTTTTTGGGCAGCGGTGGCAGGCTATCTGCCCGACTATGCCCGTCTGCGAAACCAATTGCGCCAATTTACCCTGAAAAACAACGGGGGCCAAACGGCCCCCGCTGATTAAACCCTATTTGACCAACTGAACATCCTTGATGAAAACCGGAGACTTGGGAACATCCTGATGAAATCCCTTGTTTCCACGTGGAACGTTGACAATTTTGTCCACAATGTCCATTCCCTCCACCACCTGGCCAAAAACCGCATAACCAAAATCACGCCCGCCATGATCCAGGAAGGTATTGTCGGCCACATTGATGAAAAACTGGGCGGTGGCACTGTCCACAATCTGGGTACGCGCCATGGCAAGGGTGCCCCGCTTGTTTTTGAGGCCATTGTCCGCCTCATTCTTGATGGGTGCACGGGTGGTCTTCTGGCTCATGTTTTCATCCATGCCACCCCCTTGCACCATGAAACCAGGAATCACCCGATGAAAAATGGTGTCCTTGTAAAATCCCGATTCCACATAGGCCAGAAAATTATTGACCGACAAGGGTGCCTTGTCCGCAAACAATTCGACCTTGATATCCCCCATTGAGGTGGAAATAACGACCATGGCAGAAGTTCCTTTCTTGTTGTCCGCATGTCCCAGGGAAAGGGTAGTGGTCAGCACCACCACAGCCCCCCATCCCAGCAGGGTTTTGATAATGGTACGGCGATTCATATGCTCTCTCTCGCAGGTTGCAATCGTTGAAGCTAAGCTCGCAAGAATAACAAGGTAGCAACAAAAAAGCCATGGAAACACAAACAACCACCACACCTATTTGACAATCAAATCACAAACCAAAATAGGCTCCTCTATCCCACTACCCTGCCGAAATAAATTAATCCGCTCCACCACCGCCTGGGTGACCAAACTACCAGATTTTAAGAGTACCCGGCCATCTTTGGTGACCAAATCACGGCCCAAAATCATACCCTTAAGCAAAGTACCCGCCGTCACCTCCCGCATTTGACCCAGACGTGGGGTATCCATGACCCCTGCAAAAACCTCCAACACCTTGGGGTCATACCAACCACTTCGACTTTGCAATATTTTTAATAATTGATCGTTCGGGGCATCGTTGTGACGCGCCTTGAGCAAATCAAAATCCAAAGCCACCTTCAATACCCTGGCGGCCAGGGGAATTTTTTCACCAGTCTGGCTGCCCGGTCCACGCCCATCAAAAAGCCTTTCCTGATGGGCGATAATATCCGCCACCATTTCCAAACGGGGAATCGGTCGCACCAGACGCGCCCCCACCAGGGGATGCTCATCGTAAAGAGCACGCTCCTCCGGTGGCAGGATGCCCTTGAGATAGAGGGTTTCAATGATTTCAGGAAACAGCGTGGTACAACCTATCTGGGAAAGAATGGTGGCCGTCTCCCACTCCCAAGGGGAAGCCGGATTAAAAATGGCCATCATTTGTTGCACCAAAGGCTGTATGCGGGCCGCCCGGTTAAAGGCTATGGGATTGGTCAGTCCCAATACCCCAACCAGCATATGGATGGCCCCCT
This sequence comes from Magnetococcales bacterium, assembly GCA_015233935.1. Classification (GTDB taxonomy): domain Bacteria; phylum Pseudomonadota; class Magnetococcia; order Magnetococcales; family JADFXB01; genus JADFXB01. The sequence continues at coordinate 56,243 of JADFXB010000005.1, read as the reverse complement.
TTAAAGTATTTTCCAACAGTTCACGCTCCGCCACCACCAAATGATATTGGCGGATTCCCCCTTGTATGGCCTGATCCAATATCTCCGGTGCACAAGGTTTGGTAAGAAAACGAAAAATATGGCCCTGATTGATGGCATCCATGGCCGCATCCAGGCTGCCATGACCGGTCAATAAAATCCGCACCGTATCGGGTATAGTATCATGCAATCGCTTGAAAAAAGTCACACCATCCACCAGGGGCATTTTCAGGTCGGAAATCACCACCGCAAATGGACCCTCCTGGTGTATCCATTTCATGGCCTCCACCACATTGGGAGCCGTACTTACCCGATAACGGCGGCCAAACAAACGAATAAAATCCTTGAGTACCAAGGCGTCGTCATCTACGAATAATACTTTTTCATCCCTATCCATGGTTTTTTTCTCCATACAGTAAAAATTTTTGCAACTCCTTTTGCCATCCCACCCAAGTTTCCGAACCCCCTATTTTGCTCAAAACCTGCTCCTCAGGTAGGGTTCGCCGGCAATGGGCATGGGCCAGATGCACCGCCAACAATACCGGGCAATCGGGTCTTGGGGCAGATTGGGGGCGTAAATAAAAGGCCATCACACCCATGATGCTGGATGAAAGTCCCCATAATCCCAACAAAAATGCCCCCATCCAGCCCTGTATTTGCTCATCTTTCTCCAAAGGAATTGCATCGGATTCATCGGTGCGTTCCTCCGCTTGTTGGGCAAGAACCACCAAATAACCCAGCCGATGCAGCAAACCAGCCAGAAAGGCTTCATCCCTTACCTGGGGATCGTTGGTCAGGCGTCCAGCAATCCATTTGGCGCAACGGGCAACCTGCAAGCTTTGATAAGCCATGGACTCCACGGTTTTGCCAGCAACCATCCCATCAAAGCGGGAAAAAAAGGTGGTGCCCAAGGCCAGGGAGCGAATAATATCCATGCCCAGTAAACGAATGGCATCCTCCAGTCTCACCACCTTGCGGGTGAGACCAAACAAGGCCGAATTGATTAAATGGAGAATTTTGGCTGTCAAGGCAGGGTCCATAGCAATGATTTCACTGATTTTATCAAAGGTACATCCCGGATCGTTCAAGGCTTTCATCAATTGATGGTGCAAGGTTGGCACCAAAGGCAGGGAGGTGACCGAGCCAAGAAAATGTCTTGCCTGCAAAGATATGGGCATGGAAAACAAATAGGCGAGACGGTCGATCAACTCGATAAAATGGTCCGGCTCCACCGGTTTATACAACACCATATGAACCGGTCCCACCACCTTGATGAATGTCTCCACACTGGAGTTGCCCGTCATGATGATGCGCACCGTGGCCGGATGACTTTGGGCCACCTGAGCTAGAAATTCCGCCCCTTCCATGCCTGGCATGCGCATGTCGGAAATCACCACATGGGGGGAAAATTGGCGCAAAAGTTCCAGCCCATCCAGCCCGGAAGAGGCAAAATCCACCTGCCATTGCTCCCGTTTTCTCCACATAATCCGGCGCATGGTGGAAAGGATACCACTTTCATCATCCACAAAGATTAATCGCCATTTTTCCATGCCACCGGTTCCTTGGATGAAGGTTTTCTTTGCAAGGGCAAGGTCACGGTAAAACAGGTTCCTACTCCCAACTGACTTTCAAAGGTGATGGTTCCCCCATGATGCCGACACACCACGGCATGACAAATGGCCAAACCTTGTCCAGTCCCTTGCCCTACCGGTTTGGTGGTAAAAAAGGGTTCAAAAACCCGGTCTTGAATTTCTTTTGGAATACCAGCTCCATTGTCGCACACCTGAATTACCGCATTGTTTCCCACACAACGACTGACCAGACGAATGGTTCCCCGCTGATTGTCCAGGTTTTCCAGATTGTCCCGAATGGCGTGGGCGGCGTTGATCACCAAATTTAGAATCACCTGGTTGATCTCATGCAGCAGACAAGGAACCGCCGGAATATCCGGGTCCAAATCCAGCGCAACATCCGCCACATATTTGATTTCATTGCGCGCGATCACGAGAGTGTTGTTGAGGGCCTGGTTTAAGTCGGCGGGAGAAAAATCGGTACCAGAGGAGTAGGAAAAGGCCTTCATGGCCCCCACAATGGTGGTAATCCGGTTGACACCCTCTTTGATCTGCTCCAGGGAGGCCGGTATTTCCTGTCGATAAAACTCCAGAGATTCCTTCTCCTCTTGGGTCAAATTGGCTTTTTCAACCGATTTTTCACTCAATTCAGACAAAAGCACAAAAGCTTCCTTGAGGAAATAAATGCCACCCCCAATAAACTGCACCGGGGTGTTGATCTCATGGGCAATGCCCGCAGCCAGGGTTCCCACCGCTTCCAGCTTGCTGGCCTGGAAGGCACGGGTTTCCATGGTGAGTTTTTCGGTAATGTCGCTCCCCAATAGCATAATTTTACGATCCGCCTGCTCATCGTAACCAAACAGGGTAAGTTCCAGATGGATGGCATGACCATGGGGATGCACATATCGCAATCGAGGAAGGATCACCACCTCCCCTTTGGTGATGGCACGGTCCAGGGCATCAAAGAGAATTGGCCACTCCCATTGCAGGGTCAGATCCAGAAAATGGTTGCCCAATACCTGCTCCCGTGGCAAACCAAGGATCTGTTCCGCCGCCTGATTCCAAAGAATGACCCGATCCAGATGGTCCACCTCAACCAATAAAGTGGGCAAAGCCTCCATCAAATGGGATAAACGCTCCTGCAAACGCACCCGGTCCGTAATATCCCGGTTGGATACCCGCCTGCCCAAATATTCCCCGTGTTCACCCCGCACTGCCCGGCAAACATGCTCGATTTTGCGTATTTGTCCACTGCGGTGGACAATACGAAACGTCGTCTGATGAATGCGATCCGGATCCTTCCCATCCGGATGATTTTCTTGTAAATGCTGCACATACATGGGGCGATCCTGTGGATGGATCACCTGCACTATAAGGGTGGGATCGGCCTCAAATTCTTGATGTGAGTATCCACTCACCAACTGACAAGAGGGTGACATATAGAGAATTTTTTGATTGGGAGCGACCCAATATTCCCAATCGTTGGTGAACTCCACCATGGTGCGAAACATGCGGGTGGTCTCCTCCAGATCGGAGGTGCGTTTCATGACCTTGTGCTCCAGCAGCTCCTGATTTTTTTTCAAAGCCTGAAAAAATTTTTGTAGCCGACTACTGAACCAGAGAATACCGCCCAATCCCACCAACCAGACCAGGGCGTAAGAGATCACCAAACGAAGGATGGTCTGGTTCCTGTTGCTTATAAATTCCTTGGCAGGTACCACCACACCCACCCCTCCCCTTACATCCCCCTCCTGATACCCTTGTTTGGTATGGCATTTAAGACAATCGCTCCGGGTGATCATGGGTCTCATCAAACGAAGTACCGGTTCACCGCCCAATTCGGTAAAAGCGACAACCTCTTCCACCCCCCGTTCAAATTGATGCAGTGCATCCGCCTCCCAGGCATCGGGGGCGTTATCCGGGTTGATCGGACGCAGGCTGGTAATGCGCCCTGTAACTCCATAATAGCCAGGGAACAAGGAAAACATTTGCCGCACCATATAGGCGGGATTCATCAGAGTCAGTACACGTCCAGAGGGGGTGGTGATATCTCGTTCCGGTAGATGGCCCAGATTGGAATTGGGTGGAGTAACCTTGTTGGCAGGGACATACACCCCACCATGCATGGAAGCCCACAAGCGAAAGGCCTGATCCTTAAAAAAATTGGCCCTGGCAGTGTCAATTAACAGGGTTTCAGTGTTGTGGTATTGATTTAGAATATTCCAGGAGAGGGAGGCAATAACCAGAATGCTCCATAATAAAATTATTGCTAAAATTTTTTGCATGTAGACATAAGGCATGAAGGTGACCTACTCACTTTTTTGAGGGCCTGCCAAGGGGGCCAACCTATGCAGGTTACCCTTCCAAAATACTTGTGATCTTCAGATTCTATCATAATCTTACTGCTGCCATTAGCAACCGTTATTTGAGGGAAAGATCATTTTATAGGCCTGGGTAGAGAAACAGGAACCTGGTATCTTGGTTAAACTCCCTATGTTGACAAATTTTTTCCCCATGGATCAAACTGGGGGGATAACATCAACGTTCTGGAAATTCGATCCCTTCCCAACACGATGGAGCCTGGCGTGAACATTCCCCCGCAAGACAACCCGGTTTCCTTGAAAAACAAGGGCAACCAAGCCATGGCACAAGGTAATTTGGTATTGGCCAAGGCTTTCTACCAGCAGGCCCTGTTCCTGGATGCCAACTTCATGCCGGCCCACTATAATTTGGGAAATCTTCTTCGAGCGCAGGGAAATTTGGAGGGTGCCCTGTCTTGCTACCGGAAGGCGGCCCAACTGGCACCGGAGGATCATGAAATTCATGTCAATCTGGGGGCTACCTGCTATCAAATGGGGCGGTTCCAGGAGGCCATGACCGCCTTCCAGCAAGCCGTCGCCTTGGCCCCGCAGGCAGCGGAAGCCTTGGTGAATCTGGCCCTTGCCCGTGGTGTGGTGCTGGCTGACCAAAACCAATTGAAGCAGGCGGAAGCCTCTTTTCGTCAGGCCCTGGCCCTTTATCCAGACCTGCCTGAAGCACTCTCCCGTCTGGCCCAGCTTCTTTTGGAGGAACAACGGCTGGCAGAGGCCGAACCGGTGCTGCGCCGTTTGTTGGCTTGCCAACCCGACCACCCCACCGCCCGCCTTAATCTGGTTCTGCTCTTACAGGAAAGCCATCGTTTGCCCGAGGCGGAAGCCCTGTTGCGCCATGAGGTGACCCAATCTCCCCAGCGAGCGGCCAGCCACGCCAACCTGGGCAACTTTCTTCGCCAACAAAAACGCTATCAGGAGGCCATCTCTGCCTACCAGCAAGCACTGGAATGGCAGCCCGATCTGTGGCAGGTGAGTGTGGATTTGGCCCAACTCTGCAAGGAGCAAGGGCGTCTGGAGGAGGCCGAACAAGCCCTGCGCCATGTCTTGCAGCACAAGCCGGACCACCACGGTAGCTGGAACAATCTGGGCAACCTGCTGGCTGCCTGCCAACGTCCCGGTGAGGCAGAAGCGGCCTTCCGTAAGGCCCTTGCCATGGCCCCCGACTATGTGGATGGTTACTATAATTTGGGCAACTTTCTCCGGGATGAAAAACGCTTGCAGGAGGCGGAAGAGGCTTTTCGGCAAACCATCCGTTTGCAACCCGGCCATGCCTGGGCTTTCAACAATCTGGGCAACCTGCTTAAAAGCCAGGGGCGAATGGCGGAGGCGGTCAACTGCTATCAGCAAGCACTGACTCTGGATCCCTCCTTGGTGGCCGTGCACCACATGCTGGCCGCCATCCAGGGCGAAAACCCGGAACATGCCCCGGCCCAGTATATTTCCAACCTGTTCAACCAGTATGCAGATAAATTTGAACATCATCTGGTGCAGGAGCTTAAATACGACACCCCGCAACGCCTGTTGCAGGCCGTGCAGGAGGCCGCCCCACAACGCCGCTTTGCCCGCACACTGGACATGGGCTGTGGCACCGGACTGGTGGGTATGGCTTTCCGTCCCCATGTGGATCACTTGCTGGGCATCGACCTGGCGGAAAAAATGATCGCCCTGGCCAAGTCCAAACAGGTCTATGATGAACTTTTGCTGGGTGAGATTGAAACCCTTCTGAACTCTATGGAAGCCCCATGGGATCTTTTTCTGGCTGGCGACGTGTTCATCTATGTGGGTGCGCTGGATTCCCTCTTCAAGGCTGTGGCCGACCACGCCTCTCCCGGTGCACTGCTGGCCTTTTCCACCGAACATTTGGATGCAGGCACCTTCGCCCTGCGCCCATCGGGTCGCTACGCCCATGCCTTGTCCTATATTCAAAATCTGGCAGCAACCAACGGCTTCAACCTGCTCTCTTTTGTTAAAATTCCTTTGCGCCTGGAAAAAGACCAGACCATCACCGGTGGTCTCTATGTACTGCAACATCCGTGAGCAAACCCAAGAAAACCGTGACTCTCATAACAAGTCTGGCTCGCGCAACCAGGAGTTCCAACGGGGGAATTCCCAGGTAAGAACCAAACGCCATTGCTTTATTCTCTCGCAAGATGAGTGATAGCCATGGTAGAGTGAAGACACCATTTCTATGCCTTTCTCCTCCCACCAACCAAACGGGTGTGGTCACTTAAGTTAGACAAGGCATACTGGTTTTATCGATTAATTGAATTTTGTGACTTGTTTTGGTTCATATGGCTTGTGACTTATCTGTTCCTATATGTGGCATTGGTAACCTACTGACTTTAGCTGGTAATTTATTGAGTTACAGACTTATTGTAAAAGGATTGCCTCATGTCCGGTCAACCACTAAGACAAGACATTGGAAAGCCTCGATCCCGCCTGGAATCCCCTTTGAGCGTCGTACTAATTGGCATTGTGCTCTCTTTCTATCTTTTTCTTATGGTCAAGGATCTCTTCCAGGAACAACTTTTCAGCCAGTTTAAAAGGTACTCGGAAGACCGCTTTGAGGTTTTGGAACATGGTTTTGAAAAACTGCTGCTGCCGGAACAAAACCTGGCCGCCATGCTGCAAACCATGCCGGTGTTGCCGTCACAAGACGACCTGCGTGCCATCATCCTTTCGTTGAAAAAGAATCAGCCCTCCCTGCACGCCCTGGACTGGATTCCCCCGCATCCAGATGCCAAACTCCTTGGCAGGTTGTTTGATACCCATACCCCTGTGGAACTCAAGGAACTATCCGAAAGCCTTGCCCAATCCACTGTCAAAAAACAGGCCACATTGAGCGACCTGGTAATGCATGAGAACCAATCCAATCCCATCCCCATGGTCTGGGCACTCCACCCAGTGGTCCGGCAGGATGAAAAGGAGAAAAAAGTAGTCGGCACAGTGGTGGCAGGACTGAACATGGCCCGTTTTGCTGAAACCATGATCTCCTCCCTGCAACCTGGCGGTATCGATTTTCTGATCCACGACGTATCCCATCCTGGTTCGCCCAAAGAAATTTACTTTCACCCCAGCCGCATGGGCGGCACCCCCAAAGAGCGGCGGCAAGCCCACGAAAGGGCCATAACCGAAGGAGTTCCCAACCAGCAGCGGGAAATTCAACTGCTGGATAAACGGTGGCGATTGGAGGCCGTGTTGACCCCAATCTTCCCCCACCCATCCGGCATGCTGTTCATTCCCTGGCTGGTGCTCCTAAGCGGCCTGACCATTACAGGTCTTTTGGGAATGCATCTGCATACCACACAGAAGGAGCGTAACCGACTGTTTAATCTTTTGGAACTGATTCCAGCCTTTGTTCATCTGCAAGCACCGGACTACACAATACGCTTTGCAAATCGTCGATTCACCGCCCTGTTCGGAGAACACAAAGGGCGTCCCTGTTACGAAGTAATCTGGGGACGTCAATCTCCCTGTACCAACTGCCAAACCTTCCAGGTTTTTTCCACCCAAAAACATCAGGAATGGGAATGGACCGACATGGATGGCCGCACATTTCTGATCCATGATCATCCCTTCCATGACAGCAATGGTGACTTACTGGTCCTGGAAATGGGCGTGGATATCACCGACCGCAAGCAAGCGGAAATCTCCCTTCTGCAAGCCCACCAAAAATTGGAAGACAAGGTTCAAGAACGCACAGCAGCACTCAGCTTGGCCAATCGGCAGCTCATGGCCACCAATGCGGTCCTCTCCACCCAACAGGCCACCTCCCCGGATGGCATCTACCTGGCCGATAAACAAGGCCACATGATCTCCTGGAACAATCAGTTCATTAAAATGTGGTGCGTTCCCAATGAAGTGATGGAAACTGGCAACCCGGATCATGCCATTCAGGTAGCCCTGTCACTTGTTGTAGACGGAGATGGCTTTACCCAGCGCATCCTGGAACTTTATGCCAACCTGGAGGAGAGCGAGGAAAACGCTGAAGTGGCTTTGCGGGATGGCAGGGTTTTTGTCCGTCACAGTCGGGGTGTGCAAGACGAAGAGGGAACCTATTGGGGACGCATTTGGTTCTATCGGGACATCACCCACCGCAAGATTATGGAGAATGAGCTGCGCTTGGCCAAAAAGGCTTCGGACGCCAATGCGGAGGCCAAAAGTGCCTTCCTTGCCACCATGAGCCACGAAATTCGCACCCCCCTTAACACCATTCTGGGGATGAGCGAATTGCTGCGGGAGACCCATCTGAATCTGGAACAGAGTTCCTTCCTGAATACCACCTATCGGTCAGGCCAAGCCTTGCTTGCCATCATCAACGATATCCTGGACCTTTCCAAGATTGAAGCAGGGCAGATGAACCTGGAATCACACACCTTCACCCTGCATGAACTGGTGGAGGAGACCCTGGATATTCTCAAACTTCAGGCCCAGGAAAAGGGACTGCAACTGCTCCAGCAACTCTCTCCAGACCTCCCGAACCTGGTGGTGGGAGACAGAGCGCGTTTACGCCAGGTTCTTCTCAATCTGACAAGTAACGCCATCAAGTTTACGGAACAGGGCCATGTCCTGGTAACGGTGGAAAATGGGGAAGAGGATTTTTTGCGGTTTCAGGTTATTGATACGGGCATTGGCATTCCGCAAGACAAGTTGGGAGCCATATTTCTTCCGTTTCACCAAGCCGATGCCTCTGTGACCCGCCGCTATGGGGGCACCGGGTTGGGGCTTACCATTTGTCAGAAGCTTATTACTCGCATGGGTGGTAAAATCCAGGTGGAAAGCTCTCCTGGACATGGAAGTTGTTTTACCTTTACTGCCCGTCTTCCCCGTTCCAATGAGAAAACGTTGGTGAAAAATGTTGCTTTGGAGGGGCAACAGGGGGAAGAGCGGCCTTTGCATGTCTTGTTGGTGGATGATTCAGAGGACAACCGCATCATGCTGCATCATTTTCTGAAATCCACCCCCCATCGCCTTACCTCGGCGGTGGATGGTCTCCAGGGGTTGGAACTGTTCACGGAACACCCCTTCGACCTGGTATTCATGGACATTCAAATGCCGATGATGGACGGCTACGAGGCCACCCGGCGGATGCGTGCTCTGGAAAGGGAGCGAAACCGATTCAGAACGCCCATCATCGCCCTCTCTGCCCACGCCATGCGGGAAACCCAGGAACTCATGGAAAAGGCCGGGTGTGATTTAAGCCTCACCAAGCCCATACGGAAAGCGGATTTTCTCCGAATCGTAAGCCAAAACGCCCGCACCCCCCGCCACAGTGAAAGCGCAAAGTAAGCGAGGATTTAGGTCATCATCCCGTATTGCCATAACTTGGGCGCAAGCAGGGATTACTGGCTACCATCGGTTTCAAAATTCTCCCCCTTCACCAAGATACCCATGGGCTGGTAAAAGGACCAGACCATCACGTTACCCTATTATTGGTTTCAAATACGTTTTTTTATTCGATTGTCAAAGATGGGTGAAGGTGCATGCAACCCCAGGTGTCTCTCCCAATTGCATCCGTCTTGCCTGGACCAATAAAAGGCTTTATCCTGGCCTGCAAAGGAGAACCGACCTTGAAACTGTCCACAAGGGTCAAACCCGTCAGCTATTTAAAAAGCACATGCCCCTGAGATTATTCGAGGTTTGGCTGAAGGGAATGAGCCCGTCATCCTAACTCTCCACGGTGAGGCCAAAGCGGTGTTGCAGGATATTGACACCTATGAACAAACCCAAGAAACCTTGGCACTCTTAAAAATCCTGGCCTTGGGCAACCAGGAAATTGAACGGGGAGAGGTGGTTTCTGTAGGGGAGTTTTTCCAAAATTTGCGTAAGGCATGACTAGAATTTCATCGCCCCCGCAGCTACTCCAATAAAAAAATATCGGGTTTTGGCTGCCATAAATTCCGTCAGAAAAATCGCCAAAAAAAACCGGCCACGAGGGCCGGTATGGGGACGTGCGCTCAGCGTCCCATCAAGAACTCATCAAGAACCAATCACCGCTTGGCGACGACCTTGGGATTTGGCCCGATAGAGGGCGGCGTCCGCCCTTTCCAGCCAGTCCACCATCCCATCTCCCTCATGCCAGCGGGAGAGTCCAATGCTCACCCCCAACGGCGGCGCGCCAGGGGCCTGAATGTGCAGATTGGCGACCAGACTGCACAATCTCTGACATAACAAAACAGCATCCTCCTCACGGGTGTTGGGCATCAGCAGAACAAATTCATCCCCTCCCACCCGGGCCAGATGATCCGAATCCCGTACCGCCTCCCGCATCACCTGGGCCACCTGCTGCAACACACTGTCCCCCGTGGCATGACCCAAATAATCGTTGACCGCCTTGAAATGATCCAAATCCAACACCGCCAAGGTCAACGGAAAATGATAGCGAAAGGCGTTGGCCATCTCCCGACTGGCAGTCTCTTCAAAAACCCGCCGATTGGCCAATCCCGTCAAAGAATCACGACGCGCCTGATCATAAAGATCCTCATAAGCCAACGCCCGATCCAACGGTCCCCGCAACTCACCCAATACCTCTTGCAAGGCATGACAAACCTTTTGCTGCGACTCCTGCTGACGACAAAGAATCAATAACGACTCCTCGCCCCCACCTAAATCAAAATGATGATAAACAAATTCTTCCCCCAACGGGCCATGATGACTCAACCCCTTGGCCTCCTGCAAAAGACGCTGGCTCTCCTCCAGGAAAAATCGACGCTCCGGACCATGACAGGAACAAGAAATGGTGCTGCGGCACCGACCACCATGACGATAAGCCACCACCTCATGGGCACACTGGTCAGACAACCAAACCGAAATAGCATCCACCATGGACGCCAAATCCAGTTTTTCACTCAACCGCCGATGCAGATCGTGCAGCCTGCCCAGTCTCTCGTTATTTTGACGATAACGAATAAGTTCTTGGATAAGGTTGGTTGGCGTTACTGCCAACAGCGAATTAAATTCTTGGCATTTTAAACGATTTTCTTGGTTAATCATGATGCCCATGGTATTTCTCCTGGGGAAAATCCACCCCCAACACAACACATGGAAGAGATTCACCTTGGTTGGACTTGCCTACCTGCTGATGAGTTAAGCAGCTTCCATGCCAACTTTGTTTTATTGCTAGACCAGCCCTGCGCCACACTTTGCAAATCTGGTAAGGCAATTCTTGCCGCCTTACCCGGCAACCACCCGGTAAATAGTGCACCTTACTGGGTGGTTGGTTTATTCATCGGCCATTTCTGCCTGTAAGATGAGTGAAAAAAGAGTATTCACAACGCTTCTATCCCACCCTTGTCAAGATGGGGGAAATTGACCTAGGATCTTCTGCAATGTGGTTCCCGGCAAAACCCGATCCCAAAGGTTTATGGTATGAACTTCCCCTTTCTGGGCTGGATGATGGGCCTTGCCTTTGGCACCCTTTCCCTGTGCCAGGCCGCTACCCAACAGGATACCGCCTTAAACCACCTGCTCCAACAGTCCGGGCTGACCGGGTGTCTGGTGCTACAGGAAGTGAATGGGGATACAGTACGGGTTTCCGACCCGCAACTGTGCCAGCAACGCCACCTGCCAGCCTCCACCTTCAAGGTGGTCAACGCCCTCTTCGCCCTGGAAGCCGGTGTGGTGCGGAAGGATGAATCTTTCCCCTGGGATGGAAAAAATTATCCCTTCAAAACCTGGGAAAAAGAGTTAACTCTAAAAGAAGCCATGGCCGTCTCCGCCGTGCCCGTCTTCCAACAAATCGCCCGCCGCCTGGGACCAGCTCGCATGGCCGACGGACTGACCAAAATTTCCTACGGGAACGGTGCCATGGGTACAGTGGTGGATCGGTTTTGGCTGGATGGACCTGTGGCCATTTCTCCCTTGGAACAGGCCCACCTGATGGCCCAATTGGCCAGCAAACAACTGCCTTTCACCCCCACCACCCTGGAACAGGTGCACCGCCTCATGCCCCAGGAAGAGATAAAAAACGGTGTCATCTTTGCCAAAACCGGCTGGGCCATGGATGCCAAACCCATGGTGGGCTGGTATGTGGGGTGGGCCGAACGTGCCGGAAAACAGGTGGCCTTTGCCGTGCAACTTCTCATGAGACAGGCAGAGGACGCCCCCTTACGAAAATCCCTGGCCAAGGATGCCCTGGCCCTGTGGCCCTGGCCAGATGAGGAAAAAGCCCATGCTGCACCTTTACAATGAAATCATCGTCTTTATCGTCGGGGCCATGGTGGGCAGTTTTCTCAATGTGTGCATCCACCGACTGCCCCTGGAAGAGGAGGTGGTGTTCACCCCCTCCCACTGCCCCCACTGCAACCAGGCCATCCACTGGTGGGATAATATTCCCCTCTTAAGCTGGCTTGCCCTGCGGGGTCGCTGTCGTCATTGCAAACAAGGCATCTCCCTGCAATATCCCCTGGTGGAATTGTCCGCTGCCCTCCTGGCCCTGCATCTTTATCTGCGCTTCGGCCTCACCTGGGAAGCCCTGGCCTTGGTCGTTTTGGGATTTGCCTTTATCGTTCTCACCGTCATCGATCTCTTCCACTATATCCTGCCCGATGTGATCACCAAGCCCGGTATCGCCATTGGGCTACTGTTTGCCACCCCTGCCTACTTTGGCCTGCCCCTGCTGGGCAAACCCTTTCCCGCCCCCACCGATGCCTGGTTGGGTGCCCTGATCGGTGGCGGTGGCTTGTGGTCGTTTGCCTGGCTGTTTGAACGTTTCACCGGGCGGGAGGGCATGGGTATGGGAGATGTGAAACTCCTGGCCCTCATCGGAGCCTGGATGGGTTGGCAGGCCCTGCCCTTCACCCTGTTCGCCGCCTCTCTGTTGGGGTCCATTGTAGGTGTCACCTGGATTTTAATCTGGGGACGGGATCGCCATCTGCCCATTCCCTTCGGTCCCTATCTGACCATCAGCAGTTGGGTCTATATCTTTGTGGGACCCCAAGTCTACCACTGGTATTTCAACCTGTTCCGTCCCCTGGCGTGAGGGTGTCATGTTGATTGTGGGTATCACCGGGGTTATGGGGTGCGGCAAAAGTACCGTCAGTCGCCTTTTGGCCCAACAAGGAGCCATCCTCTGCGATGCCGACCAACTGGCACGCCAGGCCATCGCCCCGGCCACCCCCGGCTTTCAACAGGTGGTGGAACGCTTTGGTCAACAAGTGGTGGATGAACATGGACACATTCACCGTCCCACCCTGGCCAAACTGGCCTTCGCCCACGAATCCGCCTTAACCGATCTGGAAGCCATCATCCACCCCCAGGTGCAAAGGTTGCAAGCCACCTTTCTGGCCCGCCAGCCGACGGATTCGCTGGTGGTCCTGGAAATTCCCCTGCTGTTTGAAACCGGTGCCCACCATCGTTGTGATGTCACTTTAGCCGTGGTGTGTGGCTGTCAACAAGAAGAGCGGCTGGCCAACCGTCCCCACGGTCAACCCGCCTGGGTCAAAGAGCGCATGCTGGCACGTCAGTTATCTGAAAATGATAAAAAGCAATTGGCAGACCGGATTATTGACAATAGCAGTTCTTTATTAGAAACTCAGCAAGCCGTGGAAGGGTTGTGGCCCTGGCTCCTGGCCCAGCCCGCCCGCTGCTGGCCCCAAGCCTGGAAGACCCTTATGGAGACACCAATTCAGGAAAGATGAAAAAATTCCTGCCTTACTCCTTTTTTCTGTTTGACATTGAGGCAAAGCCTGATTTAGCTTATGCCCACTCGCCCGCAAGGCATCCATCGCTGATTCCCCTGTAGCAACCGCGTCGCTGTTATCCCAATCCAGAATCAATCGGGCAACAACAGGGCAACAACAGAAATTTGGCGCACCTTTTCACCGGAACAGCATCCTTATAAGAGTCGAATGTCCGCCTGCTCCTTTTTGGATCAAGCATGGCGGATTGGTTGGTTTCATACAGTATTGTGGTTGGGTGACATGGGGTCACCAGCCCATATCCTCTTGCCCCGTCAATCCTTCGAGAGAATCATCCTTTGGACACGCCTCCTTCCACAATGAATCTGAAAGACCTGAAAGCCAAGACCGTCCCTGAACTTGCCGCCATGGCAAACGATCGCAAGATCGAGGGAGCCGGTGGCATGATGCGCCGCCAGGATTTGATCTATGCCTTGTTGCGCTCCGAATCGGATGCCAACGGTCAAATCTACGGTGATGGCGTTCTGGAAATCCTGCAAGATGGCTTCGGTTTTCTCCGCGCCCCGGATATGAACTATCTGCCCGGCCCGGACGACATCTACGTCTCTCCCTCCCAAATTCGTCGGTTTGGTCTGCGTACCGGGGATATCATCGAGGGGCAAATCCGCGCCCCCAAGGAGAACGAACGCTATTTCGCCCTCCTGCGGGTTGAGAGCATCAACTTTGAGCATCCTCTCAAGGCCAAGAATAAAATTCTCTTCGATAACCTCACCCCGCTTTATCCTCATCAACGGCTGGCTATGGAAATCGAAGATGCGGATTCGGTAGACCTCGGCCTGCGGGTGATCGATCTGGTTTGTCCCATTGGTAAGGGTCAGCGGGGACTCATTGTCGCCCAGCCCCGTACCGGTAAGACCATGTTGATGCAAAGCATCGGGCATGCCATTGCCAAAAACCATCCAGAAGTTTATCTTATCGTCCTTCTCATCGACGAGCGACCGGAAGAGGTCACCGACATGCAGCGGTCGGTGAAAGGAGAGGTCATCTCCTCCACCTTCGACGAACCCGCCACCCGGCATGTGCAAGTGGCGGAAATGGTCATTGAGAAGGCCAAACGGCTGGTGGAACACAAGCGGGATGTGGTCATCCTTCTGGACTCCATCACCCGCCTGGCCCGTGCCTATAACACCATCGCCCCATCTTCGGGACGTGTCTTGTCCGGTGGTATCGATGCCAACGCCCTGCATCGTCCCAAGCGGTTTTTCGGTGCGGCACGTAATATCGAGGAGGGTGGCTCCCTCACCATCATTGCCACCGCCCTGGTGGACACCGGCTCCCGCATGGATGAGGTGATTTTTGAGGAGTTCAAGGGCACCGGCAACATGGAAATCCACCTGGATCGCCGTCTGGTGGAAAAACGCATCTTCCCGGCCATCGATATTGCCAAGTCGGGTACCCGCAAGGAAGAGCTGCTCACCAGCCGGGAAGAGTTGAGCAAGTTGTGGGTCTTGCGTCGGGTTCTGCTTCCCATGGGCACCCTGGACGCCATGAGCTTTTTGCAGGATAAGTTGAAATCCACCAAGAATAATATGGAGTTTTTCTCCAGCATGAACACCTGATGGCCATGAGGAGTTGTTAACCATGAAAAAGGATATTCATCCCAACTACACCGACACCACCTTCACCTGCGTGGGTTGCGGTAATGTGATCCAGACCAAATCCACCATTGGTGGTACTTCCACCTTGGGGGTGTGCTCCTCCTGCCATCCCTTCTTCACCGGCAAACACAAACTGGTGGACACGGCGGGTCGTGTGGATCGTTTCCGTAAAAAGTACGCCGCCTTCGAGCAGACCAAAACCGCTCCCAAGGCCAAAGCCGCCCGCTAAGCCGCAAAAAACAACGGCCCCAGAGAATTACTCCCTGGGGCCGTTCTGTTTTTATCCCGCCCAAGTCTGGAAGGTTAAATCGCTTCCATGTTGTAATTGTGGTATTCGCTGAACTTGTCCTGATAATAATTGGCAATCTGGCTTTCCACATCGAACAAGTGGGCGATAAGAGCTGCCCGCACCCACATACCGTTGCGTGCCTGACGAAAATACATGGCACGGGGATTGGAGTCGATCTCGAAGGGGATCTCCTCGTTACGGGGAAAGGGGTGGAGAATGGGACAGTAAGTCTTCAAGCGTTCTGCCCGTTCCGGAGTAAGGATAAACTCACCGATGAGTTCATCATAATTTTTGGATTGATCCGGCTTGTCATACTCTTTCTGGATGCGGGTCATGTAGAGCATGTCCACCTTGTCGATGGCTTCATCCAGGCTGAAATATTCGTAGACGGTCACGCCCCGATGTTCCAACCGTTTGATCTCCTCTTCCGGGAAGCGGAAATCTTCCGAATCCGGGGAGATGAAAGCAACGGATATGTTTTCGTAGAGGGAGAGCAGGTTGACCAGGGAACGAACGGTACGCCCCCGCCGCAAATCGCCACAAAAACCATAAACCTTGTCGTTCAACCCTTTGGTCAGATCGGGATGGTTTTTCTTCAGCTCCCGATAATAATTCCATTTGGAAGAGTCTTTTTTGGAGGTAAAACCAAAGGTGCGTTGCAGGGTGAAGATATCCAGCAAGGCCTGGGTAGGATGTTCATCAGCCCCCGCTCCGGCATTGATGATGGGGACGCTACGTTGGTTGAACTGGTCCAGATCGTTCATCAGGTAGGCGCAGGCTTCAGCAAAGTTGGGGGTTTTGCTGCGCATGATGATGACATCAAAATAACTGCTGAACATGCGAATGGAGTCCAGAGGAGACTCCCCTTTAAACTCGGATGAGAGGTTTTGATCCCGAATTTCGTTGCACTTGATGCCCAAAATCTGGCTGGCCGCCATGAAGGACATGAAAGTACGGGTGGAAACCTGGGTAAAATAAAGCATGGCCCGTTTGTGGGAGAGCAGGGATAATAGATAATCCGAGCCTGGCTTGGTAGACGAAATATGTTTGATCTTCAGTGCCGTTCTGCACAGCATGTCGATCATCATTTTGTCCATTTGCGAAGAAAAAAGGATATGCTTGAGTCTGTTTTCCCGGTTAAATTCGGGAATTTTCATCATGACGGGGCGGTCGATCCTGGATTCGTATTCGTGTAAAGAGAGCATATTTTCTCCTCGCTCAAAGGTGAAGACCTGCATCTAGTCCACCTTGCAAGCTAACAAAAAGATGCTAAAAAATCAACCCGTGGAACCTAGCAGGCTCACCCTCTCTTTTGCTCCTCGTCCCTTGCAACACCGTCGATCCAGCTTTTTTAAATAAAAATTGCTTCTATTTCTGACTTCCGGAAGAAAAATTGCTGGTTTTATTTTAGCCTGCTTTGTTGAAGCGCGTTTCTTTTCGTGCTATTGTCGGTGGGTTTTACAGTTGCTGCTGTGATCCAGGGGGCTTTGGTCCATAGGCCATCCCATTTCGGAGTAGAAAGGTGTAACAAGTGCCACAGAAAACTATCAAACGGGTTGCGTTACGATCCGCCGTTTTTATGAGCGACATGGTTTGGGTGCTTCTCTCCCTGTGGGGGGCGGGTCAACTCCATGGCAATTTGCATTCCTCTTTGCCCCAGTCGGACTGGGGAGGGTTATTTGACTCTTTCACAGAGCAGGGCATTACCCCCTTGCTATTATTGTTTTTTTTGCCGAGTCAATTTATTCTATTTATAAGGGAAAGACTCTACCGTGGTCTTTGGCGTTTTGCCTCTATCCCAGATTTAATACGCATTATTAAAGCCAGTTTGATGGGAACGCTACTATTAGGCGTGTACGTCTATATTCTGCGTATTGATACCTTTCCCTCATCCACTCTTCTACTATATCCCTTGCTGCTGATCATGGGATTGGGTGGCAGTCGGCTTACCTATCGATGGTTGAAAGATTATCACTTTAAACCAACAGATCAAGAACTAAAGAAAAACAATGTTTTGGTGATTGGTGCCGGAATCGGAGGCGACATTATTATCCGCGATGCCCTCCGCAACCCCGACCACCACATTGTTGGATTACTGGACGATAATTTCAGTAAACTGGGCACAGAAATACATGGTATTCGAGTATTAGGTACCGTCCAAGATTTGGAAAAAACCCTGGCCAGCCACCATGTGGATACCGTTTTTTTGGCTATCGCCTCTCCCAGTCGCCACTTGGTACAAAACGTCCTGAGCGTCTGCACCAAACTTCATGTGGAATGTCGCATCCTGCCCTCCTTGCGCGAACTGGTGGATGGCAAAGTAAACATTTCCCGTCTGCGCCAGGTAACCGTGGAAGACTTGCTGGGTCGGCATTCTGTTCAACTGGATGTAGCCATGATCACCAACTGCTTTTTTGGCCAAGTTGTCATGGTCACTGGCGGGGGTGGATCCATTGGCTCCGAAGCCTGCCGACAAGTCGCCCACCAGCATCCCAGCAAGCTGATCATCCTCGACCATAGCGAATATAATTTATATCAAGTCGAAATGGAGTTGCGGCGTGAGTTTGGCTCACTGAACATTCATGCCGTTCTAGGGGATGTCAAAAATTCCGAACTGGTTTCTCACCTCTTCGCTACCCACAACCCACAGGTAGTCATCCATGCCGCAGCCTATAAACACGTTCCCATGGTGGAAGAAAATCCCATTGAGGGGGTGCGTAATAATGTGTTTGGAACCATCACCGTGGCCCGTTTGGCACACCAGTTTGGCTCTTCACGTTTTGTCATGATCTCCACCGACAAGGCCGTGCGCCCCACTAATGTGATGGGAGCTTCCAAACGCATTGCCGAAATTTATTGCCAAAACCTGAATGCCCATAGCCAAACCCGTTTTATTACGGTACGTTTCGGCAATGTATTGGCGTCAGCAGGCTCGGTGGTTCCCCTGTTTCGGCAACAAATCGCCAAGGGTGGTCCAGTAACCCTTACTCATCCCGATATCACCCGCTATTTCATGACCATCCCTGAAGCCGTTGGCCTGGTGCTGCAAGCCGGTGCTATGGGCGAAGGGGGAGAAATCTTTGTCCTGGATATGGGTGAACCAGTCAAAATCAAAGAGTTGGCAGAACAAATGATCCGCCTTTCCGGCATGGAACCCCATGTTGATATTCCCATTACCTATATTGGACTAAGACCCGGTGAAAAGCTTTATGAAGAACTGTTTCACGAAGATGAAGACTTGCAAAATACCAATCACGCAAAAGTAATGCTTGCCAAAAGTCGGGTGGTGGATCAAACATGGTTAGAAGAACAACTCATCCTCCTGAATAAATTTATACAGGGCCGGAATACTGCTCAATTATTGGATCAACTAAAAATATTGGTTCCAGAATTTTCAACCGCCAAAACCAATAATCCCATCACTGCGGTTACCACTCATGTGGCCTCCGAGGTTGAGACTTCCGGCAAGACACTTTTTTAACATGGAAATCAATCTGCTCCCCACTTAACCGGCAAAGATGATCATAGGAGAGAGGAACACGACTTTGCCAGAAGTGTTATCCTTATTGAACAGGTCTTCTCCCATCATCAGGTATTTACATTGATTCAAAAGCTGAATTTTTGAATTGATTTTTTTAAAGAATTAATTTATAGTTCCTCCTTCAAAAGCAACCATTTACTCTGAAAAGGAAAGTTTAATGAACATGAAACAATTTGTTAGTGCCTTACTATTTTCATCTGTCTTAGTTGGTTCATCCGTCGCTTATGGTGGAGCACAGGATTTCACCCTGATCAACCGTACCGGGCACGAGATCGATGAAGTTTATATTACTCCTAATCATAGCGACGATTGGGAGGATGATATTTTGGGACAAGATACCTTGGACAGCGGGGAGTCGGTCAAAATTCATTTCGGACGTGACGCCTCCACCTGCGTATGGGATCTGCGGGTGGTGTATACCAATGGCGCGGCAGCCTCCTGGGAGGGTTTTGATCTTTGTTCCCTGCACACCATCACCGTGCAATAATTCTGGTGGCATACTAAGCATATTCGTTTCAAACACCGGGGAAATGTACTTCCCCGGTGTTTGTTGACGCATTTGGCCCGATATTTTACCCTGCACCATGTTCATTGGCATCAAACTGGAAGTCTTCAAAACCCATCAAACTGTCCATTTATTGAACCCCTTATCATCGATCAAGATTGGACGGCCTGAAGCAACACGAAGATATCTACTGCCAACATTAGTCCCACCAGAATGAGAACCAGACGACTAAATTTTAAAGCAAGGTTGCTTCGCCGCAATTTTAACGTTGCGTCTGCGTTGGGTATGCCGTCCACATTCAGTATTGCTTCAACCAATAATGTTTCAGCAATGGACAAGAATGTTGATACAAACGCCGTAAGCTGAATAATATCGGCAAGGATAAAATTTGTTGTCAAGGGCAGCCGCGACTGTAATACATACGCCGCGCCAACTGCCGCAAACAAAGACCCGTTTGACATGCTCATCTTGACGGTTGGCACCACCTTGACAAAGGTGATCCGGCTTGAGTTGACCATAAGTGAAAAAAACGCCACCGAGGTAGCAAAGAAGAAACCAACAAAATCGTTAAACAGCAACCTCCAACCTTCCCGCTTTATTTCCAACTCAAAAGTAATTCGACTATAGGATGATGGCCCTTCTGAATTCATGCCCGGATCACCATAGGAAGTATTATAGACTTGGTTGTCCGAATAAATCCGAACATTTTCAATACGCCATCCGGGAATAGTCAAATTTTGCCTGATTTTGCTCCCCGTCACGTCTGGCTCCAAGCGTATTTTATCCGAAGTGGCATCTGCCATCTCAATGGACAATTTGATGATTTGTCGATCAAAAGGATAGTAGGTAGAATTCCAGGTATTCCCAATGGTGGCTTCCATTTTTGCCTGATCCCAAAATACCCCATTGCGCTCTTCTCGAATGGTGTTCAGGGTTTGAAACCGCCTGGCATTGGGAATTTCAATACTTGACTTGGACGAAAAGGATGGCTGAGAGTGATTAAACCATATCCAAAATTGCGCCGTATAATGATTATCAGAATAATTAATGGAATAGATATCTGTCAGAAACAATCCCACCTTGACTGTCTCCGGCTCCACCGCAAAAACAACCCCAGCAAGCCCAATCGACAGGATGGTTGCAAACCGGATCAATAATTTTACAAACCAGCCTGTGATTGATTTCCAGAATATAAATGGGTTAAATGTCACAGGATCTTCTGACATCAAACACCCTGGACCTCCCACACCAATACCGATTTTCTGAATCCAAAATTGTTGATTGCCTTCTTCCATCTTGTTCTTCCACAGCCTTTTGTCTGGCGCAACAATGTAATAAATTATAATTTGTCTGCAACTGGCAGGGTCCGCACAGGTTGGCCACGAAGAATGGCCAAAAGAATCACATCACGAAACCCCCCTTGTCGGAACACATGCCCCTTTAGAACCCCCTCCCGCTGAAAACCCAGTCGATCATACAAAGACAAGGCACGCTGGTTGAGATCCAACACCCGCAACCACACCCGGTGCAGGGCCAGGGAGGAAAAGGCATAGTCCACCAGCAAGGTCATGGCCTCACTGCCCAAACCCTTTCCCTGGCGGGCGGGGTCGCCAATCAAGATGCCCAGTTGACCGTTACGGGAGATCCAGTCCAGATCGGTTAAGTGGACAAAACCCACCACCTGGTTATCCACCCGGTCCACAATGGTGAAATCAATCTGATTGACCAGGGTGCCACTCTGGGCAATGGTGCGTTCCACCATGCCAAAGGTGGTGGGGAGCATGGGATTGCATTGCATCTCCCGCAACAGGGGATCGTTGAGGTACTGCATCAACAAGGGGGCATCTACCCGGTCCATGGCCCGCAACAAAACTTTGTTTCCAATCAACACGGGAAGCCCTCCTCAATGAATGATGGTCAAGGCATGTTCCATGGCCCGCAACTGCTCTTTCAAGGTGTGCAGATGGCCCTCCCAGTAGCGATCCCCCTGGAACCAGGGAAAGGCACGGGGAAAGGCGGGATCCTCCCAGCGTTGGGCAATCCAGGCGGCATAATGCATCACCCGCAAGGTGCGCAGGGCTTCGATCAAATACATTTCCCCCTCATTGAAGGTATAAAATACCTCATACCCCTCCAACAGGTCATCCAGACGGCTGGCCTGCTCCTGACGATTGCCCGGCAGACACATCCATAAATCCTGAATCGCCGGCCCCATGCGGGCATCATCAAAGTCCAACACCTGGGGGCCATCATCGTTCCACAACAAATTGCCGTGATGACAATCCCCATGGATCCGCACCAGGGGAAATGAACCCGCCCGCTGATAACAGGCGGTGATGGCCTGCAACAACTGGTTGGCAAGGCTTTGATATTGCCCCTCCAAATGGCCAGGCAACACATGGTTTTCCAGGAGATAATCCACCGGCTCACGACCAAAGGTCACCGGATCCAGGGTGGGACGATGCAAAAAGGTGCGGGTGGCGGCCACCCCATGCATGCGTCCGAGAAAATGACCCATGCGCAACAATTGATCGTGACTTTCCAAGTCCAGGCATCGCCCGCCCCGGCGGGGATAAAGGGCAAATCGATGGGGACCGGCATGAAACAGTGTGGTGCCATCCCGCTCTATGGGGGCGATGGCGGGCAACTCTGCTTCTGCCAGTTCATGGGTAAAGCGGTGCTCTTCCAGGATGGCCTCATCACTCCAACGACCAGCCCGGTAAAACTTGGCCACCAGAAAACCACCCTCTTCCATTCCTACCTGGTAGACACGGTTTTCAAAACTGTTGAGGGCCAGTAACCGTCCGTCACAAAGAAATCCCACGCTATCGATGGCGTTGAGAATTTCATCGGGGCCTAGTTGATGAAAAGCTTGATTGGAGCCGCGTCCCTTCATACGTGTCCTTTATGATCCTGGCCAGCAGGGAGCGACTTCAATGGGTGGGCGGGAAATATCTCAGTGCGGCAAAAAGCAATCCAACGGCAGCAACGATCAACGTTCCAAGCTTGATGGTCATCCGGTACTCAAGCTCTTTGATGTCACGTTTTAAGTCCAGGATGTCCGCTTTGGTGGCGGCCTCCATGTCTTTGAGATCCCGTCTGGTGACGAGTTCTTCCAATTGGGATGCCTGAACCATTTTCATGGTTTCAGCATGTGCCTCCGCCTGCACCTCTGGAACACCAGCGTCTTTGAGTCTCTTGACGAATGCCAGGGTATCAAACGGAATTACGTGTGCCATCTCAGTTCTCTCCTTTGTAAAGAGTCTACCACACTACAAATCCTGTTGACAACATCACCGTGACGGGACCCAAGAACTCCTTCAACTTGTTTTCCAACACCTTCCTACCCTACATGAAAGGACCAAAATTTCCAAAACCCTTCAAGGAGCACTCCCCATGACCATCCGGGAAGACTGGTCCATCCTGCAACAAGAACTCTCCCCCGCCACGGGACAATCCACCTTCACCCGTAACAACCTCCTCCTCCCCCAAGACCCCATTCTCTCCGGCAAAGGCGGCGATTACGCCAGCTACGAAGAAATTCTCCGGGACGACCAGGTCGCCTCCACCTTCCAACAACGCCGTCTCGCCGTCACCTCCTCCGAATGGGGCGTCACCCCCGGTGCCGACGACAAAGAAAGCCGCAAAGCCGCCGATTTTCTCACCGAAACCCTCAACCGCCTATCCTGGGACAGCATCACCGACCGCATGCTCTACGGCCTCTTCTACGGCTACGCCATCGCCGAATGCCTGTGGTCCCGGCAAAACAACCAAGTGATCCTCCACGATATCAAAGTTCGCCGCCAACGCCGCTTCGGCTTCAATAAACTGGGGACCCTGATCCTCCTGGATACCAGCGGCCAAAGCGGCCAGGAAATGCCCGCGCAAAAATTTTGGCACTTTCGTAACGGGGTGGATCACGACGACGACCCCTACGGCATGGGCCTCGCCCACTGGCTCTACTGGCCCGTTCAATTCAAACGAAATTCCCTGAAATTATGGTTGATCTACCTGGACAAGTTTGGCATGCCCACCGCCAAAGGCACCTACCCGGCCCACGCCACCGAAGAGGAAAAGCGCAAACTCCTGCAAGCCATGCGGGCCATCCAAACCGATTCCGGCATCATCCTGCCGGAAGGGATGCAGGTGGAACTGCTGGAAGCCTCCCGTGGCGGTCAGGTGACCTATGATCTTCTGCTGGACCGCATGAACTCGGCCATCGCCAAAGTGGTCCTCTCCCAATCCATGACCACCGATGCCTCCGGCGGTCAATACAAGGCGGATGTGCACAAACAAGTGCGCAACGAAGTGGTCAAGGCCGACGCTGACCTGATCTGCGACAGCTTTAATCGATCCGTGGTACGCTGGTTATGCGCCTGGAACTTTCCCAAAGCCATCCCCCCCAACGTCTGGCGACGGGTGACCGACGAACCCGACCTGCGCTCTTTGGCAGAACGGGATCACATTCTCTATAACATGGGCTTTCAACCCACCTTGGACTATATACGCCAGACCTACGGCGGCCAGTGGGAAAACCGTCAGTCTTCATCCTGAAGGGGCAGGGTATTCAACAGTTGACGCACCGGTCCAAAGGAGCGGCGATGGTGGGGGGTGATTCCCAATTGCTGGAGGGCCTGTCGATGCTGGGCGGTGGGATAGCCTGCATTGCCTTGCCAGCCATAACCAGGATATTCCCGATCCAGTTGAATCATAAGATCATCCCGGTAGAGTTTGGCCAACACGGAGGCGGCAGCAATGGACTGGCTGCTGCCATCCCCTCCCACCACCGCCTTACCAGGACAAGGCAGACCGACTGGGAGATCCCGACCATCCACCAGGACAAAATCCACCTGGCAAGCAAGTTGGGCTACCGCACGGGACATGGCCAGCAAGGCAGCCTGACGAATATTGAGACGATCAATTTCGGAAACGGAAGCCAAGGCGATGGCATGCCAGCACTGGTGCTGAATGAGGGGAAGCAGGGCGCGACGTTGGGGGAGGGTCAAGCGTTTGGAGTCGTCCAGCCCGGTAATGGGCTGCGGTTGGCGAAAAACCACCGCAGCCGCCACCACCGGTCCAGCCAACGGACCACGTCCCACTTCGTCCACACCACAGACGAAGCGGAAACCTTGGTCCCAGAGGGGTTGTTCGTGGAAAAAATCAGGCTTCGGCGGAACCACTCTTGGTCTGCCAATTGCGTTTTTCCCGGATACGGGTAGCCTTGCCGCTACGTCCACGCAGATAGTAGAGCTTGGCCCGGCGCACATCACCGCGACGCATCACTTCAATCTTGGAAACCCGGGTGGAGTAGAGGGGGAAAATTCTTTCCACCCCTTCGCCGAAGGAGACCTTGCGCACGGTAAAGGAGGAGGAGAGACCGGCATTGTGACGCCCGATGCACACCCCTTCGTAAACCTGGATACGCTCGTTATTGCCTTCGATGACCCGCACATGGACCCGCAAGGTATCACCGGCAGAGAAGACGGGCGGGGTTTTTTGATCCTTGACGATCTCCTGCCGCGCCACCATTTGTTTTTGCACAAATTGTTCCAACAGATTCATGAGAAAGACTCCTTCCATAAAACGCCGGTATACCTGGTGGTCGCCGGTCTGACCGGAGGATGACCTAGCAGGTGCCATCCTCATCCATCATCAACATTTGGCGGAAGGCGTTGAGCAAACGTCGTTCCGCTTTATCCAGTCTGGCCTCGGCCAGCAGATCCGGTCGCCGGATCAAGGTGGTGAGCAGGGCCTGTCGTCGTCGCCAGGCAGCCACTGCCCCGTGATCGCCGGAGGTAAGAACCGGCGGACACCCCATGCCTTGCCATTGGGCAGGACGGGTGTAGTGGGGGTGGTCCAGAATACCCTGACCGAAGGAGTCCTCATGACAGCTTTGGGGATCTCCCAGCACTCCAGGTATCAGGCGGGCCACCGCATCCACCAGGGCCATGGCGGCGATTTCACCACCGGTGAGAACAAAATCTCCCATGGAGAGTTGTTCGTCGGCATATTTTTGGACGAAACGTTCGTCCACCCCTTCGTAATGGCCACAGATGACCACCACATGGTCAAGGGCTGCCAGCCGGAAGGCATCGGCCTGCCGGAAGGGGGCACCCTGGGGGGTCATCATCACCACATGGGCAGGGGCTTGCCGGGTGGCGTGTTGCAGGGCGGTTTCCAACACATCCGCCTTCATCACCATACCGGGACCGCCGCCGTAGGGGCTGTCATCCACTTGCTGATGGCGATTATGGGCAAAATCCCGAATGGCCAGCAGTTGGATATCCAAAAGCCCTTTTTCCTGCGCCCGCGCCAGCATGGAGTGTTGAAAGGGGCCGTCGAACATGGCGGGAAACAGGGTGAGGATGGTAAAGCGCATGGCAACCTCCTGATTCCTGTCCCCCTGGGGGCATGCCCTTACAATCCTGGCAAGAGCCGGACGGTCAACCGCCGGTTCTCCATGTCCACCTGGATGACCACATCACGGATAAACGGCAGCAGTCGTTCCTGCCGTTCTCCTTCACGCCCCACCACCAGCACATCGTTGGAGCCGGTGGAAAACAGACCGCGCACCACGCCCAGATCGCTGCCATCTGCCTCGTCCACCACCCGACAGCCGGTGAGATCCTGCCAATAGAAGGCGTCTTCTTCCGGTTCGGGAAAATATTCACGGGGCAGCCAAAGGGTTTGGCCTTGCAGGGTGCTGGCGGCTTCCGGGCTATCCCAGCCTGCCAGCTTGACCACAAGTCCAGGCCCGTGGCGTCGTCCGTGGACCAGGGTGACTTCTCGCAAACCCTGGGCAGATTCGCCCAAACCCCAGACTTTGGCTTGCAGTGCGGCGGTGGGGTCGTCCATGAAGGGTTTCACCTTCACTTCTCCCCGCACCCCGAAGACACCAATGATCTGCCCGATTTGAAACCAGTTGGGTTTGGTCACGGCATTTGCTGACTTCAACCGGCGGCGCGAGCTGGCTGAATGTTCTGTTCTTTGATAAACTTGGCGACGCGGTCGGTGGGGATGGCACCCACGCCCAACCAATGGGCGACACGCTCCACGTTGAGACGCACCTGTTCGGTGGCGGCGCGGGGATCGTAAGTACCAAGTTTTTCGAGGGAACGACCGTCACGGGGCATGGTAGCATCCGCCGCGACCACGGCATAACACGGACGTTTCTTGGAACCTCTGCGTTGCAAACGAATCTTGACAGGCATGGAACACTCTCTCTTAGTAAGACACCGGGGACAGCTAAACTGGAACCATCCATTATTCAAGATTTCGCTACCATAAGTCAACCCATTCCTTAGCATCCTTTTTACAAACCTAAAATTTTTTACCCCAACTGGCAAGGTGGGTGGGTGAGGGTCTATACTGTTTGTATAGCTGGCTGGACTTATAAGCGCAACAGGAGGGAAAATGCGTCCTTCGTGGGATCAACATTGGATGGACATGGCCCGTTTAACCTCACAAATGAGCACCTGTGCTTCCGGGCGCAAGGTGGGAGCGGTCTTTGTGCGGGACAAGCGATTGCTGGCCACCGGTTTTAATGGGGTTCCCAGCGGATATCCCCATCCGGTGACCTGTTTGCGGCGGGAGATGAACATTCCCAGTGGCCAGCAGTTGGATCTATGTCTTTGCGCCCATGCGGAGGCCAACGCCATCACCAACGCCGCCCGTTATGGCATGTCGTTGGAAAGGGCCACCGTCTATGTCACCTGTCAACCCTGTGCCGGTTGCATGGGTGCCCTGGCCAATGTGGGGGTGTTGCGGGTGGTCTTCGGGGGTGATTATCCCGATCCCCGCTCCCAGCAAATTGCCCATTACGCCGGGATGGAAATGATTCGCATGGACGAGAATGGGGAATTTGTGGTCATTCAGCCTGCATGAGAGGGAATCAAGGCTATCAGGCAAAATTTTGCTGGCGCACGTAGTCGGCGAAGCGTTCCGGTGCGACGGGTTTGCTGTAGTAGTAGCCTTGAATCACCTGGCAGCCTTCGGCAACGATGATTTCTTTTTCTTCCAGGCTTTCCACCCCTTCCGCCACCACGGCCAATCCCAATTGACGGGCCATGGCAATGATGGCGGAGACCAGAATGCGGGAGTCTCCATCCAAATCCACCCCCCGCACAAAGCTGCGGTCAATCTTGATGGTTTGAATAGGCAGATGGCGCAAGACGCTCAGGGAGGAGTAGCCGGTGCCAAAATCGTCAATGGAGAGTTTGACCCCCAAATCTCGAATCCTTTCCAACAATTGGCGCACCTCCGACAAATTTTCCATCATCATGCTTTCCGTCACCTCCAGTTCCAACAATTGGGGAGGCAGGCCGCTTTGTTGAAGAATGCGTTCCACTTGTCCAATCAACTTATCCCCCAGTCGCAACTGACGGGCGGACAGATTGACAGAAACCGCCAAATCTCCCAATCCCGCCAACTGCCACTCCCTGGCTTGTTGACACGCCAGTTCCAACATGCGTT
Organism: Magnetococcales bacterium; assembly: GCA_015233935.1. Lineage (GTDB taxonomy): Bacteria > Pseudomonadota > Magnetococcia > Magnetococcales > JADFXB01 > JADFXB01. The sequence goes on along the minus strand of JADFXB010000005.1, from coordinate 28,179 downwards.
CTCCCAGGGCAACGATCAAACCGCTTTGTTCGGCAAAGGGGATGAAATCTCCCGGATAACACAATCCCACCTCCGGTCGTTGCCAGCGCACCAGGGCTTCCATCCCTACCACATGGCCATCTGAATGCACCTTGGGTTGGTAATAGGCGATAAACTCTCCCTGCTCCAATCCCCGTTTCACCGCCTGTTCCAGGGCCAGCCTTTCCAACGCCTTGCTGCCCATCTCTTCGGAGAAAAAGCGAAAACCGTCCCGCCCTTGATCTTTGGCGGTATACATGGCGTTGTCCGCATTTTTCAACAAGGCTTCCACATCCCGACCATCGTGGGGAAAGACGGTGACGCCCATGCTGGCGGTGATGGTAAAACTGGCTCCCGCCAACTCCATGGGCTGGCGCAAACCATCCAGCAGGCGGCGGGCCACATATTCCACATAAAACAGGTGGGTCAATTTGGGTAAAATAATGGTGAACTCATCCCCGCCCAGGCGGGCCACCGTATCGGTATTGCGTACCACGGTGAGCAGTCGTGTGGCCACCTCCTTCAACAGGGCGTCCCCTACTGTATGGCCCATGGAGTCGTTGATCTGTTTAAAATGATCCACGTCCAGAATCATCACCACCACCTCCCCATTGTTGCGTTGGGCGTGGGCCAGGGATTGGGAGAGACGATCCAGGAAGAGGGCGCGATTGGGCAAGCCGGTGAGGGGATCATACTGGGCTTGTTGACGAATTTTTTCTTCCAGCCGCGCCTTTTCCATCAGGGAGACGGCGGTCATGGTCAGGGTGTGCAAAAATTCCTGTTGCTGGCTGGTGAAGCGGTGGCCTGCCGTCACGTAGAGGGTGAGCAGGCCAAAAACATGCCCCTCTTTCAGCAGGGGTTGGCAATAGATGCCATATTGGCGGGAGAGATCCCCGCCAGCAGATTGCAAATCTTCCACCCGCGCCAGATAGAGTCCCTCTTTATTCTGCCAGGCGCGACCGCACAGGCAGTGGCCGCTTTTGATGGCACTGCAACGGTGGACCATTTCTGTTTCAAACCCCCGCTGGGCGGCCAGCAGCAGGGTATCGTTTTCTTCGGCCAGCAGATAGAACCCCCCCTTGCGGATAAAATCAAACTGGCTGGTTGTAAACAAAATATCCAGTAGAGTATCTAATTGCTGATGAACCGGCATGGTTTGTAAAGCGGTTTCCAGCAAGCGATGGATGATGGCCCGATTGCTGCGTTCTTGTTGGGCGGCCTCTTTGGTCAACTGCCAGCCTTGCCACCAGCCCAGCAGGATGGCCACCAGCAACAGACCAAGCAGGGCTTCCTGTCCCCAACCAGCCGTGGCCACAGCCCCCAGCAGGAGGAGCACCAGCAGCAACCCGGCCCGCTGCCAACCTTTCATCATGACAATAATTCTTGTTATATATTGAACCATCAATTATCCCTTGTCGCCCAGCCAAATGATTTCAAATCAGGGTATACCGTGTGGCGACAAGATGCAACCGTACAGAGGGGTGGTTAAACGGTGTCTTTCGTTTTATCCAGAATTGGATTATTGCCATGGATCGCAGCGCAATCACGTTTTCCATAGTCATTCATGTCTGGTTTTGTTGGCGGTTCACCAAATGATAAAAAACATCTTCATAAAGCCAGACCAGCAAGGCGGCCACCATGGCACCGGTCAGGATCCATTGGGCCAAATCCTGGTTTTGGGAGCCGCTACTGCCAACAAAGGTCAAGACCGCCATGCCGGGCAGGCGGCCCAGGAGGCAGGCCAGGATGAGCTTCCACACGGGCAGGCGGGTCAGACCGGCCATGAAGCAAATGGCATCGTCTGGCAGGGCGGGTAGTAGAAAAATCATAAAAAAATCGGTGACGGTACCGGCGAGCAACAAGCGGTCAAAACGGGCCATGACTTCCGGCGGCACAAAACGGTGCACCACATGGTCACCCAACCACCTGGCAAGAACAATGGCCAACCAGGAACCCAGGGTCAACCCCAGCATGGTCAACCCCAACCCCGGCCAAAAGCCAAACAAAAATCCCCCCAAAATGCCGGTCAACTGTCCGGGAATGGGGGCGAACAAGACCTGGGCCAACTGAACCAGGAAAAATCCCACCGGTGCCCAACTGCCCATCTCCTGAAACAGGCCCCGTATCTGCTGCTGACGGGAGGTCCAATCCCCAGCGGACAGGGTGTCCAACCAATGGGAAATCCAGGCCGGTCCCCACATCTGCAACAACCAAACCAGACCGGACAACAACAGGGTCAACACCGCCGCTGCCAAAACCATGGGAAGCAGGGATTGCAGTTTGTGGAATAAACGTTGAAAAAAATCGGTGATCACTTTGAATATACCGGGCCGCCGTTGCGCCGCAATAGGCGGCACAACGGGGTATTGGGGCGAAACTTAATTCAAGCCTGCCAACATATCTTTTGCATCATCGCTACCATTGGCTTCAGCCTTCTTCAGCAAATCCACAGCAACCTGCCGATCCATACCAGGGGCTTTGCCATCCAGAATCATGCGGGCCAGATTGATCTGGGCTTCCTGGTCACCGCCTTCGGCCAACTTTTGAAACAGTTTGGCAGCCGAGGGAAAATCTCCGTTTTCATAAGCGGCAACCGCCATGTCAAAATCATCTTCCGTGGTGACGCCAGTAACCAGGTGGGCTACATCCAAATTTTTCATCTTCGCTTTCCTTTCCTGTTGAATGGTATTCCTACGAGTATATCAGCATGTGGGTATTCATTTCCATAAGAAAAATTGATATTACCGTTTTTCCCAAAACCCTTTATGAACCACCGGATCCAGATGAAACATGATCCAGGGTCGATTGGGAACCGGCAGAAAAGCCATCACATATTCCACCCCATCGATGGTCAGCGAGACCATTCCCTTCCCCTGCTCCACCGCATCCTTGACCCCTTGTAAAAATTGGCTGTCCTTGTGAATGGCCGTCACCTCCGGCAGATAGTCATCCAACCGTTCCGGGGGAAGATAGTCGGGAAGCTGGGCATTTTTTTCCGGGTGACGCTCCGCCTTCAATTCCAAATCAATGGTTTGCTTACTGTCCGCAATCACCTTCAACTCTTTGGTCAGGATAAAATAGCGACCTTCCTCATCGTCGTCGGGATCCCGCATTTCCGAGGTGGAAAAGCTGGTGCTCTTGGTGGTCAACAAGACCTGATAAAAGGCCAGGGGCAACTCAAAATGCAAAAAGGCGGGCTTTTCTCCACTCTCCAATACCACCGGCGATGTAAAAGACACCACCCACCGATAAGAATCGGGGGACATGTAAGGGGTGGATTGATAAACCTCACCCTTGTTCCTTTCAAAGGTGGCTTTGAAAAAAGGCGAACCATGTTCATCGCTGGAAAAATGGCTGTGGGTTTCCACCTTGCCATCGGCGGTGCGCATATGCTCCTGGCCATGGCGATCCACCAGGCAGGCTTCATTGATGGGAAAACGCTTGTTGAGGATCAAGGCCCACTCTTCCATGCGCTTGCGCAGCAAATTTTGCCTTTGGGTGGTTTGCAGGACCCCCATTTCATCGTAGCGATTGGTTTTTGAATCCTCCAAGGAAAAGTATTCCGCAAAAACAGGCAATTCCAAAGAGGAACGCAAGCTGCTCTCTGCTTCATAATGAAACATGTTGAGGCGAAATTGCATGGTCTCCAATTGATTCACCGCCCGTTCCGCTGCGGCATTCCGGTCGTTCATGGGGGCAGCCCCACCCCATTGTCCCTGTAAAGACCAAATTCCAAGCAAAATCCATAATAACTTTCTGTTCATGGGGATACCCCTTTTTCCATCTGGGAGAAGTCAAAGGTCAGCTTATGGGTCACCTTTTTGGCCATATGATAGTCCGCATTAAATACGGCCAATTGACCAATCAACGGTTTTTCCGCCATAAACTGGACATCATTGCCATCTTTGTTGCGCAAGCCACGGGAGAGTTCCAGATGCCAATAGCCATCCTTCCACACCCCAACCGCAACAACATGGGCACGACTACCAGAGGGCGTTCCCTGTTTGACCACGCTGGTCACCAGTTCCTCCCTCATTTGGGCAGGGGCACGACTGTATCCCCAACCACCTTCCCCCTCATCTAAAATTTTCTGAATATAAACCACCCCCTGCCGGGTGGGAATTTCAATGGCTGGATCCAGGAGTTTGGTGGAATAACGATGGTACATGTCATCCGCCGTCCCCACTAAATTGCTGCGCCCGGCACTCCACAGCCACATATCCACTTCATAGTCCCGATTGGAAACCATACAACTGTTAAAATCGCCCCTTAATTCAAAACGGACGGCAAACATATCATCTTTGCGATTGGAGCGACTGTATTTATTACCTTGTTTTTTCCAGGGTTTATAAATGGTGTTGGCAGCATCATCCCGCCATTTGACCGCCATGTAAAAGTGGTCCTTATAGGCTCCCGTCTTCAGTTGCAGACCTGGCTGCCATTGGGAAGAACGTTCATCTTCCTCCCCCTCCTCATCCATCAAAGAAGATTTGGTCTCTAAACTTTGCCAACCATCGCTGCCCCATTCATCCAAGCTACCATCCACCACCGGTTGGGAAGGTAACGGATTGATATGAACCGTGGTCTCCGCCCAAAGGGGACTTGCCAAGTAAACCAGAGTCAACAAGGAAATCAATGAAAACGAAAATCGTTTCACCTTGGAAAATCCTTATAATTTGAGGAGGGGTGACGGTGCAGCCGTCACCCCACAAAATGGTTTACAACTGGGCAAAAAAATCGTTACCCTTGTCGTCTACGATGATAAACGCCGGGAAATCCGCCACTTCAATGCGATAGACCGCTTCCATGCCCAGTTCGGGATAGTCGATGACCTCCGACTTATGGATGCACTGGGCCAGCCGGGCTGCCGCCCCGCCGATGGAACCCAGATAAAACCCCCCATGGCTCTGGCAGGCACGGGTGACCTCCAGGCTCCGATTGCCCTTGGCCAACATGATATAGGATCCCCCATGTTTTTGGAAAAGATCCACATATGAGTCCATCCGTCCGGCGGTGGTGGGACCAAAGGAGCCGGAAGCCAAACCAGCCGGGGTCTTAGCCGGACCGGCATAATAGACGATATGGTTTTGGAAATATTCGGGCATCCCTTCACCCCGATCCAGCCGTTCCTTGATTTTGGCGTGGGCGATATCCCGCGCCACCACAATGGGACCGTTCAACATGACCCGGGTACGAATGGGATAACGACTCAACTCCTGGCGAATGGCGGCCATGGGTTGGTTCAAGTCCAGGCGCACCACCGGTGCTGACGATTCCGGCTCCACCTCCGGCAAAAAGCGGGCGGGATCCCGTTCCAATTCTTCCAGCCAAATGCCCTCGCCATCGATACGGGCCAAAACATTGCGATCCGCCGAACAGGAAAGGGCAATACCCACCGGACATGAGGCCCCATGGCGGGGCAGGCGGATCACCCGCACATCGTGGGCAAAATATTTACCCCCAAACTGGGCACCCAGGCCAATCTGCCGGGTCAGTTCCATCACTTCGGCTTCCAGTTGCAAATCCCTGAAACCGTGCCCCAGGGCGTTGCCCTCCTTGGGCAAGGTATCCAGATAACGGGCAGAGGCCAGCTTGGCGGTTTTCAGGACCATTTCCGGCGAAGTACCACCAATAACAATGGCCAAATGATAAGGAGGACAGGCAGAAGTACCCAGGGCCTGAATTTTCTCCTTCAAAAAGGGCAACAAGGTGGCCGGATTCAGTAACGCCTTGGTCTGCTGGAACAAAAAGGTTTTGTTGGCAGAACCGCCCCCCTTGGCCATGAAGAGAAATTTATAGGCCGCCCCATCCACCGCTTCGATATCGATCTGGGCGGGCAGGTTGCTGCCGGTGTTTTTTTCTTCATACATGGTCAAAGGGGCCACCATGGAATAGCGCAAATTGTTTTCGCTATAGGCACGATAAACCCCCTGGGAGAGGGCCTGACGATCCCCACCACCCGTAATAACCTGCTCACCCTTTTTACCGATAATGGTGGCCGTACCCGTATCCTGGCAACTGGGCAACACCATGCCAGCAGCGATATTGGCATTTTTCAGTAGCTCAAATGCTACATAACGATCATTTTCCGTGGCTTCTGGATCATCCAGGATGGCCCGCAACTGGGCCAAATGACCAGGGCGCAACAGGTGGGAGACATCCCGCATGGCCTCGGCAGCCAGCAGGGTCAACCCCTGGGTATCCACTTTCACCATGGGTCGCCCCATGAACTGATCAGAAGCGACATAATCGTTGCTAAGCAAGCGGAACGGGGTTTCATCCTTGCTCAAAGGCAAAAGTTCTTCATATTGAAAAGACGGACTCATGGAACACTCCCCCTGTTGGCAGCGGAATCAATTGGCGTATCCTCATTTCACGTTTACCACATTCACTCCCCAGCAACAAGAAATCCATTACCATGAACCTGCCCCTGACTGAACTGGGCATCTATGCCTTCTTGTGGACCCTGTTCGGGATGGTCCACTCCGGCATGGCCTCCCTGACCTTTAAACGTTGGATCACCGCCCAATTGGCTGGTTTTGCCTGTATGGAGCGGTTGATTTTTAATGTGGTATCCAGCCTGGTCTTTCTCCCGGTGATGATCTACGGCCATCTCTATTTGCCCACCACCCTGCTGCTGCAACCCGCGCCACCCTGGCTGTTGCTGATCTTGCAAGGGATCGGGGTCTGGTTGCTCCTGTGGAGCCTCTCCACCTATGACCTGCCCCGCTTTGCCGGAGTTCTCCAACTCAGGCAATGCCGCCAACACCTACCCCTCACCGAAGAACCCCTGGTATTATCCACCCTGCATCAGCATGTACGCCATCCCATCTATGCCTCCCTGCTGTTGATTTTGTGGGCGCGCACCTGGGATGTGGCCACCCTGGCCACCAATGTTTGCGCCACCCTCTATCTGTTGATCGGCATCCACCTGGAAGAACAAAAACTCCTGCTCCTCTACGGCCAAGCCTATGACCGCATCCGGCAATCCACCCCCAAACTGGTGCCAAAAATAAGGTTAAGAAGGACTTGAAAGAAGGGAGCGAATTGAGTATACTGCGGAACTTTTTCTGGTTTCATCGGGAAACCGGGAATACCCATCCTTGCTCTGACAGGAAACCACGGCCTGCAGGGCTTACAGCCACAAGGAGGCTTATCCGTGTCCTATTATGAATCGATCTACATCCTGCGCCCTGACCTCTCCAACGAACAGGTGGAGCAGGTCATCCGCCGCGTAGGAGAAATCATCTCCCATCTGGGGGCCACCATCCTCCGTTCCGAAATGTGGGGACGGCGCGACCTGGCCTACCTGGTCAAAAAACACGCCAAAGGTTTCTACGTCTTCAACGTCCTGGAAGGCAATGGCAACATGGTGGCCGAGCTGGAAAACCGGCTCAAAATTGACGAAGACGTGATCAAATACATGAACGTCAAGGTGGATACCTTCGTCAACGAACCCTCCGCCATGATCCAGGAAGAGCGTCGTGATCCCAAATCCCTCGAAGAAGAGGGCGAAGAAGATTTGTGAGTGACCCCATGGCCGCTCTGCCCTCCAATGAGGTGATCCTGCAAGGCGTGGTGGTGGAAACCCCCATTCTGCGCACCACACCCAACGGCAGATCGGTGGTCGCTCTCGAAGTGGAACACCACGCCCCCACCGAATCCAGTGGTCAACAGGTAGCCTGTCGGCTCACCCTCATCACCCTGGATGACCTGGCACACAAGGGAAAATCCCTCCAGCCAGGCTCGGTGGTCAAAGCGCGTGGACGCCTGAATCAGCGTCGCTGGATCAGGCAGGGGATCACCCGCTGGGGAAAGATGGAACTCCTGGTCGATGAACTGACCGCCATCACCTCCCCGGAAACGAACACAGTGGCGAACCCAACCGGTTTGCCTGTACAGAAATCTTAATTGTCAAAGGAGTTTTCCATGTCCGAATCCGAAGGAAGCGGCAGAAAAGAGATGGGTGAAGGCCGCGGACGCGGCAAAGGTGGTCGTGGTGGTCGTGGCGGTGAAGAAGGCATGGGTGGTGGCGGTCGTCGTCCCTTCGCCAGACGCCGTAAAGTCTGCCTCTTCTGCGCCGACAAAGGTGCCATCATCGACTACAAAGATCCCAAATTGCTGCGTCGCTTCATCACCGAGCGGGGCAAAATTGTACCCAGCCGCATCACCGGCGTATGCAGCCCCCATCAGCGTGCCTTGAGCACCGCCATCAAACGGGCCAGAAGCATCGCCCTGTTGCCCTTCCTGGTTTCTTAAGGAAAGGCCGGTTGCCAGAATGCTGAAACTCCTCGCCAATCCTCTGGCTGCGGGTTTCCTGGCAACCCTGTTGTTAGCCGTACCCCTGTTGTTCCCGGTGCTGGCCCTGCTGCAACTCCTGGCCCCCCTGCCCATCCTGGCCATCGCCCTGCTGGTGGGTCTGGATGCCGGATTGCAAGCCGCCCTGGCACCTGTGATCGCCGCCTTCTTCTTCACCGAAGAACTTTCCCATGCGGCGATGGTGGGCGGTTATTTTTACGCCTTCCCCATGCTGGCCGCCTGGCTCCTGCGGGGAGGCTGGACCATCCGACACTGTACTCTGTTGGCTCTGTCGCTGGTGGTCCTCCTGATGGTGGTGGCAACCGGGTTCCTCTCCCTCACCGGCGTGGACCTGGCCGTGGATGTGGCTTCCCGCATCCACCATTACCGTGATCAGGTGGTGGCGGAAGGGGCTTCCCTGTTGGCTGGCAACCCCGCCGGACTGGTCTCCTTCCAAGAGGCCGTCCACTTTTATGCCGAAGTGATGGGACGGTTTCTACCCGCCATCATGCTCTCTATCTGGTTCATCATCCAGGTCGTCAACCTGGCCCTGGTCAAAAACCTGTTGGCCCGTTTGCAACAACCCCTGGCGGATACCCAGATTCTGGCCGAACTCCGTCTTCCCTTCGGCCTGATTTGGCTGTTCATCGCAGCCGTCGGTATGACCATGAGCAGCGGTAACCTGGCCTACTTGGGTTCCAACCTGCTCATGTTTTTGACCATTCCCTATGCCCTGCAAGGGATGGCTATTTGCAGTGCCTTTTTTCGGCGCATGGGCGTTCCAACCCCACTACGCCTGGCCTTCTGGGCCGCTTTGGTCATGTTCAAAAGCCTGATGCTGACCATCATCGTTCTCGGCATTTTGGACACTTGGTTTAATTTTCGCCGTCACCTCTCCCTGCCACAGGGGAGCAGCCCGTCTACGAGGTAAACCCATGGATGTCATCTTGCTGGAAAAAATTGCCAAATTGGGCGAATTGGGCGCGGTTGTTACCGTCCGTCCCGGCTTCGGACGCAACTATTTGATCCCATCGGGCAAAGCCCTGCCCGCTACCGCCGCCAATCGCGCCCGCTTCGACGCCGAACGCGCCGCCCTGGAGGCCAAACAACAAGCCATTCGCGCCCAAGCCGAAGAACTGGCCGCCAAAATTGCCGAAATTTCCGTCGTCCTGGACCGCCCCGCCGGCTCCAACGAAAAACTGTTCGGCTCCGTCACCAACGCAGATATCGCCGATTACTTCAAGGCCAAAGGGGTGGATGTCCCCCGCAAAGCCATTGTCATCGCCCAACCCCTGCGTACCCTGGGCACCCACGCCGTACAACTGCGCCTGCACCCGGATGTTTCCCCGGAAATTAAAGTGCGCATTGACCGCAGCGTCAAATAAGCCCACCAAACAAAACGGGACGAAGGAGGTTGCCCCCTTCGTCCCGTTTTGTTTTTATCTGCAAGCAAACTTATTGTGCAGCCTTCAACAACTCCTTGGAATAGTTGATTCCCTCCTGCACCCCAGCGATATCATCAAACTTTTTGGTCTTACCATAGGCTTTCAAGGCATCTGCCGCTGCCGGGTCCGAATCGGCCTTCAACAATACCTCTTTCAATTTGGCCTTCACTTTGGGGTCCAAATCCTTGCGGACAAATTCAACACCACGAGGAAACATTTTGGATTCGTGGAAAACCTTCATCTCCGCCTTGGCTGCATCGGGAATTTCTTCCCAGTCATAGTTGCTGAAGACACCCACATCCGCAATCTTACGCTGCACCCAGGCCACCTGATTGACCTCGTCCTTACCAAAGACATAACCCACCTTGTCGGCAGGTGCAGGATCACGAGGACCGGCCAATTCAGCCACCCCTAAACCGGCCTGCTTGATCATGGCCATGGGCACAAAAAAGGCCGTGGTGGAAGAGGAATCCTGAAAAGCCACCTTTTTGCCCTTTAAATCTTCCAACTTGGCAATCGGGTTGTCTTTGTGGGTGAAAAACACCGATTTGTACTCCCCAACCCCCTTCTTCCACCGCCGAACCAACAACTCTGCACCCGTTTTCTCTACCACCGCCAGGGCTGGGAAAGGAGTATCGGTAGCCCAGTCAATCTTTCCCTCCTGGAATCCCTTGATCATCTCCTCACGGTTTTTAAACATGATGATGTCACCGGCTGTAATCCCCACATCCCCCATCTTGCTGACCGCATATTCCACCATGGGTTTCAAGACACCCGCCTGCTTTTTGGGATTATCCGTAATCTCCCCCAAAATCAGGGTTTGATTCCTGTCGGCGGCATGCACCATGGCCACCCCCGCCAGATAAAGGGCCAACCCCACCCCAAGTGCCCGTTGTACCGCTTTAACCATATTGATTCCTCCTGGATGATCTAATTGACTACCAAAGGCAACAGGGTGGTTAATCTTTTCTACTTCGTCAAGAATTTTTTCCAGGTTATCCCATTTTTAGTGAACAAGTTTAGTGTCCAAACTTGCTCCGCTCCCGGTCTCTATCTTTGTCCTTGTCCTTTTCTCTTTCCCGCTGTGCAGGACGCTCACGCACCGGTTCAGGCATGGACATGCGGGGTGGCTCACGCACCGGTTCAGGCCTGGACATGCGAGGTGGCTCACGCACCGGTTCAGGCATGGCCATACGGGGTGCCTCCCGTTGCGGTCGATGGTTTTCCATGATGACCGGTTTGGGCTGCTCATGCTGCACCCTGGGTTCCGTTCTGGGTTCTATCCTGGGTTCCATCCGCCGCTGGTTTTCTTCCCGTGACCGCATCTCCCGCAACCGCTCATTCTCCCTCTGCCGATTCGCCCATTCCATCTGCCGCGTCTGGTTTTCCTGCCGCTCCACCGCCTCCTGTCGCCGCTGCTTCTCCACCTCTTCCATGCGCCGACTGTTGAAATCATGCTGCTGACGCTCTGGCTGGAAGGTGTTGACCACCGGCGGACTCTCCTTTTCCACCGGGTTCCGGGACTCCTCCCCATGCCGCCGCCCCAACCAGGGACGGGGAGTAATTTTTTCCACCTGCTGCTCCTGCACCGGCGACTCCCCCTCCTGCCGGTTATCATTCAAACGCCTCTGGCGACGCTCCTCCAACTGCCGCTGCCGCTCCTCCCGCTTTTCACGAAATCCCATGAAAGGGGTCGGATTCTCTTCCCGGCCCGTCGGCTCAGGACGCTCTGACTCATGCCGCCGTGACCAGCGATTTTTAGGACGCTCCGCCTCCTGCCGCTCCTCCTGCACCACCTTGTTTTCTGGACGCCCACGATAGGTTTCACGATACGCCTGCCGCTGTTCATGCCGATCCTGACGCGCATCGGCCCAACGGCGAAAATATTCATGGTTGGGATGGTGGTGATCCTGGACAATGGTTCGATTGTCAATATACGTGTTGTGCTGGTGCACATAATAAGGGGGAACGTAAACCCAACTCCAAGGATAACTGGGGTGATAACTGTACCAGGGATAGGGATTATACCCCCCCATATGATAACTAAAACTAAACCCAAGCCAACTATCAGAGGTCATGTTAAAGCCGGAACCAAAGCCAAAGTCATAACCGCAACAATCATCATAATCCGGCCAGGGATCATAGCGAGAGTAGCCAGAGCTGTAACCAGGGCTGTAGGTGGAAAATCCCGAATAACTGCTATACCCTGGTGAGGTGCGATAAGACTCATGGGCCACCACACACCCTGATAATAACGAAGCAACCAAAAGCAAACCTGCATGCCGAGCGGCCATGGTTACAACTCCTTCCCGGTTGGGGAGATACCTGTTCATAGTGCCATTATAGCAAACCCCAGCAACCAGTCCATAACCAGTTTATCCACAGACAAAGACGTTCAGATACCATTAAGCTATTTTTCTTCGCCCCTTGAATAAAATGGCTGAAGTGTTGATTGCAGAGAGATCTGTTGCCAAAATAAGGGAAAGTGATAGGACGGAGTCAGGAGAGGAATGAATGGAAATTATTGCCCACTATGGAACCCTGTTTACCGGATTGGCGTTGGTCTTTGCCTTTTATGCCTGCTGGGCCATCGGTGCCAACGATGTAGCCAACGCCATGGGACCACCGGTGGGTTCCGGCTCCCTTTCCATTCGCAATGCGGTGATCATCGCCGCCATCTTTGAGTTTGCCGGTGCCTTTATCGCCGGTGGTGAGGTCACAGCCACCATTCGCAAGGGAATTGTGGACCCCAACGCCATGGTGGACCATCCCCACCTGCTCATGTATGGCATGACTTCCGCCCTTTTGGCCACCGCTTTATGGTTGCACCTGGCTACCTCCCGTGGCTGGCCGGTCTCCACCACCCATACCATTGTGGGAGCTGTCGCCGGGTTCGCCATGGTAGGGGTGGGCATGGATGTGGTTTACTGGGAAAAAATGGGGGCCATCGTCGCCTCCTGGTTTATCTCCCCGGTCTTGGGAGGGGTGGTGGCCTACCTCCTCACCTGGAGCATTCGCAAATGGATCCTGGAGACCAATAATCCCTTCCAAAGTGCCAAGGAGCGGGGACCCTATTATATTTTTCTGGTGGGCTTTATCGTCGCCCTGGTCACCTTCTTCCAGGGCCTCACCCACTTAAAGATCAACCTTTCTGACCTGGAAACCTTGCTGCTGGCTGCCGTGGTGGGAGTAGCCTGCGCTGTGGTGGGCAAGAGCATGATCAACAAAATTCAGGTGGATGAAAAAGCAGATCACCACCACCGCTCTGCCAGTGCAGAAAAGGTTTTCATTCCCATGATGATCTTTACCGCAGCCGCCATGTGTTTTGCCCACGGCTCCAACGATGTGGCCAACGGTATCGGCCCTTTGGCAGCGGTGCTGGATGTGGTGGAAAGTGGTGGCAAGGTCAATAAATCGGCCCCCTTGCCCTTGTGGGTGCTCTTTGTGGGTGGTATAGCCATTGTCGTTGGCCTGGCCACCTACGGCACCAAGGTGATTGCCACCATCGGCACCAAAATTACCGAACTCACCCCCAGCCGCGCCTTCTCCGCCACCCTATCCGCCGCCACCGTGGTGGTGCTGGCCTCCAAAACCGGCATGCCGGTTTCCACTACCCACATTGCCGTGGGCGCAGTCATGGGGGTGGGACTGGCCAGGGGCATCGGTGCCCTGGATTTGCGGGTCATCTTTAATATAGTGATCTCCTGGTTAATCACCGTCCCCGCTGGTGCTCTCGGAGCTGCGGCCCTCTTTTTCGTGGTCAAGGGCCTCTTTGGATAAAGGCTCCACCCGGCTTTCCCGCAAAAATAGCTTATCCTTGTACCAGGTCAGCCAACCCATGCGTTGGGGGTGGCCACCATAAAGCACATGATGATTATCCACATCCCCCGCATGCAACCAGCAGGTACGTTCTTCATCCAAGGGGGTATGCCCCACCACCATGGGCAGGTATCTGGATAGGCGCAAGGCCTGACGAAAACGTTTCACATCTTTACCGGTATAGCCATCGGGATGCTGGGCATTACAAAGTCGCGTCCAGGTGAGCTGTTGTAACAAGTCGGGATAGTGACGCAATTTGGATAGAATCGTCCGGTCCACCTTTGCCAAAAAGGGTGCGGCATGACAGGCAACCACCTTGGCATGGGTGACAATATAGGGAAGATCGTCATACCAGGCTTGCAAGGCCGTCACATACTCTGCTCCCCTTGCCTGCAACAGGCATTCCTGCCAGAGGATTCCCTGGCAGATGCCTCCCTTATAAATATCTTCGGCAAATCCATCGTGATTGCCCCGCAAATAGACTATGCGACCCGGAAATTGGATGATCAGGGAAAAAATCAGGTCCATCATCAACATGGACCCTGTCATCTCCCCCAAGGCCTCAACCCGATCCGGGTGGACAGCATCTCCCAGCAAAATCAAGGTGACCTGCTCCTTGGCAAGACCATCCAGGATATCATCGCTGGTAAGCAGGGTGAGCAAGTGATCCAGATTGGCGTGCAGATCCCCCACCAGAATAGGGGTGGTGGTGTCGGGCAGATGGATGATGGCGGGGCTGTTTTTGTCATGCCCCTGTTCCAGCCATTTTGGCGGATGAAACTGCCGTTTTTGCAAGGCATGTGCCCTGAGCAGGCGGCTCAACGCCTCTTCAGGGGGGAGAGGAACAAAAGGGCCACCAAAGAGCGTCCTGATTTTGGCCAAGGGAATCAGCCGTTTGGGGGTCACCGCCTGCAATGAACAAACCATGGTCTGCTCGTTGGCCTGCTCCGGCTGCTTGCGTTGTTTTTTTAACCATTGTTTAAACTTGTTTAGCCATGCCAAGGCAGGTCACTCCATAGGGGAGAAGGGATAGTCCATGGTATCCAGTATCTCCAGGGGTATTTGATCCCAAGCAGTGCGCAAATAGACCAGGAGACCACACCGATGCAAATGTTTGGCAATATTCCAGAAAATTAATAATTGCACCTGCACCTGTTCTCTTGAAAGTTCCTCATCCACCAGGTGGGTTCCCTGTCTGGCCCGCTCTTCCCGCCAGGCCAACACCTGTTCCACCGGTGGCAGAATAAAGTCAAAGACAAATTTATTGCGCCAATCCACGGCAAACAGGCCATCCCGTGGTGGGGGAATGCGGATGCGGGCAAAATCGATGGGGGTGGGAGCGGACAACCAATCCGGGGAGTAGACGGCCAGGGATGCGGTTCTCCCCATAAACGGCAGATAAAGATGGACCTCTCGTGGGGTATAGGTCAAGGCTCGGCTGCGCCACCAAAAAGGATCGGCCAAATCCAGATGGCCTTCTTCCATCCAACCCCCGAGGCGTTGGATCAAGGTGCTTTTTCCCACGCCAGGCGGTCCCAACACCAAAATTTGCCCAAAGCGCACCTGTGGCGGAAAGGGAATCTCTTTGATCATTTGGGGTTGGGCATAAGGACGCACCACCAAAGGCAGCATCATGACCTTCCCTTTCACAACATTCAGACGAAACAGATAAACAAAACCCCCTGACAACGAAAATTGCCAGGGGGTTGCAGAGACATTTAATAAGCAAGGATCAACCCTTAACGGTTAACACCGGGCAAGTGGCCTTACCCATTACCCGCTCCATCACACTGCCCAGAAAAACCTTTTCCATACCGGTACGGCCATGGCTGCCACCCACGATTAAATCCACACCCCGCTTGGCCGCCGTGTCCAGAATGGCCTGCACCGGATCCCCCTCCACCAACATGGATTCAGCCATCACCCCCCGCTGAGAAGCATGTTCCATGAGGCGGGAGATCACCTGTTCCGATTCACGACAAACCGAATCATTGCCCGGATTGGGGCAGGCGGTCATGATCAATAAGGGCAGATTGGAAAGCTTGGCCAGTTGAATGGCACTCACCGCTGCACTGTCACTGTAACGGGAACCATCGGTGGCCAACAAAATGCGATGGCTCCACAACTGGGTCATGCGCGGGACCACCAAAACCTGGCAATGGGCCTGGGCCACCACCCGCGCCGTGGCATCCCCCAACATAAGACGGGCAAGACCACGACTGCCCCGCCGTCCCATAACGATGACATCCGCCCCAACCTTTTCCGCCGCCTCAATGATATCCTCATGGGGATTGGAACCATGCATCACCATGGGGGTACACGTGACACCCAGTTTTTCCCCTTCCGCCGTAATACCCAACAGGGAATCATAAGCGGCCATCTCCATCCTGACCGCCATATCCGGAACCAGGGAGTCATACTCAGGATTGGAGAGAACCATGCGCATGGCCACCAGTTTGGCCCCGGTCAATTTGGCCATGGCCAGGGCGATTTTTTGGGCACTCTCCGTATATTCGGTCCCATCAGAGGCCAAAAGCAGCTTTTCAAAACGTCCAGTGGGAGACAACTGTGCGGTCATTATCTCTTCCTCCTGTTGATTAATGGCCGGCAGCAAGAATTCCCGAAGCTGCCAGGGCGAGGACCACCGTCTCGATAAGGACCAGGATGGTATAAACCTTATCCTGCTTGGCGATAAAAACAGGAATCAGGCGCAAAAAACACAACGAGGTGACCAACGCCAAAAAGGCGATGCCCACAAAGTTGAGAAAATCTCCCTTGCCCGTGAGATAAACCCACGACCAGCCAGTATGCAAATTGGCGGCAACCAAATATTCGGAAGCCGGTTTGCCCCAATAGTTGGTCAACTCGTTAAGAGGAATATGGGGAGGCACAATGCCGGAGGCATAGAGAAAGAAAAACAGCACCATCATCAAAAAGCCCACCTTCCAGCCCACTTCCAACCAACGGGCATAGGTGAGTTGCTCTTCCGAAACATGGGGATTAGGACCCGCATCATAAGCCATGGAAAGTCTCCTTGTCAGTCAATCAGAATCCCAATCCCTTCATGAGGGCGCGTCCACCAGCCAAGAGCAGCATGATAATCACCACCTTGCGCACCACCGAAGCATTCACCCGAGACAGCAACCGCACCCCGATCAAGGAACCCAGCATGATGCCCAGAATGGACGGGATGGCAATCATGGCAATGACCGCACCCTGATTAAGATAAACCCAAGCCGCCGAAGTGTCCACAATGGAGAGCATGAATTTACTGGTGGCCACCGAAACCTTGAGGGGGGCACCCATCACCAGGTTGAGCACCGGCACATTGGCCCAGCCCGCACCCAGACCAAACATACCCGCCATGATACCTATGATCACAAACAGCCCCATACCAATAGGGGTGCGATGAACCTTCCAGTCAATCTCCTGCTTGCTGGCCGCATCATAAAAAACACCATTGATGGCCAAAGCAGAGGAAATGGGATCCGCCATCGGCACGTCTGGACGCTCCGATTTTTTGGCACTCCACATCAAGGCAACAATACCAAGAATGGTCACCCCCAGGCAGATTTGCACCACTTGCGGTTTGAGAGCCAGACCCATCATGGCACCCACGATGGCGGAGGAGGAGGCGATGAGGGCAAGGGGAAGGGCGAGCCGTAGATTGGCCATGCCGCTTTTGAGTAGACCAGGCCCGGCTGCCAGTGCTCCAGCTAACGCCACCAGCAAACCCGCGCCACGGACGAAGTCTAGATGAAAGGGGAAAAAGAAACCACCGACTATGGGGACGAACAACACACCACCACCCACACCACCTAAAACTGCCACAATACCCAAAAAGAAGGTCACCACAAACAAAGCCAACGCCCAGCCCCACCAGGGCATGTTGTCCTGCCCACCTCCAGCGGGCGCGGCAGCCTCTGCTGCCAAGGTGGGTTCCATCCACCAAACCAGCAGGGCCAGAAGCCCCACTCCCCAGAGCCATTTTCCCCAGCGCATGTTGTCTTCTTCCTTCTCGTTGGCAGGCATACTTGACCCGAAAACCAGCGGTACAAACCACGGCATGGATCACCCTTTTTTATATGTCTCTCTCGGAGTCCTGCACTCTACTCCTCTCAAAACCAACTGGCAACCATCCTTATAAAAAAATTTACATCAAAATGGGTGGAAACCCGGACTTGGTTTGGATAAAATCAAGAGGATTTTTCTTTCCCCTTCTTCCCTTGCAGGAAGTCCTGTCATCACCCCATGAAACTGCTCACCCTACTCTTGCTCACGCCTCTTTGTGGCAGCCTGCTCATCGCCTTTCTGCCACAACATTGGGGAAGCCATAGTCGTCCCCTGGCCCTGATTTTTTCCGCAATCACCCTGTTGTTTGCCTGCCTGCTGGTTGGTCAGTTCGACCCCACCCTATCGGGCGTACAGTTACTGGAGAATGGTTTTTGGAATCTCCAGGCGGGCGGAACCTATCTGGTAGGGGTGGACGGACTTTCCTTGCCCCTGGTCCTCCTGGCAGCCACCCTCTCCTTTGTCGCCATGCTGGCCTCCCACACCATCGAAGAGCGACAAAAAGGCTACTACGTGGCCATGTTGCTTCTGGAAATGGCCATGCTGGGAGTCTTTATCGCCCAAAACTGGTTGCTTTTTTATATTTTCTGGGAGCTTACCCTTATCCCCCTGTTCCTGCTGGTGGACCGCTGGGGCGGCGAAAAACGGCAACATGCTGCCCTCAACTTTGTCCTCTACACCCTGGGCGGTTCGGTCTTCATGTTGCTCAGCCTGCTGCTGGCCTTCGACGCCTCCCACGGTTTCACCTTCGCCATGGATGAAATGGCCATCAGTTTGCGGCAAACGCCCCACGCCACCCAAGTATGGATCTTTTTGGGGTTGCTTATGGGATTTGGCGTCAAAATGCCCATTTTTCCCATGCACGGTTGGTTGCCCCTGGCCCACGTCCAAGCCCCCAGCCCAGTGAGTATGCTGTTATCGGGGGTGTTGCTGAAAATGGGTTCCTACGGTCTCATGCGCGCTGCCATCCTGGCCCCCCATGGCATGGCCACCCTCGCCCATATTCTGGGCATCCTGGCCTTGGTCAGTCTGCTCTACGGGGGATTGCTGGCCTGGCGACAAACCGATTTGAAAAAAATGGTGGCCTACTCCTCGGTCAGCCACATGGGCATCGTCCTCCTGGGACTGGCCACCCTCACCCCGGCTGGCATCACCGGCGCAGTGAGCCAAATGGTGGCCCACGGCCTGGCCGCCGCCGCCCTCTTCATGTTGGCAGGCATGCTCTACCACCGTACCCACAGTCGGGAAATCGCCTATTATGGAGATTTGGCCCGCCTTTCCCCCCGTTTTGCCTTTTTCATCATCCTGGCCTTTCTCACCACCATCGGGCTGCCCACCACGGCGGGTTTTATCGCTGAATTACATACCATCATCGGCACCTATCAACGCTGGGGCTGGCCGGTCATTCTCACCGCCATCGCCATGTTGATCACCGCCTCCTATGCCTTCCGCACCACGGCTCGCATGCTCACCCCCTCCCCCCAACCCAATCCGGTGATCGTCAAGGATATGTCCGGCTTTGAGCTGGCTACCCTGGCCATTCCGGTCCTGCTCACCTTTCTTTTGGGGTTATTTCCCTCCCCCCTCCTCAAAATCATGGAATCATCCGTCCGTGATTTTATTAAAATATTTGATACATTGGGGTGATGAACATGTCCGATCATGCCACCTCATTTAACCACCGGCTGGAACACCTGTTTCACCATCTCACCCATCGGCTACCCGGCCAGGCTCCCATTCGGGATTTTGTCCACCACAATACCCTGCACGGCTATCAGCATTTACCCTTTGAAGAAGCCCTGCGCCAGGTACGTAAAGAGACGGGAATCTACGGATTTCTGCCCCTGGAGCAATCCCGCGCCCTCTACCAAAAAGGTCGTATCATCCCCGAAGCCCTGCGGGAAGAAATTTTCTCTCGCACCGAGTTGCTGGCCGAGGAACACTTGGCCTTCCTGGATGATGGTCCCCTTAAGCAGGCGGATATCTACGCAACCGCCTTGATCCACGACCTCTCCCCCTTAAAGCCAGACCAACTGGCTTGGCAAATCCATGAGTTGCGGGCCGGAGAAACCTTTCAGGCCGATGTCCCCCCAACCATCCGCCATCGCCTGCTCCACTCCGCCGACGCGGTGGAAGAGGTGGCCATTGCCCAACTGTGGAGTGCCTGCCATCACCTGCTGCCACCCCCACCCCACCCCCTGATCAGCCACGAACCCCTGGAAGATGTCCTGTGGCAAGGGCAACCCCGCCACGAAGCCAGACGCACCATGGAACGCCTCTTCCAACAGGTGGGACGGGAAATTACCCTGGGCGGTCTCGTGCAACGGTTGACCGGTCATGCCCCCCTGGAAGAGGGCAAAACCAACCTGCAAAGCCATCTGGCCTCCTTTCTCGACCACGGACTGGCCGCCTGGCACCACCCTGCCCGCAAACAGGGTTTCTATGCCGCCTGGCGACAAGCCGCTCTCCATGACCTGGCCTTTTTACCCGAAGAGATGCCCACCTGGCGGGAAGAGATCACCAGCTTTCCAGAAGATGCGGTGGCAACCCTGCAAGAGGCCCTCCGTCGTTCAGGGGTGGCCGAAGAGCTTTGGATCTCCTACCTGGAAGCCCTTGCCCTGGAATTGCCCGGCTGGTCCGGCATGGTCTTGTGGCGACACCACCATGAAGGATATGCAGGACTGCCCAGGGTCCACTTTGCCGATTATTTGGCCGTCCGCTTGCTGCTGGAACGCCTTCATCTCCATCGGATCTGCCACCATCTTTGGCAGGAAGAGCCACGACTGGATATTCTCTACAACCATTTCCGCCACCGGGAAGCGGAATTTATGGTGCGCCATACCCTCTTCAACGAATCCCTGCCCGAATCACTCGCCACCCCCTGCCAAGCCATGGTGGCCAGGGCAGAAGAGACCACAGTGGACGAACTGCTGTGGACCCAATTGGCCTACGGCATCTGGCGATATCGGCAAGGGATGCGGGCGGAGGGACTTTCCAATGATTGGGTCTGCCATCGCATTTGGCCCCTGTTTCGCTTGGCCCAACATTTGGGCCTTTCCGCCAGAGAACTCCACCGTCTGCGAGAAGAACCCCTGCAAAAAATTCTCGCCTGTCTGGATCGTCTTGATGACGAAACCATGGGAATGATCTGGCTGCAAGCCTACGAACGCACCTATCGGCAGTCCATTTTCAATGCCATCCGTCACGGTGGACAAAAGGAACAGACGAGCAAGCGTCCCAGCTTGCAGGCGGTTTTTTGCATGGATGATCGGGAGGAGGGATTTCGCCGTCATTTGGAAGAAATCGCCCCTTCAGTGGAAACCTTTGGCGCGGCAGGATTTTTTGGCGTACCCATCTATTGGCGGGGTCTGGATGATGAAAAGGAAGTGGCCTTGTGCCCCATCGTGGTCACCCCCCGCCATGCCATCCATGAAATACCCAAAGAAGATCAACAGGATCGCTATCAACAGCACCGCAAACGGCGTCGTACCCGATTAAACGCCCTGGAATTTTTAAACCAGGGCAGCCGTCGTGGCGTGGTGACCGCGACCCTGCTCACCCTGCTGGCCGCCCCCCTGGCCTTTTTCCTGACCATCGCCCGCATCCTCTCGCCCCGGCAAACCGGTTCCTGGCTGGAAAGGATGGTCCAAAAAATCGATCTTTCTCTATCCACTACCCTTACCTTGAACCGCTCCACCCCCCCATCCGACAAGGCAGTGATGCTGGGATTCAGTGATGAAGAACAAGCCCAACGGGTGGAAACCCTCCTCCGCATCATGGGAATGACCCACACCTTTGCCCCCTGGGTGATTCTCTTGGGACACGGCTCCATGAGTCGCAACAATCCCCACCTGGCAGCCTATGATTGCGGGGCATGCAGCGGTCGCCACGGTGGCCCCAATGCCAGGGTTTTCGCCGCCATGGCCAATCGCCCAGAGGTTCGTTCCCTGTTGGCCGAGAAGGGCATTAATATTCCCGCCGATTGCCGCTTTCTGGGAGCCGAACACAATACGGGGGATGAAACCATCCAATGGTATGATCTGGAGCAACTCTCTCCCCAACAACAAGAAGGGTTGCAACCCCTGCTGGCCATCTTCAACCAGGCCAGGGAAGCCTCGGCCCATGAACGCTGCCGCCGCCTGGCCTCCGCGCCCCGTCACCCCTCCCTGTCCCAGGCCCTCCTCCATATGCAGGGACGCGCCCTGGATTTCAGCCAGGCCCGCCCGGAGTTGGGACATGCCACCAATGCCGTCGCCCTGGTAGGCAGACGCTCCACCACCCGTGGCACCTTTTTTGACCGGCGCATGTACTTGATTTCCTACGACCCCCAACAGGATCGGCAAGGAACCATTCTGGAATCCATCCTGCTGGCGGTGGGACCGGTGGGAGCTGGCATCAACCTGGAATATTATTTTTCCACCGTAGACAACCAACGCTTTGGCTGTGGCAGCAAGATTACCCACAATGTGGTGGGACTCTTCGGGGTGATGGAGGGCACCGCCTCCGATTTACGCACCGGTCTGCCCAAACAAATGATCGAAATTCACGAAGCCATGCGTCTTTTGGTGGTGGTGGAACACACCCCGCAAGTGCTGACCGCCATCTGTGAAAGACAGGCGGCCATCCGGGAATTGGTGGAGCACGGCTGGCTTCTCCTGGCCTCCCTCCACCCGGACAACCGGCAGATTGAATTTTATCAGCCAGGCAAGGGATGGCAACCCTGGCAGGAAGATCTACCCCCACCACCTCGGGTGGCCAACTCCATGAGCTGGTATCATGGACACCAGGATCCCCTGCCCCCTGCACTCATCGGGGAGGCCTCCCATGTTTGAACCTATCCTTGCCCTGTTGGTGCCCATTCTCCCTCTGGCAGCGGCCCTGTGGCTTTTTCTGGAGATGATCAGCGGACGCCTGGTGGGTGAAGCGGGTGAAGCCTTCACCAGTCGGGTGACCCAATGGGGATGTGGCAGCTCCCTGCTGTTGCTCCTTCTGTTGGACCTGTTGGCGGCATGGCGGGGAGATTTTACCGGCCCCCTGTACATTGCCACCTGGCTGCACAGCGGGACCACCCATATTCCCCTCATGCTCACCCTGGATCGCATGGCCCTCACCGCCGCAACCATGATTGCCCTATTGGCCTGGCTCACCCTGCGATTTTCCATCCAATATCTCCATCGGGAAGAAGGCTACCATCGGTTTTTCGCCATCCTCTCCCTCTTTACCAGCGGCATGTTATGGTTTGTCCTGGCGGGCAACGGGGTGGTGGCCTTTGTGGGTTGGGAGATGATGGGTATCAGTTCCTATCTGCTTATTGGTTTCGACCGCCAACGGGAGACCGCCAGTCGCAACGCCAGCCAGGTATTTATCACCAACCGCTTTGGCGATGCCGGTTTCATCCTGGCCAACACCCTGGCCCTGTGGTGGCTGGGAGATGTCAACTGGCATGACCTGGCCTTTGCCAACAACCGGCTGGATATCTTGCGTCTGGGCATGATCACCGGCTGTTTCATCCTGGCCGCTCTGGTCAAATCGGGACAATTTCCCTTTGTCTCCTGGCTGGGACGTGCCCTGGAAGGTCCCACCCCCTCCAGTGCCATCTTCTATGGCTCCCTCATGGTCCATGCGGGCATCTTTTTGTTGCTGCGCCTGGAACCTTTGTTGAAACAATTTCCTATTTTGATGAGTGCGTTAGTCTTATTGGGCGGCTTGACGGTCCTCTACAGTGTGTGGGTGGCCCTGGTGCAAACCGATGTAAAAAGTGCCCTGGTGTTGGCAACCCAAACCCAGGTGGGTCTCATGGTGGTGGAGTGCGGGCTGGGCTGGTTCCAGTTGGCTACCTGGCATATGGCAGCCCATGCGGTCTGGCGGCTCTACCAGTTTTTGCAAGCCCCCTCCTATATGCACCAGCTTACCCGCCCCACCCGCCCGGTCATTCCCCTGCTGGCCGTGCGCGGGACCTGGTTCAACGCCGCCTTGCAACGCTTCTGGCTCGACCACTTGGCCAATGCCCTGCTGGTACGTCCCACCTATCGGCTGGCACGGGATGTGGTAGGTTTTGACAATCAGGTGATCGACCGCTTGACCGGCAAACCCGATCCCCGTACCCACCAAGCCATCTCCCCCGCTGACAGCGACAGAATACAACCAGTGGAAGGTTGGGGCCTTGCCGGGGGAGTCATCGCCCAAGCCTCGGCGGCCTGCGATTGGCTGGAAAACCACTTAATCCTGCCCATGGGTGGTCAGGGACTGGTCCATCACCTTCACCGTTTGGGGGAGGTGCTGCAACGGTTGGATAAACTGTTGGCACAACCACGCTACGTGGTTTTGCTGGTCTTTTTGACTTTTGCGGTGATTCTTTGATGATTGCAGAAATCGCCTGGCATACCCACTCCCCCATTCCCCTGCTGGCCATTCTGCAAGGGGTGCCGGTTTTTGCTGCCCTTCTTCTGTGGCGCATGGCCGACAATCGAATAACCTTTGCCATGGCCATGGTTTGCGCCCTGGTGGAACTCTCCCTGGCCGCTACCCTGGCCCTGTTCTACCAACCGGAAGTGACAGACTTTCAATTTGCTGAAAAACTGGTCCTCTACGGCCCCCTGGTCTACCACGCCGCCGCCGATGGCATGACCGTGCTGTTTATTCTCCTGGCCTCCTTTTTGGTTTTTACGGCGGTGGTCTACACCCTGGTGCGCCCCTTCCACCCCATGCCCCAGTTTCTCGCCATGCTCTTTTGGTGCCTGGCCTCCTTGATCACCCTGTTCGCTACCCTGGATCTTTTATGGTATACCCTGGTATCGGTCATCCAGGTGGGTTTGGCGGGTATCCTGATTCAACGCTGGTCAGTGGCCTTGGATAAAGAGATGGCCACCCGCCGCTTTTTGCAATTTATGGGTCTCGGTCTCTTGATGCTCCTGTCGGGAACCATGCTGGTTGGATGGGTCTATGCCAGTTTGACCGCCACCCCCTGGACCTTCGACCTGTTGGCCCTGTCCAACCGCCTGCCCTCCCGTTCGGTACAGAGTTTGGTCTTTTTCCTGCTTTTCTATGGTATGGCGGTACGCATGCCCCTGTTTCCCTTTCACGGCTGGCTTCCCCATACCACCCAACATGGCAGTGTGATTCCTGCCCTGGTTCTGTTGCTGGGGGCCAAAACCGGGGTTTATGGTTTACTACGCTTCGTCTTTCCCCTGGTTCCGGCTGCGGTGCAACAATGGGATGGCTATGCCGTGGCCATTGCCACGGGTGGCATCTTTTACGCCGCTCTGTTGGCCATGATGCAACAAGATTTGCGCAGCATGATCGCCTATGCCGTGGTCTGCCACCACGGCATCCTCACCATCGGACTCTTCACCCTCACCGCCCCGGCGGTGCAAGGCAGCCTGTTGTTGACCATCAACTTTGGTCTGGCGGCCTGGACCCTGTTTTTCATGGTGGGGGTGGTGACCCTACGCACCCATACGGTGCAGTTTCACCGCTTGGGCGGGCTGTTCGACGACCTGCCCTTGATTGCCATCACCTTTTTTGTGGCCGGTCTCTCCATTATGGCCATGCCGGGTTTTCCCGGCTTTAACGGTCACCATCTGTTGCTGGAAGCCGCCATCCATCGCTTTGGTGCCCTGGAGACCATCGCCGCCGCCTTGAGCAACGTGGTGGCCGCTGGCTTTCTCTTGTGGTCCTTTCAACGCATATTCATGGCGACTCCGGCCCAACCCCGCAGCCATCCGGTGGCCAAGGCCACCAGCGCGGAAATCTTTCTGGCCACCCTGATGATCGTCGTCCTCCTGGCCGCTGGTTATCTCAGTGGTGGTTGGTTGAAGATGGTGGAAAACACCTCCACCACCCTCACGACTCCCTACGCCCATGAAAAAGAGCAGGAGGACTCCCCATGAATGCCTCCTTCCCCCTGCTCACCACCTTGATCCTGTGGCCCATGTTGGCGGCTGCCCTGCTCTTGTTGCTGCCCAACCGTCTGGCCCGCTCTCTCGCCTTGCTGGCTGCCATGGCCCAGTTGGTCCTGGCCGCCTGGCTTCTCACCGATATGGGCCCCAATTTTCGCTGGGTGGAACGCTTTGAATGGATTCCCTCTTTGAAAATTCAATATTTGCTGGGGGTGGATGGTCTTTCCATGCTCTTTTTGCCCCTGGCGGCCTGGTTGTTTGTGGCGGTCATCGCCAGCGGCTGGAACCAGGTGCAAACCTTGCCTCGGGTCTACTATGCCCTGCTGCTCATGCTGGAGGGGATCACCATGGGCATTTTTTCCGCCCTGGATACCATCCTGTTTTTCCTCTTCTGGGAAGCCAGTTTGATACCCCTCTTCGTCTTGATTTTACTGTGGGGGGTGGGTCCCCGCCGTCGTATGGCAGCCATCAAATATACCCTGCTGATGCTGGCTGGTGGGGTGGCCCTGCTGTTGGGATTTATCATGGCGGCCCTCCATCAAATGGAAATGGGCAACCCCTGGCTGTTCGACCTGCCTTTGCTGTTGGAAAACCCCCTGCCCGGCCCGGTACAAACCTGGGTCTTTCTCCTCTTGCTGGCCGGTTTTGCCATTAAAGTACCCGTTATTCCCCTCCACACCTGGTTACCTCTGCTGGCCTTGGAAGGTCCCATTGGTGTGCTGGCCATCATGACCGGCATTAAATTGGGGGTGTATGGTCTCATGCGTTTTGCCATCCCCATTGCCCCGCAGGCGGCTCTGGAATATCAATGGCTCTTGTCGGTTCTGGGAGGGGTTGGCGTTCTTTATGGCAGTCTGGCGGCCTTGTTGCAAACCAATGTGCGCCCCATGCTGGCCTTTGCCAGTATCGGTCATGTGGGCTTGGTCCTCATGGGGCTGGCCTCTTTCACCCAACAGGGATGGCATGGAGCCATTCTGCAAGTGCTGCATTTTATCTTAGCTTCCGGCGGTATTTTTCTTATGGCGGGATTTCTCCACCACCGTTTCAACTCAACGGATGTGGCCTATTTGGGGGGGCTTGCCAAAAACATGCCTCTGGCAGCAGCCCTTTTTCTCTTTCTGGGACTGGCAGGATTAGGTGCCCCGTTGACCGCCGGTTTTCCCGCCGAGCTGCTCATCTATACCGCCACCTTGCGCACCAGTCTGGGATCGGTTCTGGTGGCCCTCACCGGGCAAATTTTGGCTGCCACCTATTTCATAACCATCTATCGGCGTATCTTTACGGGTCCCCTGCTGCACGCCGCCTCCGGCCAGGATTTGCGCCAGCGGGAGATCCTGGTGGCCTTGTGGTTTGTGGTTCCCATCCTTGTGTTGGGTATCTTCCCCTCATTGGTTCTGGACTTAATCGCCGAACCCGTCCGCTCCTGGATGGCCCAGGGAGGTTTTTTGCTTAATAAATGAGTTTTATATATCAAAAGTCATGGTGCTGTTTCCTTCTGACTCAGCAATCTGACCACTTGGTCAACAACAGTGTCATAGGCGGTATTGGTCAACTGACCTGCTACCCTGGCAAACAAGGCTTCATGTGCTGTGAATAGCTTGCCGGGACGGGCGTAACTAACTCGTTGCAACCCACCATTGGTGAAGTCATCCAAAGTCAGTTCCACTGCTCGGGCATCCGCATAGGGATTGCTTGTGATCTGGCACAAAACCCAATCCCCACGTCCAACATTGGCCAGAATTACCGCCGGACGATATTTGCTGCGACTCAAATCAGAAAAAGGAAAAGGCAGCAGAACTACCTGTCCGGTTGCAAATGCGCCCATGCCTCTTCCTCCTCTGGTCGTTCCCAGTCCCGTGAGAGTGAACTCTCGGCAAAATGCAGTAACGCTCGATGGGTTCCCTCATCCGGGACCGACTCCATCACCGTTACCACAGCGCGGCAAGGCCCCTGCAACTTTACCGGTTCCAACAGCCGAATTCGACCCTTAACATCGATTTCCGCCTCATAGGAGTGCATCATAGTCTTCTCTCCATTATTGTGGGGGTAATGATCAACCATCCCTGAACTTCTCCCATCAGGATACATGAAGTAAATCGATGAAGCGAGAACAACCACCTGCCAGCAAAAATGATCTGGACTTTTGGTTAACATAAGGAAATTTTTTAGGCATCCATCTACCTATTAGTCAATTTAATGGCCTAAAATGAACAAAAATAAGGGCCGGATCCAGACCATTTTATGGTTATGATGTTGATATTCATATGAAATTATTTTCCTTGCATCCTGGACGTAACAACCATAACAATGGCAGTAACCTCTACCCCGAGGCACGACTCTCCAAAAGGAGGCGAGTATGTCTGACGAAACCAGGTACCAACCCCTCTTCAAGGAGCACATTCTCATCGTTCTGGGTGGTCTCATGGTGATGGGATTCACCTTGTATGGGGTGCTTAACAACCCTGACGAATTGATCCGTCAGGATGTCCGGCTTGGACCAGTCATTGCGGCTGGAAGAATCGTCGTACCGCTGTTCTTGACCGTTGGCGTGATGTATATGATCTCACAGATCAAACAGTGCAAGCATTGTGGTAAAATTCTTCTGCCCTCCAGATTAACCAGGCGACAGG
>JADFXB010000059.1 GCA_015233935.1 Magnetococcales bacterium | reverse complement strand
GCTCGCAATTTCATCAGGAGGTGCATAGAGCAGGGTCTCTAAAAAAAAGGCCAACCTCATACTGCCGGTTGGCCTTTTTGGTGTAGCAATCAGAATAAGAGGGGAAGGACTACTCCATCATCTTATTCTTATTCTTGGCATTCAGCTCTTCCAGTTCACGACTGAAAAAGCCCAAAACTTCATAGCGGCCTTCGCCACAGGCACGACACATGGTTCCGGCACTGGCCCAACCCTGTGATCCGCCCTTGTTGCCTTTGCAACTGTCCTGGCCACAACGAATTTCACCGCAATGATTGCATTTATAGATGCGAGCTGGTTTTCCACCGCAGACTGGGCACTTCACGGCAGTTCCTTTATTGTTGATAGATGACGATACAAAAACTTTCCCCAAACCCCCCACCGAAAACCTGCCTGAATGATCAACAGTGCAGATTTTTCGATGTCGTCTAAATTGGTCTATTCAAGACCAGATGTCAAGTAAAACCTACGGCTGATTGATATCTGTCTTTTTACCCGCCCCGTCCGTGGAAGGATTTTTGCTCTTGTTCCGCTGTTTTTTGCTTTCTGGATCCACATCTTGCTGAATGGCACAGTTGCCAAACGGCATGGGCGGAGCGGAAATCATTTTTTCATCCTCTCCCACCTGGCGAAATTCCAGGCGTACTTCCACACGACGGCTCTCCTCCCGGCTGGCCTTGATGCCGGTGACGGTTGCACCGTCAATGGTGAGCAACGAACGCAATTCACTCAATTTATCCGCCGACAAATTGGCAGAAAACAGGCTGCATACCACCGCCTGCGCCCGGTTGAGACTTAAATTGACATTATACAAATAGGTGCCCGTCTCATCGGTGTAACCCTCAATATGCACCCGCTTCAACCAACGCTGACCCTTCACCGTATGCTTGGCTTCCAAAATCACCGGTACAAAGGCCCGCAATTTGTTCTTGGTCTCTTCCGAAAGATAGTAACTGTCGTGGGCAAAACGGGCCTGCTCGCCAAAGCTGATGGTGTTGGAGGTGCGGTTGATCTCCAAATCCATACCTTCCCGTTTGGCATGCTGATCCATCTTGTTCAATACTTCCTGAATCTCCGCCTCCCGCTGTTTTTTTTCGATGGCGGGACGGGAGGCAATGGCCACCATGGAAATGCTCATCACCACCATGAAAAGCATCACCAACGCCGTCATCATGTCGGCATAGCTGATCCAGAAGGGGCTATCCGATGATTCTACACGCTTGCGTGCCAGGGTGAGGATGGAGGCCATGACCGTTATTCCGTGACAGACGGTGTTTGCAACAGACGGGATGCCCCTTCTTGCAATTGGGCTACCTGGCTGTCACCAATGTTGAAAAAGCGGAAAAGATCATCCTTCATGCGCACCCACTCCACATAGGAGAGTTCACCGGTGATTTGCTCGGCCAGTTTCAGGATGCCATGCAAGGTCATGGTGCGCCGATTGGCACTCTTTTTACCTGGTTTGGTAAAATCCACCATGTGGTGATGGTTGCGAATGACTTCACACAAATGTTTGGGCAGGTTCCAGGACTCACAAAGCAGATAGCCCACCACACAATGGTTGGTGTGATAGCGTTCATCCTCTGCACTCACCAGACCAAAGGGACTCTCCTTCTGAATTTCCTCATAGAAGCTCTCATAATCGGAAAATTTTTGCATGAGGATGGAGAGACCGCAATCGTGGAACAAGCCCAAGGCATAGGCTTCATCTGGTGGAATGGAGGGTAAATAACCACTTTGGAAAGGGGTGGCCAAGCGAGGGAGTTCCTGGGCGATAAAGGCTGTCACCCGCGCCACATCGGCACAGCGATGCCGCAATTTTTGCAAACTGCCACCCTTGCCGATCAAAGAGGTGTTGAGAAAGACCCCGGTGATCAAAGTGCGAATGCGGGCCAGGCCCAACAACATCACCGCCTGCTCGATGGAGGCTACCCGCCGTTTCAGACCCGGCAAATCCGAGTTGGCCGCTTGCAACACCCTGGATGCCAGTACCACATCCCGGCTGATGACGTTGGCCACTTTTTGCAGATCGGGGGCAAAGGTGTTTTGCGCCTTAATCACCTCCAACATGACGGTGGGCCGGGTGGGAATGGCCATATCCTTGACCAATTTGCGGGTTCCCTTGATATCCGGTTTTTTCGCCATGACATGTATCCTTGCAACCTATAATGACCGATGCAGGCCATCGTTATGAGTGGATTCCATCAACCAATCGAAAGATTATTGCCAGAACTGGGGCTGGGTGGAAAAGACATTCCACGCCTCCCGCCCATCCAGCATGAACACCTCTCGCCTGCCTCCCAGCCAGCCGTTGACCAAATGGCGCAAAGCGGCGTTATCGGCAGGAATGATTCGATCAAAATAGCCCCGTCCCAGTTGTACCCGCTGCAATCCACGCACGCCGGTCATCACCCAATCCAGGGAATTGTGATAGGCCTTGGCCTTGCGATCCTGGAAGAGGCTGATATAAAAATCCATGGCGTAGAGTGCCACTGCTCCTTCATGATCCAATTTGGTCAAGGAATCCCCTTCAGCAGCAGCCAGGGCGGGTTCACCCAATTTCAAAACCTGGCTGTGATGGCGATCCACGGCACTCTTGGCCAACAAGGTGATGGAGCGGGCAGCCTGACGCTTTTGGGGCAGATCGGTCAACTCCCGCCATGCCTGACCACCCACCCAATAACGCAAGCCGCAAATCAAACGGGTAAAGCGGAAGGAGGCCATGGCATGTTCCAGCCGCACATAGCCCTCCCGCAAATGCACCTTGGCTTTGTCGGTCAAATCCTGCAACTCAGGATAGGTGGGAAATTGATCGATACAGGGTTCCAACATGCCGTTGATAAACTCTTCCCACTTTTTGGCATCGGCCAGCTCACTTTGCAGCCAGGCCAATTCTTCGTCCAACTCGGAGCGCATGATCCCAGGCAGCAGAAAGTCGTTGAAGGCCAACAAGGCGCGGAATTGATCCACCGCCACGGCCACTTCCCACAGGGCATCATAACGGAAAGTATCCCGCCCATAGAAAAGGGAGGCCACGTTGCCTTCCATCACATTGGTCAAATGGGCTGCCAGACGGGCAAAACCCTGTTCAGCATCCATGGAGGGGTTGAGTTGGGGAATGCTGCGACTATAGGCGGTGGCCATGGAAGGATCCACCTGCAGGAATCCCCGTTGTTCCGGTGAGGAGGTCTCCAAACGGGGGGAGAGCTGATAAAGTAATGCCAGAGCAATCTGGAACAGCCGGGATTCATCCCCATGTTCCAGTTCCATGCACAGTTCATGGAAGGGAATACGATCTTTTTCAGTAACCAGAAACCCTTTTTCTTCCTTGAGCAGCATGCGGCAGCCATCGGGAAAATCCAGTCTCCATAAGGTGCGGTCCAGTTCCAGGGAAAAATGGCGCACCAGGGATTCGGGTTTAATCTTGCCCAATACCCGGCGTCCAACCCCGGAGGCGTTGAGCTTTTTCACATTGAGAATGTTTTCCGCAAGCTTGGTTTGAAAAGCCTTGCCCCCTTTGGCATCGCTGGCGGTAAACAACACCGGGGCTTTGCCCAACCGTTGCAGCCAACCCTTGCCCTCTTTGTGCAAGGTCAAGGCCATGCCCTTCTTGTAAAGCTGCAAATCAGGGGTATCAAAGTAGGTGGCTTCTTCATGGCTGATGCGGGGTTTGCTGCCACTGGCAACCACTACGGCATGCTCCCGCAGGTTGACAGAGGCATCCCCTCCCGACAAACGATAACGAATTTGACGTGTAATCACCATTTTTACCACTACTCCCCGTGATCGGAAGTTTGACTTACTTGTTGATGTTCAACCGCTTGCGCAAAGTATCCAGCCGCTCGCTCAGGGCTTCGATGAAGGTGGCCTGTTCTTCGCTGGTTTGATGAACCACCGCTTGCAACTGGTTCACCATGGCCTCAGCCCGCTCCCGTGCCTGCTCTTGCAATTCATTGGCCACGGAGGCCAACTGCTTGCTGGAGTCTTCACGAGTCGAAAGGATGGATCCTTCCACCCGCTCCAGACGGGAGATGGTTTCGCTGCCTCTTTGGACGATGCCGTCGTGAATGCGCCCCATGCGGGATCCCAGGTTTTCACTGAATTCGCCCAATACCTGCAACACACCCTGATGACGGGACTCGGCTTCATTCATCACCTGGCGAATTTGTTCTGCCAGGGCATCGGAACCATCCCGTGTTGCCTGGGAGAGGTCTTCTGCCCAAGTTTGCAGGGATTGTTCAATGGATTGCCGCTCATCATTGAAGGAGGCCCGCAAATCGTTCAAACCGCTGGCCAAGCCGCCAAAGGTATTCTCCACTTTGGAAGCCATGGCCACCATCAGGGCATCGGACAATTCACGGGTCAAACGCATCTGCTCAGCGGCTGAATTGGCAATCCGACCATCCAGGGAGGCCATGCCTTCGTGGGAGCGTTTGAATTCGGCAAGCAAAAATTCCCGAATTCGGTCGGCCAACTGCCCTTCCACCTTGTGGATGCCTTCCTTGATTTCCTGCTCCATGGCCTGTTCCCGGGCCACCCGTTGGGCTTCCATGGCCTGTTCCCGACTTTGCCGTTCCTGCTCTTGGCCTTGCACGGTGGCTTGCAGGGATTGATGCATCTCCTGATGGCGGGCTTCCAATTGATTTTCCCGTTCCACCCGTTCCTGTTCCGTCTCCTGCAACGCCTGCCGCAACTGCTGGGCCACCTGGGCGGAGGCAAAATCCAACCGCTGCAACAGGGTGTCATCCCGTTCCCGATTCCGCCGATATTGCTCCTCGGCCAGGGCACGCAGGGTATCCTTCAAATCCTGGGAGGAACCTTCAATCGCCCCCTGCAACAGTTGGCGGGAGGCTTCGTCCGCCTGGGCGGCCAATTCCAGGGTGTGCTCTGACAGCCTGCTGGTCACATCCTGGCCGGACTGTTGTATCTGTTGGGCCAACAGGTTGATATCCGCCCGCATGTCACCAGACAGTTTGGCCAATACTTCCAGCATGCCATCTTGCCGGGTTTCGGCGGTGCCGAGAGCCAATTCCACTTGACGGGCCAACTTGTCACCACCTTCGCGGGCGGCTTCCATCAGATTGGTGGCCAGTCGGTCAAAGGCGGCTTCCATGGCCTTGCGTTCATCGGCAATGCGACCGCCCAAACCTTCCATCTGGTTGACCAACAGGTTGACCGACTCCCGCAAATGGTGGGCGAAGGCTTCCAGGATGGCATCGGTCAACTGACGATGCATGGCGGCTTGATCGTCCCGCACCACCTGCACCTTGTCCAGAATGGTCTGTACCGGCTCTTTTAAACCCTCTTCGATGCCCGACTGCAAATTTTCTTTCACCCGCTCCGCCAATTCCCCATGGCTGGCAGAGATGCGGGCCAACAGAAAGGCATCCCGTTGTTGGGCTGACTCCCGTGAACTTTCCGTCATCTCCCGCATGGCTTTGGAGAGTTCGCTCACCAGCATATTGGTGCTGCGTTCGCTCAAGGCGGCATTTTTCTCACCTTGTTGGATCAACTCCTGGCGAACTTGATCGATTCCATCATGAATGGCCGAGGAGCGTTCCAAGGCTTGATCAATCCTGGCACCCACCCCACCGTCACCAGCGGCTCGTTGCGCCTCATAGATGGCCAGAATGGCACTGACCGCCTGAGAAATGCCATGCAACGGCGAAACCAAATTCTCTTGCAATGCCTTGGTCAGCAGACCCATGCGCTGTTCGTTACCAGCGTTGATCTCTCCCACCAGACGTTCCAACAGGGAGGGCAGGCTTCCTTGTTGCAAAGAGGCATTTTGATTGACCGCCTTCACCTCTTCCAGCAACTTTTCCAGCAACACGGGCAGGGGATCAGAAGCGGGTTTGGTTTGATTGACCTGGCTGAACTGTTGCAACAGGCTATCCAGACGCTCCATCACCTGGCCCATGCCCTGACCTTTGGCCAGTTCTGCCAGATACTCCGGCTCTACCCCACCGCGAAAGAGATCATCCACCCGTCCCTGCAACAGGGTGACCTGGGCATAACGCCATTGCAGCAGCAGTTTTTCCACCACCGTGATGACGATGGCAGCAAAGATGGCGAAAAAGGAGGCGACAAAGGCGGTGGAGACACCCAGGAATAAATTTTTCAACTGACCAGTAACTTCATCCGGTCCCACCATGGGATCAAACTCGGTCAGACCCAGCAGGATACCAGCAAAGGTGCTGATAATACCGGCACCGGTGAGGATTCCTGGCAGGTGGCGGAAAAATTCCACCCGCATGGGGGTATCCACCAACACCTGATGGTTAAAATACAGCTCGGCGGGGGAGGTTGCCCGATAAACCACCCGTTGCCCATTATCCAGGCTTTGGGGATGGAGGGTTTCCGCAAAATCACGCCACAGACGATTGAAGAGGGGATAAAGGGACCATTCTTCGTTGATGGGGTGGCGGTCGGGCTGATTGAAACGCTTGCTGTTATAGGCATTGGCCAAATCGCTGCTCACCACCGCCAGGCGGATGGCATCCATTACCGCAGGCAGCAGGTAGCCCAAAGCAAAAAAGGTGATAAACCCGCCTATGATACCCGTCAAGGTATGAACAATGCGGGCTTCTCCTTGTTGGGCCAGGGGAATGGCCAGGAAATCCGGCAAGGAGAGCATCCCCAACAAAGCCGCTGCCTTGTCATGGGAGAGCACACCACTGTATGCCGATATAACCAACGCAACAAGCGTCCACAAGGATGTGGGCAGGGAAGAACGACCCATGGCTACCCCTCAACGCGTACTATTTTGCCGTAAAAACCGGTATGGTTGAAACTGATCCCCAGCATGGCGGAAAAGAACGGAATAAATTCACATATTGTAACTGTTAAATCTGCCACCACGCAGTCTTTTCTTATACTTTTTCTTTGAGCAAAAATGCAAGCAAAACCCCTTGATTCCCCCCAATTCCCGTCATTTTTTCTTCAAACGGGGAGAAATATATTTTTTAAAATGGAGGTGTAGATGCGGGTCAGGCGGTCCAGGTCGTCCAAGGTGACATATTCGTCCACGTGGTGGGCACTGTTATTGGTGACGCCCAGCTCCAGGGTTTGTGGGCAGTAAGGGGCTATAAAGCGGGCGTCGGAGGTTCCGCCGGAGGTGGAGAGGTGAGGTTTTTGCCCGGTTTCTTGCAGGATGGCCCGTTCCACGTTGGCCAACAGGGCACCGGTGGGGGCCAGAAAGGGCAGGGCAGAGGTTTTCATCTCTAGTTGGTATTGGGCACCGGAGGCATCCAGGGTTTGCCGCACCAGGGTTTCCAGGGATTGGGGGGTATTTTCGGTGCAAAAGCGAATATTGAAGGCCACTTCCACCAGGGCGGGAATCACATTGGTGGCTCCGGCCCCTGCCTTGAGGGAGGTCAGTTGCAAGCAGGAGGGGGGAAAGTGAGCGTTGCCTTCATCCAGGGGGAGACGGGCAAGGCGATCCAGAATGGGCATGGCCTTGTGAATGGGATTATCCGCCAAGTGGGGATGGGCCACATGGCCTTGTTTACCGAAAATGGTGAGCGTCCCATTGACCGAACCCCGTCGGCCATTTTTGACGCAATCGCCAGCCATGGATTGACCGGTGGGTTCGGATAGCAGGCAATAGTCCAGTTTTTCCCCACGCTGGGCCAACCATTCCACCACCTTGACGGTACCGTCCACCGCATCGGCCTCTTCATCGCCGGTAACCAGGAAGGAGATGGAGCCGGGGAAGGTGGGAGATTGCTGGAGAAAACGTTCCACTGCGGCCACCATGGCGGCCAGTCCTCCCTTCATGTCGCAGGCTCCACGACCATAAATCCGCTCGTCCCGGATTTCTCCGGCAAAGGGGGGCAGGCTCCATTGGGATTCGGGACCGGTGGGGACTACGTCGGTATGGCCCGCCATGCACAGGTTGGGGGATTGCGCCCCCAACCGGGCATAGAAATTTTGCACGGGACCAAAGGTCAACGGGTAGATGGTAAAACCCAGCGCGGTTAAGCGATCCTGTAGAATGCGCTGGCAACCGTCATCCACCGGGGTGACCGATTTGGCCTGGATGAGTTGCTGCAACAAAGAGACAGAATCGCCTTTCACCCTTAAAACTCCCGCAAAAGATCGGTGAGACTGGTTTTGGAGCGGGTTTGGGCATCCACGGTTTTGACGATTACCGCACAGTAAAGATTGGGACCGGGGGAGCCATCGGGCAGGGGTTTGCCGGGTTGGGTGCCGGAGACCACCACTGAATAGGGGGGAATGTAACCCATGTGCACCTTGCCGGTGGCCCGGTCGATGATGCGGGTGGATTGACCGATATAGACCCCCATGGAGATCACCGAGCCTTCTCCCACCACCACGCCTTCCGCCACTTCCGCACGGGCACCGATGAAGCAGTCATCTTCGATGATCACCGGGGTGGCTTGCAGGGGTTCCAACACCCCGCCAATTCCGGTTCCACCGGAGAGGTGGACATTTTTGCCAATCTGGGCGCAGGAACCCACGGTGGCCCAGGTATCGATCATGGAGTTGTTATCCACGAAGGCCCCGATATTGACAAAGGAGGGCAGTTGCACCACCCCAGGGGCCAGATAGCTGCCTTTGCGGGCGATGGCTCCCGGCAAAACCCGAATCCCAGCCTCACGAAAGCGTTCTTCGTTCCAATCCTGATATTTATTGGGCACCTTGTCGTAAAAGCGATGGGGACCGCTTTCGCCCATGACCATGGGTTGCACCTTGAAGTAGAGCAGAATCGCCTTTTTCACCCACTCCCGCACCACCCAGCCATGTTTGGCCTTGGGATGATCGGGTTGTTTGAAGGTAATACGCAGGTGACCCGCATCCAGGGCTTCGATGGTGGCGAGAATGGCATCCCGTACCGTGCCGGTGGTTTGGGTATTAGTCGCGGCGCGATCTTCCCAGGCTTGGTCGATGATGGGTTGCAATTGAGATTCCAGGGAGGCAGCACGATCCGACATGGGGCATCCATCCATAGGCAAGAGTTTGTTGGCTTAGCCGCACAGGATACAACGGCTTACGAACAACCGCAATCGAACAGGTTGGCCAAACGGGCAATACGTTTCATGGCTTCGCGATTTTCTTCCAGGCTGGCCACCATGGCAACACGGATAAAGGGATCACCAGGATTGCCTGTGGGGGTGGGACGGCCCAGATAACCGCCGGGCAAAACGGTTACATTGAATTGCTCCAGCAACCGTTTGGCAAAGGCTTCTCCGCCTCCTGGCACCCGCAGCCACAAGTAGAAACCAGCCTGGGGTCTTTCCACCGGCAGCACCGGGGAGAGAATTTCTTCTGCTTCGGCCAGTTTTTGCCGGTAGAGCACCCGATTGGCTTCCACATGGCTTTCGTCGCTCCAGGCCAGGGTGGCCACATCCTGGACAAAGGGGGGTGTGGCGCAGCCGGTATAGGTACGCAGGTGGAGATATTTTTTTAAAATCTCCCCATCGCCTGCCACAAAACCGGAACGGGCACCCGGCATGTTGGAGCGTTTGGACAAGGAGTGGAAGATGACACAACGGGAAAAATCTTTATGCCCTGCCTGCCAGGCTGCCTCCAGCAAACCGCTGGGGGGAAGATCATACCAGATTTCCGAATAGCATTCGTCGGAGGCGATGACAAAATCATACTTGTGGGCCAGTTCAATCAGGCCCATCAACCGCTCGCGGGAGAATACCGCGCCGGTGGGATTGGAGGGGGTGCAAATGTACATAAGACGGGTTTTTTGCAGCACCTCTTCCGGCAAATTTTCATAATCGGGCAGAAAACCGGTTTTGGCGGTGGCGGAGACCAGGTAGGGGGTTCCGCCATACATAAGGGCGGCCCCTTCGTAAATTTGATAAAAAGGGTTGGGCATCACCACCAGGCCGGGGGAGGATTCATCCAGCACTGCCTGGGCGAAGGAGTAAAGGGCTTCCCGGGTGCCGTTGACAGGCAAAAGATTTTTCTCTGGATCTACCGCACCGGTTGGCAGGTTAAACCGTTTTTCACACCAGCTTGCCGCCGCCTGCCGCAAGGGCAATTGGCCTTTGGTGGTGGGGTAAATGGAAATACCATCCAGGGCGTTGGCCATGGCCTCCCGTAAAAAGGGGGCCACCGGATGTTTGGGTTCACCAATGGAAATATTAATGGGGGCGAAGTTGGCGGGAGGGGTGACTCCTGCAAAGAGTTTTGCCAATTTTTCAAAGGGATAGGGATTTAAAATATTTAAACGACTGTTCATGCATCACCCTGCTGGCTGGCTTCTTTTTACAAGCATCGACCCGGCATGGGCCGGGTCGATGACAGGAGAGACAACAGATGGATTATTTGCGGAGATTTTCCAGCGTAGAATCCAACATTTTTTTGGCATCGCCGAAGAGCATCCGATTGTTCTCTTTGTAGAACAAAGGATTGTCCACGCCAGCGTAGCCGGAGGCCATGGAGCGTTTCATGACGATGGAAGTTTTGGCCAACCAGACTTCCAACACCGGCATGCCGGCGATGGGGCTGTTGGGATCGTCCTGGGCGGAGGGGTTGACGATATCGTTGGCCCCGATCACCATGGCCACATCGGTTTGGGGAAAGTCGTGGTTGATTTCGTCCATTTCCAACACGATGTCATAAGGCACTTTGGCTTCCGCCAGCAGCACGTTCATATGACCGGGCATGCGCCCTGCAACCGGGTGGATACCGAAGCGGACGTTGACCCCTTTTTCCCGCAACAGTTTGGTGATTTCAAAGACGGTGTGCTGGGCTTGGGCGACGGCCATGCCGTAGCCGGGGACGATGATGACGTTTTTGGCACTGCGCAGCAGTTCAGCGGTTTCCTCAGCGGTAACGGCCACCACTTCACCCTGGGGTTGGGCGGCAGCACCGGCGGAGGGGGTGGTGCTGGAACCGGTTCCGAAGCCACCGGCAATCACCGACAGGAATTGGCGGTTCATGGCGCGGCACATGATGTAGCTCAGAATGGCACCGGAGGAACCCACCAGGGCACCCACCACGATGAGCAGGTCATTGGAGAGCATGAAGCCGGTAGCGGAGGCGGCCCAACCAGAATAGCTGTTGAGCATGGAGACCACCACCGGCATGTCAGCACCACCGATGGCCATCACCATGTGGATACCGAAGAGCAGGGAGAGGGCGGTCATGACGTAAAGGGGCATCATGCCTGCCTGAATGGTGGGAGCGTTGAGGAAGGCTTTACCCACCAGGACGACGACAATCAGCAGGCCCAGGTTGAAAAAGTGACGACCAGGCAGGGTCAACGGTTTGCCGTCGATTTTGCCAGCCAGTTTACCGAAGGCGACCACGGAGCCGGAGAAGGTGACGGCACCAATCAGGATACCCACGTAGATTTCCACTTCGTGGATGGTTTTTTCCGCACCGGTCAAGTGGCTGGTGGGGTCCAGGTAGGTGGCGAAGCCAACAAAGGCGGCAGCCAGACCAACCAGGCTGTGCATGAGGGCGACCAGTTCCGGCATCTGGGTCATTTTAACCCGGATGGCGGCCAAGATACCGATGCTGCCACCGATGGCCATGGCACCGACGATCAGTGCATAGTTGGACACACGGGGGGCAGAGACCGTAGCCAGCACGGCGATGGTCATGCCGATGATACCGTAAAGGTTACCACGGCGGGCGGTTTCAGGATTGCTCAGACCGCCTAGGCTCAGGATAAAGAGGATGGTGGCTCCAATGTAGGAGATGGTAATCAACCCTTCAAGATTCATGGTGTCATCCTCACTTCCTGAACATGTCCAACATACGCTGGGTTACCCAGAAGCCACCAGCCATGTTGACGGAGGTTAAAACGATGGACAACCCTGCCAGAACCAGAATGGTGGTAACCGTGGTGGAGGTTTGGATCAGGGCACCGATGACGATGATACTGCTGATGGCATTGGTGACGCTCATCAGGGGGGTATGCAAGGCAGGGGTCACGTTCCAGATCACCATATAACCCACAAAACAGGCCAGCACAAAAACGGTGAAGTGGCCCAGGAAGCTGACGGGAGCGTAGGCACCGATCAAGCCGAACAGGACTGCGGCGGTAGCGATGGTATAAAGGACCGATTCGGTGGAGGCTTTTTCCCCACCGCCGCCGTGACCATGGCCATGACCGCCCTTGGCGGCGGGCACAGGAGCCGGTTTGGGGGCTGCCTGGGGAGGTGCGGCGGAAAGTTTGGGAGGTGGTGGCGGCCAGGTCACTTCCCCTTCCTTGATCACCGTGGCACCACGGATGATTTCATCTTCAAAGTTGACGTTGATGACACCATCTTTGGTTTTGCACAGCTCTTCCAGCAGTCTCACCAGGTTGGTGGCGTAGAGTTGGCTGGATTGGCGGGCCAGGCGGGAGGGCAGGTCGGAATAACCAATGATGGTCACGCCGTTGACCACAGTGACCTGATGGGGCACCGTGTATTCGCAGTTGCCACCCTGTTCAGCGGCCATGTCAACGATGACACTGCCCGCTTTCATGCTGTCCACCATCTCTTTGGTGATCAATTTGGGAGCGGGACGACCGGGAATCAGGGCGGTGGTGACGATGATGTCCACTTCGGCGGCCTGTTTGGCAATCATGGCCAACTGGGCTTTCTGGTAGCCTTCGCTCATTACTTTGGCGTAGCCGCCAACACCGGTTCCTTCTTCTTCGTACTCCACGGGCACGAATTCAGCACCCATGCTTTTCACCTGATCGCCCACTTCCGGGCGGGTGTCGGTGGCGCGCACGATAGCTCCCAGGCCGCTGGCAGTACCAATAGCGGCCAGACCAGCCACACCGGCTCCGATGACGAAGACCTTGGCGGGAGGAACCTTACCGGCAGCGGTAACCTGACCGGTGAAGAAGCGACCAAAATGGTGGGCAGCTTCCACCACGGCCCGATAACCGGCAATGTTGGCCATGGAACTCAAGGCGTCACATTTTTGGGCACGGGAGATACGGGGAATGGAGTCCATGGCCATGATGGTGGCTTTGCGGGTGGCCAGGCGGTCCATCAATTCTTTATTCTGGGCAGGCCAGATAAAGCTGATAAGATTGGTGCCTTCCCGAATCAGATCGGCTTCGTGGCTGCTGGTGCCAGGAATTTCCTGGGGAGCGCGCACCTTGAGAATTATGTCGGCTTTGCCCCAAACTGCATTGGCATCCGGCAAAATTTCGGCTCCCGCAGCGGCGTAGGCTTCATCGGTAATATTGGCTTCGGCTCCTGCGGTGCTTTGCACGGCAACAGCAAAACCAAGTTTGAGCAATTGCGCCACCGATTCGGGGGTGGCGGCTACCCGTCGTTCCCCTGGGTAGACCTCTTTCGGAATACCAATCAGCATGTGTGATCTCCTGTATAACGTTGCGAAAAGCACTTCTCGGTTCGTGCTATAAGGTTGCCCAATTTCCGGGTCGGAAAGCCTGCCTTCCCGGTCCTGTATTAATACCCAATTTGGCGTTGAATCGCTACGCATGACATGCAGGGTGCATGCATTTTTTTTGCAGGGCATATAAACAAAATTATTTTGTACAAAATAATTTCCCATAGACGGCCAGCCGGAGGTAACTATAAGATTGCTTTATTGGAATTCGGCTTGGTCGTTTTGTTTCCTATTAAGTTTTTGTGGAGTCGATTTCCTGTTTCTTATCCAAATATCGGTTAAGTTTCCGATATTTTTTCTAAACGATAAAGATGGATCTAGAATGGCCTTTAGTACATATATCTTTTTACTGTTGTTCCTGCCTGTTACGCTTGCAGGATTTTATGTTATTTATCGCTTTTTTCCAAGGCGTTGGCGACTTATTTGGCTGGTTGTTCTGTCTTTTGTCTTTTATGCCTATTGGAGTGTGAGTGACCTTTTCTTGGTATTGACTTCTATTGCCTTGAATTATGCGTTGGTTCAGGCAATGAATGTGTGGCGTGAGACGTATGGGCGATTTATTTTATTCATTGGTGTTTCTGTAAATTTGGTACTGCTGGGTTATTTTAAATATATTGATTTTTTCATTTCAAATATTAACAAAATGTTTGATTGGTCCCTGTCCCTGCCAGAGGTGATCCTACCCCTGGGTATTTCGTTTTATACCTTTCAACAAATTGCCTTCCTGGTCGATCATTGGAAGGGGCGGATTGTTGATATTAATATATTAAATTATTGTTTGTGTATTTGTTTTTTCCCTCACTTGATAGCCGGTCCAATTATTGATCCAAAGGAAATTCTCTCCCAGTTTGATCGGAAAAACTCCTGGCTGTTCCGATGGAATCATCTATCCGTCGGTCTGACCCTCTTTGTGGTTGGTTTGGCCAAAAAAGTCCTCATTGCCGATTCCATAGGCGTTTATGCGGACAAAATATTTTTTTCCGCAGCAGGGGGTATGAATGTACCCATGCTGGAAGCATGGGCGGGGGTTCTTGCCTATACTTTTCAAATATATTTTGATTTTTCAGGATATTCGGATATGGCGGTAGGACTTGCCCGCATGTTTGGTATTCGCTTTCCCCAAAATTTCAATTCTCCCTACCAGGCGGTAGACCTCATCGAATTTTGGCGGCGTTGGCATATCACCCTTTCCCGGTTTTTACGAAATCATGTTTATATCCCCCTGGGTGGCAACCGCCAGGGAAAATTAGCCAGCTATCGCAATATTTTTATTACCATGACCCTGGGCGGTTTGTGGCATGGGGCTAGCTGGACCTATGTTTTTTGGGGAATGGGGCATGGGGTCTGCCTGGTGCTTAATCATGCATGGCGATCCTGGGGCAGGTGGCGGCTCCCTGATGGATTGTCCAGATTCATCACCTTGTTGGCGGTAATGTTTGGTTGGGTTCTCTTTCGAGCAGATACCATGACCACCGCCATAAATATTTTTAAAAGCCTGTTTGGTCTGAACGGAATTTTTTTACATCAAAAATGGATTGCCAAGTTGGGGTTAAGCTATGAGTATGTTGCCAGTCTGGGGATAGAAATTCAAGACACCTATACAGTAATTAATACGGAACAAGCACTTGGCTGGGAACTCTTTTTGTTAGCCGTTGTTCTGTGGGTTCCCAATATTTATACTTGGATGTCCCGATATTCTCCGACGTTACAAGGAAATACCCTGTTGCAGGCAGAAGAGAGCCGGATGTTGGATCGTTTCAAGTGGTATCCGCACCCGGTCTATTCACTCATTCTGGCCGTTCTTACGGTATGGTCGCTTACCCATATTGACCAAGGGTCCTCCTTCCTTTACTTCCAGTTCTGATTGCGACACCTATGAAATGGCACCGCCGATATGGGCTGATTTTTCTGATCTCCCTGCTTTTGCCCCTGCCTCTGCTATGGATAAACTGGCTGTTTCTGGAAGGCCATGGTGAATGGAAGCCCCTGGAACACATTGTCCAGGAACAACTCACCAGCGAGCACACCATTCTCTACGGGACCGCCATTCACGATGATGAATTTCATTACAAGATGACCCTGGCAGAAAAGGCGCGTCCAGAAATTGTGGTCATCGGCTCCTCCAGAGCGATGATGTTTGAAAAACAATACTTTAAAAGTAAATTTATCAATATGGGGCGGGCCATGAGCAGTGTGCAAAGCGGCTTTCCCATTGCCCAACATTTATTGTCGCTTGCCCATCCACCCAAGGTGGTCATTTTCAGTGTGGATTTTTGGTGGTTTAATGCCCGCCATCGGTTACCCCAACCCCCAAAAGGTTTTCCTCCGCAAGAACCCCGCTTGACCCTTTCCAAACTTCTCACCCCCTTGA
Organism: Magnetococcales bacterium; assembly: GCA_015233935.1. Lineage (GTDB taxonomy): Bacteria > Pseudomonadota > Magnetococcia > Magnetococcales > JADFXB01 > JADFXB01. The sequence continues at coordinate 3,344 of JADFXB010000059.1, read as the reverse complement.
CGTGGCTGTATCAAAAGAAAATCCATGGGCGGGAATGGTTGTTGATGGATAGACAGCCCTTGGAAACCTCTGCCCATGTTGGCGTCAGAGCCATCCGACAAGGCAACGGCTTCAGACCAGATGGCTCTGGACTCTATACTGCCCTGGCCGTTGGGGAAATTCCTGCCAGTGACAGCCAATTCAGTCAGACCATCAAAGACATTTCCTTGCGGAAACACGGGTTTTTCCAAACCTCTTCGGAACCGGATCCCATTTATCTTCAGCAATTTGCCGCTCTTGTGCAAAAATTGGAAACAGCCGGGGTGCAAACCATCGTCGCGCTGGCACCGCTACCACCACGGGTTTTGGCTGAATTGGCAAAGCATGGGGATCAATATGGCTATCTGGCCCGTCTTGCCCCAGAAATGGCGGCACGAAATATTCGCGTTCACGATTATCTCACCGGGAAAACACTGGCAGGGGATTGCGAATATTTGGATGGCTTTCATGGGGGTAGTGTCATCTACGCCCGACTGATGCGGGATCTTCTCCAGCAAGAATCGGCCATCTTGTCACCCCACGTAAATGCCACCGTTCTGGATTCATTGATTGAAAAATTTGCGGGACGGACCCAATGGGATGAGGAATTTTTGAAAGGGCGTCCTGAAATCGATTTTCTCAAATTGGGATGCGTGAAACCCAATGTCCCTCAGGGTGCCCAAAATGCCAACAGCAAGATCAGTTTGTGAGGTGGGCAGTCATTTTGGTCCTTTCTTAAGAGCTTTGGTCCTCCGTGGTGTTAAGAAGCTGATACAGGGTGTTGTAGAATAATTCCAGATTCATGGGTTTGGTGAGGTAGGCATTAAAACCGGCTGCCAAACCTGTGTCGATATCCTCCTGGCGGGCGTGGGAGGTAAGAGCTATCACTGGAATGCGGACGGTATCAGGATCATTGCGCAACTGTTGCAAAATTTGGAAGCCATTTTTGCCGGGAAGATTGAGATCCAGAACAATAATGCGGGGACGCAGGTTTTTGGCCATCTCCCAGCCCAAATCCCCATTGTGGGTGGACTGGAAGGTAAAATGTTTGATGCGTGCCACCGCTTTTTCCAGCAAACGCAGATTGGCCGGATTATCCTCCACATAAAGCAAAACACCTCCTTCCAAGGTGAGCAGCTTGTCCCAGGGATGGCATACAACGGTAGATTCTTCCAACACCTCCTGGACCTCTGGAGTTGGTGCCGCAGCAAAGGCCACCCAGAAGGTGGAACCCTTCCCCTCTTCGCTGGTGAAACCAATCCGGCCACCCATCAGCTCCACCCATCGTTTGGTGATGGTGAGTCCAATGCCGGTTCCCTCCACATGGGATAACTCCCGTCCCAATCGCTGGAAGGGAACAAAAAGTTGATCCTGTTGGTTACGGGGAATACCAGGGCCGGTATCCTTCACCAGGATGCGGACTTGCCCACCCTCTTCCTCCACCAAAAGCTCCACCGATCCGTCGTCTCGGTTGTACTTGATGGCGTTGGATATGAGATTGAGTAAAACCTGTTTCAAACGCACAAAATCCACCAACAGGTGAATATCCTTGCCGCCCTTGATGTGATCTATGACGCTGATACCCAACCGGTCGGCCTGTGCCTGACATATGGGCAAGCATTGGGTGATGACCTCCTGCAACTTGACGTTCTCCAGGGAGACGGTCATCTTCCCCGCCTCGATGCGGGAGAGATCCAGAATTTCGTTGATCAACCCCAGCAAATGTTGCCCTGCTTTATAAATATGCTGAACACTTTCAACCTGCTCAGGATTGACGGCAGGATCCATCTCCTCTTCCAGCAATTGGGCAAATCCCAAAATGGCATTCATGGGGGTGCGCAATTCATGGCTCATGCTGGCCAGAAAATCCGACTTGGCCCGATTGGCGGTTTCCGCTTGCTCTTTGGCCTCCCGCAGGGCTTGTTCCAATGCCAACTGCTCACTAATATCCTGCTTAGTGGCCAGGTAATGGACGGTCTTTCCCTCTTGGTCCAAAATGGGGCGGATGGTGGTGGAATCGTGATAAAGCTGACCACTCTTTTTCTTGTTGATGAAAACCCCGTGCCAGGTGCGGCCTGCCAGAATGGTCTGCCATAAATCGTCAAAAACCCGCTGTGGGGTTTCGGTGGATTTGAGTAATCTGGGATGGTGACCAATCAGCTCTTCTGCCGAATATCCGGTCATCTCGCACAGGCGGGGATTCACATATTCAATCACCCCCTGACCGTTGCTGATGATCACCCCGGCAGGTGAAAGATCGGTGGCCATGGAAAGCTTGCGAATTTCCGCTTGCTGGCGTACCTGCTCTTCCATGGAGTTGGTCAAACGTTTAAATACCGGGGCCAGAACCACCCACCAGGAGACCGCCAGGGTCAACAAGGTCAACAGCGTGGAGGAGAAAAATATGTTTTCCAACAAATGGGTGCGTCCTTCTCCCTCCTGCTGGTAGATGACCACCATGCGATCCAAATTTTTCAACAGAATTTGACTGGCTGAATCATATAAAAAATTCAACCGTTTGTCGGTGAGGTCCTCCTGCCCCTCCTCCTGGCGTAACAGGGCATATCCTTCCACCAAAAAGCTGCGCACTTGGCGGTCCAGGTCACCATCGGGTCCAAACAGGAGTGTCAGTGCCTTGGCGGGAGGATGGCTGTGGATTCCCAAGGCAGCATCACCACGGCTCAAGGCCAGGTGATTTTTCTCCATTTGTCGTAAGGAATCTTCCAAAGATTGACGAACTGTGGAACGCTCTGCAATATCACCGTGAACCAATTGCTGGGCCAGCATGACCACCCGTTGGGAGAGCATGCGCTGTTTGCCACTTAAATTAACCAGAGCTTCGCTGTTTTCGTTGGCATCGGTCACTTGGTCCAGTAACAACCAGTTGGCAAACGCCAACAAAACCAATGTCACGAGAACGGCCCATAACCGTTTTTGCAAACCACGAAAATGTATTTGCTCGTTTTCCACCCGACACTCCGCCCTTTATCCGGTGAAATACTATGAAGTCACTTGTCACAAACCCTCCGGTGGCTTCCTACCATCTAGCTGTATTTGTAGTATTTTGTCTGAAAAGTAAATATTTATTTTTATTAACAGAATAGATGTTGGTCAATAATATCGGGTATCTCTTTCCAAAATCAGACAGATTTTTCTCAATGGGATGATTCATTTCATACCATTGAAAAATTCGAGAGGGGGGGATGGCGGGGTTGGAGAGGAGGGAGGAGTTCCCTAACTGTAACTTCACCCAATTTTTCCTGTAGAAGGTGGATTTGGCGTACAGGGGGACAGACTGGTTGGTGAATGGGGCAATGTGGAATGTA
>JADFXB010000058.1 GCA_015233935.1 Magnetococcales bacterium | reverse complement strand
TGATCAAAATATCCCCCTGGCTGGCTTTGTGTCCGGCAGCACCGTTCACCGATATCATGCCACTGCCACGGGCACCACGGATGGCATAGGTGACAAAGCGTTCGCCATTGTTGACGTTCCAGACGTGGATTTGTTCATATTCGCGGATCCCGGCTGCCTCCATCAAGGTTTCATCGATGGCGCAGGAGCCTTCGTATTCAATATGGACATCGGTCACCGTAACCCGGTGTAGTTTGCATTTCAACAGAGAAACGCGCATCGCTGGAAATTCTCCTGTCGAATGGAGTGACTTAAGGGGTTGTCAACTCCAGGTTATCGATCAAACGAACCCCGCCCACATGGGCGGCAACCAACAGTACCGAAGGGGCATCTGCCCTGACCGCTGGGGCCAGGGAATCAATTTGATGCAGTGCAGCATAATCTACACGATCTATGCCTGCCTGCTCAAGTGTCTTCATAACCAGGCCAACCAATTCATGACCTTCCCGGCAGCCAGACTGGTAGGCGGCAAGGGCCGCCCGCAAACCACGGGAGATGGCCAAAGCTTGCTGCCGTTGTTGGGGGGTGAGGTAGCGGTTGCGGCTGGAAAGGGCCATGCCGTCTGATTCGCGCACCGTCTCCATGCCGATGATCTCCAAATCCATGGCCAGATCGGTAACCATGCGCCGGATCACCACCCACTGCTGATAATCCTTTTTGCCAAAATAGGCCCTGGTGGGCATCACCAGGTTAAACAGAATGGCAACCACGGTGGCCACCCCCTGGAAGTGACCAGGACGAAAAAGGCCACACAATTGCTCGGTGACGTCGCTCACCGTAACCCTGGTGGAACTGCCTGCCGGATAGATATCTTCCACTTGCGGCAGGAAGAGGGCGTGGCAGCCCGCCTGTTGCAACATTTGGGCATCTCTTTCCGGTTCACGGGGGTAGCGGTTGAAATCTTCGTTGGGACCAAATTGGGTAGGGTTGACGAAGATGGAGGCCACCACCAGATCATTTTCCGCCACTGCGCGCCGAACCAGGGAGAGATGACCTTCATGCAGGGCACCCATGGTGGGAACAAAACCGATGGTGCGTCCTTGCTGCCGATTGAGCCGGGTCCATGCCTGTACGAGTTGGCGGGAGGTTAAAAGTTCCATAAAATCACTCGGCAAAGGTGTGTTGGGCAGCGGGGAAGTCCCCGCTTTGCACTTCGCGGATAAAGTTACCAACCGCATCTTTCACCAGACTGGCCCCTTCCAGGTAGCGTTTCACAAAGCGGGGTTGGAAGTCGCTGTAGAGGCCTAAGAGATCATACAGAACCAAAACTTGCCCGTCACAGCCAGCTCCTGCCCCGATACCCACGGTGGGGGTGGCGATGGTGGAGGTGATTCGGTGGGCCAGGGGGGCTGGAATGCCTTCCAAAATGATTAAATCCGCCCCGGCATCGGACAGTTCTTGGGATTGATGCAGTATGCGGGAGGCGGCGTCCTCTCCCCGTCCCTGTACCCGATAGCCACCAAAACGATGCACTGACTGGGGAGTCAAGCCCACATGGCCCACTACTGGGATACCGTGTTCGCTCAGGGTTTTCACCACTTGGGGGGCGTGGATGCACCATTCCAGCTTGATGCCGTGAGCACCTGATTCTTTCATCACCCGGATGGCATTGGCCAGGGTGTGCTCAACCCCTTGTTGAAAAGAGCCAAAGGGCATGTCGCAAATCACCAACGCCCGTTGGCTTCCCCTCACCACGGCTTTGGTATGATAGATCATCTCCTCCAGGGTGACCGGCAAGGTGGTATCGTGCCCTTGCACCACCATGGAGAGGGAGTCACCGACCAATAGAATATCCACCCCGGCCTCATCCAGCAGGCGGGAGAAGGTGTAGTCGTAAGCGGTCACCGAGACGATTTTGCGCTGTTCCGCCTTCATGCGACGCAATAGCGGGAAGGTCACCCGTGGGCGGGTGTTTCCTTGAGGATCACTCATGCGGCAGCTCCATCCGCCGGAGTGGAACCAGGGGAGATCGTGGGCATCCTCGCCCACCTACCGTCCCGGTTGGCATTGGCTCCAATCCAGGCAGGACTCTATTAGAATCTTGAAGTTTTTCAACCTGTTGGTGCATAACGGTCACCGGTCCACCAGGAACTCGCTGCCTTTAGCCGCACCATTTGGCTGGAATGATCAACTTCTTGCAGCAAAGAGTCAACGGTTTTACCGAGCTTTGGGTGATAAATTCCTTTTTTTATGTCGCAAAGAGGTTGTAGGACAAAGCGACGTTGATTCATGCGGGGGTGGGGAATTACTATTTTTTTTTGTGAAATAATGCGATTGTCCCACAGGAGCACATCCAAATCCAGGGTGCGGGGACCATTGGTCAGCAGGCGTTTGCGTCCTGACAGACGTTCCAGTCGTTGGGTAATTTTCAACAGTTGCAGCGGGGTAAGGCAGGTGAGGAGATGGCAGGCCCCATTGACGAACCAGGGTTGCTCTGTGTAGCCCACGGGTTCGCTGGCATAGAGGGGGGAGATGGCCAACAGGCGAATGCCGGAAGTGCGTCGCAAGCGGCGCAGGGCCAAGGTGAAATGGGCGATTTCCTCACCCTGGTTACCGCCCAGGGCAAGGTAGGCCGAATGCCAGGGAGGGAATTTCACCCCCGCAGATCCCGTTTGTCCCCCTGCAGGGTGCGCACGGGTGGGCTGATGCGGATGGAGGCCGGGGTGGTGGTCCGGGAGGAGGCGGGATTGATATAGACCTTGGCAGGGACGGAATTGGCACGCTGCTTGGGTTGGATATCGGTGAGGACCAGGGTTCCTCTGGCATCCCGGTAGACGAAAATTTTCTTGGGAATGTGGGGTGCTTTGCCAGGTTGAGCGGGGCGGGTGATATCCACCACAGGATTACTGGCAGTGGCTTTCCGCCAGGTGGGGCCGCCGCCGTTGATTTGGCGACTGTAGTTATCCCGCACCTTGGCCACATAGTCCATGGTTTCCTGGAAGGGAGGGATGCCGTTGTATTTGACGATATTTTCTGGACCGGCGTTGTAGCCGGCCAGGGCATAGTCCACCCGGTCGAAGCGGTCGATCAAACCGCGCAGATAGCGTGCCCCACCCCGCAAATTATCTTCCGGGTTATAGGGGCGTTCCACCCCCATGAGTTTGGCGGTTCCCGGCATAAGTTGCATGAGACCCATGGCCCCTTTGGGGGATTGGGCGGAGGGGTCGAAGGCGGATTCGGTGGCTACCACAGCGCGCAACAGGTTGACATCCACCCGTTCTTCCAGGGCCACCCGTTGAATCATGTCATCGTAGAGGGAGGAGGCCAACCCCAGGGAGGTGAAGAGGCTAAAGAAGCACAATCCCGCCCACCTGGCGACCACAACGGGCAGGCTGACCCGCCGGGGTGTGGTGGGTGGTGCGGCGATAGCTGAAAAAGGCATTCCTCTCCACATAGGTACAAAGCTCCACATCATAAATGCGCTCTGCCGGGATCCCCTGTCGCATCAGGCGCAGGTGGACGTAGCCCGGCAAGTCGAAATGTAGCGAGTTTTGGTGGGAAATGAAACAACTTTCCACACCGGGTGCTCCATCTTGTTGCAGGAGCTGTTGGCGAAAACCCTCCCCCACCTCATAGGAGGCTTGGCGGATGCAGGGACCCAGGATGGCCTGGACCTGGTCTCGTTTGGCCCCAAGCTGTTCCATGGCCTGCAGACAGGATTCCACCACCCCGTCTGCGGCACCGCGCCAACCGGCGTGGGCGGCTCCGATCACCCTGTTTTGGCTGTCTGCCAATAGGACAGGCAGACAGTCGGCCACCATGATGGCCAGGGGGAGTTGGGGCTGCCGGGTGGCCCAGGCATCTCCATCTGGCAGGGTGTCCGGTGGAGTGGTGACGGTGTGGGTGACGGTGCCGTGTACTTGATTCAAATAGCACACCTGTGTCACACCCAGTCGTTGGGCCAGCCGCTGCCGATTGGTGGTCACGGCGACGGGATCGTCACCCACATGATGGCCCAGGTTCCAGGAGTCAAATTCCCCGGTGCTGACGCCGCCCTGGCGGGTGGTGAAAAACCAGCCGATGCCTGGCAGTTGGGGGATGGCCGGGTGGTGGACGATCATGTCTTCTGAGTTCCAAGCAATTTCCATGCCTATGCCGACTCCAGACTGGGAGATCCCTTATTCTCACTGGCCCAGCTTTTCAAGGTGGTGTAGTCCATCTTGCCGGTACCCAGCAAAGGCAGTTTGGCCAGTTGCAGGACCAGACGGGGAACCATGAGTTCCACCACACCCCGGCTGCGGGCGTACTCCAGCAGGGCATCCCGACTGGCTTCTGGATGTTCGCTGACCAGGATTACCTGCTCGCCCTTGCGGGGATCGGGGAAGGAGACCGCACCATGGTTATAGCCTGGCCAGAGTCCGGCGGCCAACTCTTCCACCGCTGCCAGGGAGATCATTTCCCCACCAATTTTGGCAAAACGCTTGGCCCGTCCCACGATGGTGATATAGCCCATTTCGCTGATTTCCACGATATCGCCGGTGTCATACTCACCGTTTTCTGGCGGTTGCAACACCCCAGGATTGTCGGAGCGCAAATAGCCCAGCATGATATTGGGACCGGAGACGATGAGCCTGCCGCCCTGTTCCAGGTTGGGAATTTTTTCCAGTCGGTAATGAATACCCGGCAAAAATCTCCCCACGCTACCGGTGCGACAATGCATGGGGGTGTTGAGGGAGAGAATGGGGGAGGTTTCGGTGCTGCCATAGCCTTCGAAAATGCGCAGACCAAATTTTTCCGCCCATGCCCGCCGGGTGACATCCTTTAATTTTTCCGCCCCGGCGAACACATAGCGCAGGCTGTAAAAATCGTAGGGTTGCGCCACCCGTGAATAGCCGGACAAAAAGGTGTCGGTGCCGAAGAGAATGGTGGAGTTGGTGTCGTAGACCATCTCTGGAATGATGCGATAGTGGAGGGGGCTGGGATAGAGAAAAGTCTTGATGCCTCCCAAAAGTGGCAGCAACAATCCGCCGGTAAGACCAAAGGAGTGGAAGATGGGCAGGGCGTTGAAAACACTGTCGGAAGGGTTGAAATCCATGCGGGCTGCCATTTGCCGACAGTTGGCCAACACGTTGCGATGGCTGAGCACCACCCCTTTGGGGGTTCCTTCCGAACCAGAGGTGAAGAGGATCAAGGCTCCCTCTTCGGGTTTAACATGCCTGTCTGGGCGATGCCAGGGGAGCAGTCGGGAGGCTATCAGGGCCTTGAACTTGTCCATGGGGGTGAGGGAGCTTTTTATCTCTTCCAGATAATAGACCTTGACCCGTTTGGACAGGCTTTCCACCACCTCCTGCAATTTGGCGGTCTCGATAAATTTTTTGGAGGTGATAATGATTTTTAACTGGGCTGTGATACAAGCAGACTCCAGATTGGCAAGACCGGCAGTGAAGTTGAGGAGGGCGGGGACCCGTCCGTAGGCTTGCAGGGCAAAAAAGGTGATGGCCCCACCCATGGAGGTGGGCAGTAATACACCCACTTTTTCCCGGTCACTGGTCAAATTGGCCAGATAACGCCCAAAGGCGAGACTGGCGGTGGTGAAGGCGCAATAATCCAGGGGCTTGCGTGCCATATCCTCCATGATCACATGTTTGCGCCCATGGATGATGCGGGCCTCTACCAGGGATTGGAAGAGGGTGCGATCCAGAGGGGAGGACTCCATGAGCATGCTGGACATCAAGTCATATAACTGCAGACCCACCATTTGTCGCCGGGTGCGACCCTTGATCTCTTCCGGGACCGTGATGGTGCGGGGAGGCAGGATGGTGACGGTAATCTTGGGAAACCAGCGCAGGCGAATTTTGCCCCGTAGGCGGGAGAAGGGGGTATATTGGGCACCTTCAATGCGAATGGGCAGGATGGGGGCATCGGCCCGGTCGGCGATGACACCCGGTCCCTCATAAATTTTCATCAATGCCCCGGTAACGGTGATGCGTCCTTCGGGAAAGATCAACAACCGTTTGCCTTTTTTGACACTGTTGGCCAGATTGCGTACCGCATAGGGATTGGTGGGATCCAGTGGAAAGGCTTCCACCACTTGCAGGAAGGGTTTGATCCACCATTGTTGGGCAATGTGGGTGTTGATGGCAAAAATGGGTTTGTCGGGCAAAAAGGTGGCCAGCAGGGCGGCATCCAGAAAGGAGAGGTGATTGGCCACCATCACCGCCTTATCCCCTACTTTGTGATAATTTTCCCAACCATGCACCTCCACCCGGTAGAGTGTGCGAAACAGGGCGAACAACACCCCTTGCATGACCGCATCGGGCAGCAAACCGGCGATATAGATGGTCACCAGCAGGTTGGCCACCCCCATGATGAGAAAGACCTGAGGGATGGTAATGTCAGCGGCCAGCATTTGCATGGTGAGTAAAGCGGCCAGGGTCATGAACAGGGCGTTCATAATGTTGTTGGCGGCAATGTGGCGGGAGCGGTGGGCCTCGCCGCCACTGGTTTGCAGGATGGCATAGAGGGGAACGCAATAGATGCCGCCGGAAATGGAAATCATCAACAGGTCGAACAAAACGCGCCAGTTGGCGGGATCCTTTATGAATACCTTGGCATTGACCAATAAAACAGGGGGGGCAATCCCACGGCTGGCAAAGTACAGGTCCACCGTAAAAAGGGTAATGCCGAGGGCACCCAGGGGGACATATTTGGCATTGATTTCACCGGCCAGCAGCTTGTTGCACAGGAGGGAGCCAATACCGATGCCCACAGAAAAGAGGGTCAACAGGAGAGTAACCACCTCTTCGGTGCCGCCCAGGGTGTGTTTGACAAAGGTGGGAAACTGGGAAAGGTAGGTTGCCCCCACCAGCCAGAACCAGGAGATGCCCAGGGTGGAAAGAAAAATGGCTCGGTGCTGTTTGGCTTGCACCAGCATGTTCCAGGTTTCTGCCAGGAAATTTTTGTTCACCTCAATGGTGGCATCGGCAACCTTGGAAATCGGGATGGACAAACTGGCAACCCAGCCTGCCACCGCCACCACAATGCCAGCCAGGGCCACGTTGGTGGAACCGCTTTCCGTCAAGATCATCACGCCGCCAACGATGGTTCCCAACAGAATGGCGAGAAAGGTACCCGCCTCGATGAGGCCATTGCCGGCAATTAACTCTTCATCCTCCAGATGGTCTGGCAAAATGCCATATTTGAGGGGGCCGAAGAAGGTGGCTTGCATCCCCAGCATGAAGAGGACGACCAGCAGAAAGACCGCATTTTCCCAGAAAAATCCCGCAGCCGCCAACAGCATCACCCCGATTTCCCATATCTTCACCCAGCGGATGAGTTGGGATTTTTCCAATTTGTCCGCCAGTTGACCAGCAGTGGCGGAAAAGAGGAAAAAGGGCAGGATGAACAATCCCGCCGCCATGGTCACCAAAATTTGTGGATTGCCAGCGTTGGTTAATTTATAGGTGATGAGAATCACCAGGGCATTTTTAAACAGGTTATCGTTGAAGGCTCCCAAAAATTGGGTCACAAACAAAGGGAGAAAACGACGTTGACCAAGCAAATAAAATTGTGATTGGGCCATGAAGTGGACTCCTGGATGATTTGGAAATTAACCCTATTTTATCACTTCTGTCAGTATAACGGATGACAAAAAGGGGTGACAGGGGAATTCAGCTCCCCTGGTATTGCAAAAGATAAATACCGCCGGTGATCATTTTTTCTTTTTCCAAGCGCAGATCACAGGTTGCAAAAGAGCGTAGGTTAAAGTGCAGGGAGCTGACAAGTTTTTTGATATAGGCTTGGGAGTGGGCATAACGACCGGTGGTCAATAATGTATAATCATCTTGTACTAAATCTTCTACCGAAAAGACAAAGAGACCACCGGGAGACATTTTACCTGCGATAATCTGGAAGAGGGGGGAGAGATCTCCCAGATAAACCAGCACGTCCGCCGCCACCACCAGGTCGAATCCAGCGGGCTGGCCTTGCAAAATTTCTTCCATATCCCCCACCAGCAATTGTTCATAGATGGCCCGTTTTTCCGCCAGTTGAATCATTTGTTGGGAAAGATCGATGCCCAATAAATGGCCGCAAAGGGGGCGGAAAAACTCCCCTGCCAGACCGGTACCACACCCCAGGTCCACACAACGGGGAAAAAATCCCGTCTTGCCCAGTACCTGGTCCACGGTTTGGCGCAGCAGGCGGGGGGTTTGATAGCGGAGTTCCTGCACCAGATGGTGGTCAAAGGTTTCTGCATAGGTGTCAAACAAATTTTCCACAAACTGGCGGGGTGCCTTGCTGGTTTTTTCCCCGGTCAGGGCGGCCAGCATGTGACGCACGGCGTCCAACTGGGGTTGCAGGCGCAAGGCTTGTGCATAGGCTGTTTTAGCCTCCTCCACCCGCTCTACCTCTTGCAAAAGGGATCCCAGATTGCTGTAGGCTTCCGCATAATCGGGTTTTAAACGAATGGCGTTCCGATAACTGGCCTCAGCCTGCTCAAACAATTTTTGTTCCTTTTGCAGGTTGCCCAGGTTGACATAAGTTTCCCCCCGATTGGGGTGTACCTGGAGGGATTTTTGGAAAGAAACCTGTGCCTCCCCGAAGCGTTTCATCTCCTTGTAGAGGGTGCCCAGATTGGCAAAAATGACGGCGGCATCCCCCTTGCATTGCAAGGCTTTCAAATAGACGGCCTCGGCCTGGGAAAAGGCTTTTATCTCCTGCAGGACCATGGCCAGATTGAAATATCCCTCTGTCAGGTTGGGCTGTATTGCCAGTGCCTTGCTGTAATACCCCATCGCCTCCTGCCAACGCTTTTGCCGTTGTAACAGGGTTGCCAGGTTATACAGGGCTTCCACAAAATCGGGTTTGCGGGTGATGGCCTGAACAAAAGCAGCTTCTGCATCATCCAATCGCCCTTCAGCCAACAAGAGATTGCCCAAATTATAATGGATATCCGCATGAGCGGGTTGCACGGCCAGCAAACGTTGCCAACAGGCCATAGCCTGCTGCCGGTTGCCCAAGCGAAGGTGGCAGACCGCCGCCAGATTGAGCAGTTCCACATCCTGTCTGGTGGTAAGGAGCTGTTCAGCCGCAGCCAGGGCTTCGGCTATCTTGCCGCTGGCAAACAGGCCAAGGGCCTTTTGACGAAGGGATGAGGCAGGTGGGGGGCTTTTGATAGATTGATTACGGGACATAACCCCTCCATTAAAAGGCAAACCCTCGTTCAATTCGGGCACGATCCGCTTCCACCATCATGCGGCAGAGTTCTTCCAGGGAAGTGGTGGCCTGCCAACCCAATTGACGTTTTGCATGGGCCGGATTGCCCAATAAATTATCCACTTCCGCCGGACGGAAATAACGGGGATCGATACGAATGATCGCCCGACCATCCTCTTCATCCACGCCAACTTCTTGCAAACCTTCCCCCTGCCAGGAAAGGTGAATGCCCAAACCTTTGGCGGCCATGGTAACAAAAGAACGCACCGATTCCGCCCGCTGGGTGGCCAGCACAAAGGAGTCGGGTTGTTCTTGTTGCATCATCAGCCACATGCCCGCCACATATTCACGGGCATATCCCCAATCACGGGTAGCATTCAGGTTGCCCAGGGCGAGTTGATCCTGCAAACCCAGTTTAATGCGTGCCAACCCATCGGTAATCTTGCGGGTGACAAACTCTTTGCCCCGCAACGGCGACTCATGGTTGAACAGAATGCCTCGACAGCAAAAGATACCATAACTTTCCCAATAATTGATACACAACCAGTGGGCAAAAAGTTTGGAAACAGCATAAGGACTGCGGGGATGGAATGGGGTCCACTCATCCTGGGGTACCGCTTCCGCCTTGCCAAACATTTCCGAGGTGCTGGCCTGGTAAAAGCGGATGGCAGGATTGACCATGCGAATGGCCTCCAATAAGTTCAACACCCCCATGCCGTTGATTTTGCCCGTGGTGGTCGGCTGATCAAAGGAAACCCGCACAAAACTTTGAGCAGCCAGATTATACACCTCCTGGGGCTGATGGTTTTGAATCAGGCGCATGCAGGAGGAGGGATCGGTGATATCGAACTCCACCAGGTGAAGATTGGGATGGTCCTGCAAACCCAATTCTTCCAACCGCCAAAAATAGGTGGTGCTGGAACGGCGATAGGCCCCCACTACCCGATAGCCTTTGGACAGCAACAATTCTGCCAGGTAAGCTCCATCCTGACCGGTGATGCCGGTGATGACAGCAATTTTCATTAGCAATTTCCTTCCAGGATCATAAACAATCGCATTCTTCCAACACCCTCTCCCAATTACGGTAAAATTCCGCCATGGAATAACGTTTGGTGTTGACCTTGCCAGCCTGGCCAAGCCGTTTGGCCAAGGAGTCTTCCGCCAGAAGCATACGAATCATCCAAGCCAGCATGGTGACATCCCCTGTGGGATACAGCAGGCAATTGACCCCATGGTTCCAAATGCCTTCATAAGCGGGTAAATCGCTTAGAATAACGGGCAAACCATGGGAAGCGGCTTCCAAGGGGGAGATGCCAAAGGTTTCTTCCTGGGAGGGCAGGCAAAAGAGATCACTTGCCTGAAAATAGCTCAGCAAGGTTTGCCGGGAGACGTTGCCCAATACCGTGAATCGATCCGGTTGCTTTGCCAATAAATCCTGGGCCTGCTGCCCGATGGTGTGGATATATTCGGTCCAGCCAATAAGAACACACTCCACCTGGACATCTTGCAGAGTAGCCACCGCCTGGATCAAATCTTGTGGCCGTTTACGGGCATAGACCCCTCCCACAAAGAGAATGCGCTGCCAACCAGGGCGACGTGGCTGGGGAGCAGGTAACGGTTCTCCCTGGGGAATCCCTGGCGAAATAACCCGGCACTTTTCCTTGGGAATCTTGTACAGGTAGGAGGCAAAGACTTGATTAATTTGGAACTCATGATCAAAGACAATCTTATGAGCAAGCAAGAACCATTCTTGGATCGTCTTGTGACTCATTCTTGGTGTGGTTAAAGGAAAAGCCCCTTCATGCACCCAGAAAATCGTCTTGGTGTGGGGGGCCAGCAGGGGAATGGCGGAACCATTGCCAAAAATATTGACAACGGCCAGGTCATACTGGTTGCCAACCACCTTGTCGGGTAATAAAACACCCATTTCTCGAAATTGCTCTTTTAAATCCCCCTCCTGTGAGTCCAGGGAGAAGACAGACACCTGCCAGTGGCGCACCTCCACCAGATAGCGGGCCAGTTGCAAAAGCACCATCCCCGCACCGTTGTAGGTATATTCATTGGTCATCAAGACGACCTTCTTCATGGATTACTGCCCTTTCCGTGGCATTGTTTGCATGTTATCCAAATTCATAATTTCATCCATCCAGCTTTTAAGATCATGACGTTCATGCCAGGCTTGCCGTTTCTCCCGCGCCTTGGCAACCAGAAGATCATAGTGATCATGACAACGAATAAGAGCCTGGCAGGCCGCCTCCACCGTGTAGGGCGCGAAAATTTCTCCCACCGCCAAACCTTGCTGAATTTGTTCTGCCATCCAGGTTCCCGCCGGAACTACCATCGGTTTTCCCTGATTGACCGCCATGGCAAAGACCCCGGAACTGCGGGCACGAAAATAGTTTGGATTGTAAGGCAGCAGAAGAATGTCCATGGCCTCCAGTTGCTGGATAAAGCTGTGGGCAATTTTTCCCACATGAACATGCAGGTCGGAAAAGGATTGGCATTCTTGCAGGGTTGGGGTGATTTGATCCAAATCCTGTTGGCGAGCCACCTGAATATAAATTTTATGGCCCGGACGCAAACGGCCAAATTCCAACAAAATGGCAGGGGAAAGGGCACTTCCCTGTTCTTTTCTGAAGTCACCCATAACACCCACCCGATATCTTTGGAGAGAAGGGGGGAGTGTATCTGGCTCCGGCAGGGGAAGGGCGATGGGGGATGGATGACAAGGCAGTCTTAAAATATGGGTCAACATTTTAGCCAAGGCATCCGTGGTTGCTGAAAAGCGTACCCGCCCATGGGTCAAACGATGAATGGTTTGGGCAGGCAGGCGATAGAGATCCACATTGCCCGTGATCGTACCATCCGGGAGGAACTGCCAACCAAAGTCAGGACGATGAAAGTTTAATACCAGATAGGGGATATCCTGTTGAGTCCGTTGTTCCAGCCATTGGGAAATGGCAAGCAATTCATAGGAGCTTACATAGGGTAACAGCAAGATATCCTGCTGGGCGATGCCGTCACGGCTGATTTGCTGGCAGCCCTGGGTAAACAGGTCGGCCATCCTCTGATCCGAGTCTGCCAGGGAAACATTCTTACCGTCATGAAAAAAAAGGTCTGGCCCATAGGTGAAAACGGGTTTGGCTTGCAGTTCGGCAACAATGGTGGGAAAACAGTTTTGCTGGGTATAGAGGTGGTATGGAATATGGTTTTGTCGGCAATAGTCCACCATGGCACGGCTTTGCAAATAATAGTGGGTGGAATAATTGACGAGACCATGCTGAAGAATAAAAAGACGCCGTTTGGAGAAGGCAAGCAATGTTTTGACCATGGCTTCCACCACCGACGACCAGTTGTTGGCCTTCTCTTGCCGGAAGAGCTGCATGGTGGGATACCATGGGGTGATGGAAGAGTGGAGTCCCCAACGCCAATCGGGGGACCAGGGGAGCAGAGTCCATACCTTTTTGCCCAGACCACCTGCCAAATGGGCAACAGCGGAATCCACACTGATGACCAGGTCCAATCGGGTGATGAAATCGGCCAGTTGGGCAAAATCCTGCCACTGGGCCACCGGTTGTTCCAGGGGGGTGGATGAGGGCCAGGATGTGACTTGTTCACTGCCAAAACCCTGTTGCAGGCTAAAGAGACGCACCCCTGGAATCTCTCCCAACGGGGCCAGGGTATTCAGGGGCAGGGAGCGGTTGCCATCGTTGACATGGCTGGCCTTACCCTGCCAGCAAAGGCCAATCCAGAACTCCCCAGCTTTTTTCTCTTGGGAAAAGGTGTGATCATGGGGAGCGGCAAGATAGGGGGGGGGTGCCAGGGATTCCAGTTGTTGTTGATCCACTTCCAACACGGCAGGCAGAGAGAGCAGAGAAATATAATGGTCACAGGCCGGTAAGGATTGCTCACCCTCCTGGGGCAACCATTCAATCTCCGAACTTTGGTAAAGCCCCTGCAAGACCGGGGGCACCTGCACCACCACCCGGCCAAACAGCGGGGATACCTGGGGCAGGAAGCGGCTGAATTGAATAAAATCCCCCAATCCCTGTTCATGGTGGATCAATAGGCTCTCCCCTGGATGGGGCTGTCCATCCCAAAGCTGCCCGGCCAAATTTCGCTGACCAAAGCCGGGTAGACGCCACCGCCATTCATATTCCTGAAATCCGCGCTGCCACTCCCCCTCTGCCAGTAAAACACGGGCAAGACCAAAATGGGCGGTTGCCCCTTGCGGACGAATTCGGATGGCCTCCTCCAGGGTTTGGCGGGCCGCTTTTAGTTGGTTCAGCGCAATGAGACAGCTTCCCTTGTTGACCAGGGCGGCATAATAGTCGGGTTTCAGACCCAAGGCCGCATCAAAGGTGACAATGGCCTGACCATGATCCCCCTGGCCCTTCAAAGCATTACCCAAATTAAAGTAGTGGTCGGCTTGATCCTCTCGCAGGGCAATGGCCTGGCGCAAATGATCTTCCGCCTGGGACCATTTTTCCTGGGCCAACAGGGTGCAACCCAGATGGCTTTGATAGCTGTCCACCCTGGGACTCAGGTTGACCACCTGTTGTAACACCGCCTGGGCCTGCCCATAGTTTCTCTGTTGCAAGGCCAGGTAACCAGACAAGTGGAGGACGGGAGGATAATGGGGAAATTGACGGACCATCTCCTCCACCAGGGGCAGTGCTTGCAAAAGCTTGCCCTCTGCCAAAAGAGCCGCTGCGGTATGCAGTTGGGAGGCCAGGAGGGTCACCCGTGGCAGGTTGCTGGGAGGCGGGGTATGGGTGGACTCCACCAGACGAAATTCACGGGGTTTTTGCAAATGCTTGGTGAGGGTGGCCACCATCTCCTGAAAAGGCGACGACCAGTCTCCCTCCCGCTTTTGGGTGAATAGTCGTACCGTGGCATACCAGGGATTGGGAGTTGCCCCTCTCATCCATCGCCAGTCCGGCGAGAGATAGGTGGCAATCCACACCGGTTTGCCCATGGCCAAGGCCAGGTGGGCCACAGCGGTATCGGCAGAAATGATTAAATCCAGTTGGGTGACGATGGCGGCGGTATCGGCAAAGTCGGCAGGGGGTTCGGGCAAACGGTGGATCAAGCAGTTGACCGGCAAATTTTCCAATTGCTCGCTGCCAAACCCCACTTGCAGGGCCAGCAGGGAAACCCCCTCCAGGCGGGAGATGGCGGTCAAACAGGCGGCATGGAAGGAGCGGACCGCATCCTGGGGATAGTCGGGGTTGCCCTGCCACACCACCCCCACCCGTAATCCTTGCAGGGAGGCCACCACTGGTTGCCATTTTTCCACCCGATCCACCTTGGCCGCCAGATACGGCACCCCATATTCCACCCCCTCCACCAATCCCAGCAGTCGATGAGGGGCACTTAGCAGAGAAAGGTGGGCATCAAAGGCGGGTAGGGGTTGTTTATTGCTCACTACCTGGTCCACCCCATTCATTCCCTGAAACAGTTCCACCAGGGAGGGGGGACAACGGAGGATTAATCGTCCAACCAAGGGGCGCAACAGGGGTAGATAACGGGAAAAATGGATGGTATCCCCAATTCCCTGCTCCGACCATACCATGAGGGTCAGTTTGTTATTGGGCTGGCCATCCCACATGGGGCGTTGAAAGTCGGGAACGGCCATACGCTTGGTTTGCCAACGCCGTTCATATTCACGAAAGCCCCGCTGCCAGTTGCCATGGGAGAGAAGAATAAACGCCAGGTGCAGATGGGCCTCCCCATAGTCAGGATCCAGGGCGATGGCCCGTTCCAGCAGGGGTTGAGCCTCATCCAGCTTGCCCATGCCCATCCATACCGAAGCCAGGTTCATATGGGCAATGGGATTGCTGCCATCCAGAAAGAGGGCCTTTTGATAGCAGCGCAGGGCCTCCTCATCTTGCCGCATGGCCAGATAGATCACCCCCAGATTGATATAGACCGCCGGATTATCAGGACGGATGCGCCGGGCTTTGTCCGCATGGAAAATGGCCTTGTGATAAATTTCCAAATTTTTATAAATTAAACCAAGGGTCTGATGGCATTCATAATTTTCCGGCTGCCAGGAGAGCACTGCCAGCAAGGCGGCGATGGCTCCCTGCCAATCCTTGTTATTGAAATAGACCTGACCGATGGCCAGCAAAACTTCCGGGGAGGTGGGATTGAGACTGGCGGCTTTTTGCAGACTGGGCAGTGCCTCCTCCCAGCGTTTTTCCGACCGCAGTGCTTGTCCCTTGTTGTAATGAAACTCCGCCACATTGGGTTCCAGGCGGATGGCATGGTCAAAATGGTGCAATGCCTGGATTTTATCCCCGGCTTGGGCCAGGGCGACACCCAACAGACCATGGAGAACGGCATGGTTGTCATCCACGGCCAGTCCCGCCAGAAAGGCGTCACGGGCTTGGGGGAGCTGTTTGTTGTCCAGATAGGCTCGTCCCAGGGTGATCCAGGCCAGGAGATTATTGGGTTGCAGCTTGACCACCTCCTGGTAGATGGTTATCACGTCAGACCAGGAGTGTGCCTTGCTGGCCCGCTCTCCGTGCTGGTAAAGGGCGGCCAGCCGATGGTGCTGGGGAGAAATTTCCAACAGGGGAGGGGGATTGCAAGAGAGATCTTTGAGCTTGGCGGTGCCGGTCACCACTTGCTGCAAGGCTTGGGTGATTTGGGCGAAAACTGCGGGCCAGGTGTCCTCCTCTCCCTGGCGAAACAGGCGGGCGGTGGGATACCAGGCGGACTCGGTGCCTTCCCGTAACCATCGCCAGTCCACATTGCGGGGCAGGGCAATCCACACCGGTTTTCCCAGAGCACCCGCCAGATGGGCCACCGAGGTATCCACGGCAATCACCAGGTCCAGGTTGCGAATGACCGCCGCCGTATCCAATAAATCCTGCCACTCTGGCCCCAGTACGTGCACCGGCATGGGGGCCGTGGCCAACTCATCCAGACCAAACTGTTTTTGCAGGCTGATCAACCGGACTCCCGGCAAGGCAGCCAGGGGTGCGAACAGGGCGAGGGGGGCAGAGCGGCGGGCATCGTTGCGGTGATCTGGATTGCCACGCCAGACAATACCCACCCGAAAGCCGTTCACCCCCGCCAATCGTTGCTGCCAACGGGCGGTTAAATCATCGGGGACCGAAAGATAGGGTGCTGGGGCAGGAATGGTCTCCAAGCGGGTGCCAAAGACGTGGGGCAGGCTCATGATGGGGAAATAGGCATCCACCGTTTCGCCGCAGTTGGGAACGTTAAAAACCACCCGATCCACCCCTGCCACACTTTGGAAGAGTCCCACCGCCGCTTCCGGACAGACCATGACGATCCGGTTGGCATAGGGGCGTACCATGGGGACATAGCGGACAAACTGGATCACATCCCCCAATCCCTGCTCGCCATGCAGAAAAAGGGTGTTGACCTGTTCAGGTGGTCCCTGCCAATAGCGTCCATTGCGTTTTTTGGTGCCGAGAGAAGGGACATCCCAACGCCATTCATATTCGCGAAACCCTTCCACCAGTTCGCCCATGGTCAACAGGGAGAGGGCCAGTTCCCAGTGGGTGACGCCGTGTTCTGGATCCACTTGCAAGGCTTTTCGATACCAGGCAATGGCCTGTTCGGGCAAGCCCAGCATGTGATGGGTGGTGCCCATTTTGCAGAGAATATCGGCGGAGGGGGGGTGGTTTTCCAGCAGCCATTGCAAATGAAGTAACGCCTCCCTGGGCCGGTCCAGACGCAGGAGCAGCGATGCAAGATTAATGCGACCTGCCGTATTGGCCGGTTCCAGGGCGTTGGCCCGTTGAAAATAAGCGAGAGATTCATCCAGCTTGTTTTCTTCCTGCAACAAGATGGCATAGTTGATCATGGCGGATACATGGTTGCCATCCACGGCCAGGGCAGAGCGCAGGAAAAAGGCGGCGGAGCCATACTCCTTGCTTTCGATCAAATCGGCGGCCATATCGCTCAAGGCGTGGGGATGGGCGGGACGCACGGCAATGCCCTTTTGCAAGGCAGCTTTGGCAGCCATGGTGCGGCCCAGACGACGTAAGGCAATCCCTTGGGCATAGTGGGCTTCGGTGAGGGAGGGCTGCAACTCCAGGGCCTTTTGGGCAGCATCGGCGGCTTCTTGCCACTTGCGCAAGCGGATGCAACACCAGGCGGTACTTTCCTGAAAGGAACCCATATCCGGACGGAGTTGAATGGCACGGTGCAACTTGACCAGGGCTTCTTCGTTCAACCCCTGCTGCATGGACAAAATACCATCCAGGTGCCAGCCTTCTCCATGATCGGGATGGCAAGAGAGCAGCAAACGGCAGAGTCTTTCGGCCTCCTGCCGATCCTTTTTTTCATAGGCACTGACCGCCTGATTGTACAAGTTTGCGCTCGTGGACACCGGAGTTCCTTAATGAATAATCAGCGTTCGGTCATGGCCAGACCATGGGTGCTCAAGTAGGAGGCGAATAAATATTCCAGCACGGTTCGTTCGCCGGTGACAATCCCCACCATCACCTTGACCCCAGGAATGAGGGGATAGTGAATATTGTTTTTGATGAAGGCCGTCTGATGGGTCACCAGGCGCACCTTGAAATAGGAGATTCCTTGCGGGGTGACCAGGGAGTCGGGACTGATGAGTTCCACGGTTCCTTCAATTTTGCCCAGATACCCGGCATCGTTGGAAGCCAGTTGAATGATGGCCCGTTGACCAGCGGCCACAAAACCCACCTCCTGGGGAAGCAGTTTGGCCTCGATGACCACATGATCCCCCTTGGGGACAATTTCCATGACGGTACCACCTGGAGAGACCACTCCCCCTTCGTTGCGCACATGGATCACTTTGATAATGCCGGTTGCCGGGGCGCGCAAGGTGGTGCGCCGTACATGGTCCTCGAATTTATTCAATCGTTCGGAAAATTCATCCAGTTGTCGTCGGGTCTCTTCCAGTTTGGCACGGGCCTTTTCCTGAAAATCGTTGACGATTTGTTCGCTGCCATTCTTGGCTTGCGCCAGGGCGGCCCGGGTGCGCTCCAAAACCGATTTGTCCTCTTGAATCTGCCCTTCCAGGGTGTTGGTCTCCTTGAGCAGATTGAGTTGCTCCAGGCGGGAGCTTAACTGGGATTTGCGCAACTCGGTCATGATGGAAAGCTGCTCCCGGGAGTGGTCCAGTCGTATTTTATTGGACTTGATACGAGCCTCCGTGGCCTCGATTTCATGCTGCTTTTGTTCGATCACCAGTTTTTGGGTGGTGAGGGCAGACAGATAGGCATCCCGACGGGATTGAAAGACCGCCTGGGCATTTTCCACCAAATCCTTGTGGTCACGCATCATGGTGTCCGGGAAGACTAATTTATCCTGTTGGTTTGCCTCGGCTTCCATCCGAATCATGTCCACGCTTAGAGAGGCGATACGCAGGCGCAACTCTCCCAGATCGGCAGAGCTGGCGGTGGATTCCAGAATGATCAAAGGTTGATCCTTGGTGACTGCATCCCCCTCCTTTACCAAAATTTCTCGAATGATCCCGCCTTCCAAATGTTGCACCATGTGCACCCGCTGGGAAGGGGCCACCTCTCCTTCTGCCTGACTCATGACTGCCAGGGTGCCCACCGCCCCCCAAACCATGGAACCAATGAACAAAAAGGCGAGCAGCCAGAAGAAAAAATGGGTGGCCTTGCTGGTATCTTCCAGGCGTTGGATGGTTTCGGCAGGAATGGAAGGCAGGGGTGCGTCAACCATGGGAGGTCACTTTGGGAACGGGTTTCACATTCAGATCCAATAATTGGGACTTGACCTGAAAGAGGTGGGGATCTTTGGTAAGAATGATCAGGGTGGTGCCATTGGATGCCAGGTGATTGAGAATTTGGCCAATATTTTCCTGTCCCGCCCGGTCCATGCCCTCCATGGGTTCATCCAGAATGGCGATACGGGCCGAGGAGGCAAGACCACGGGCCAGGGCAAGACG
>JADFXB010000057.1 GCA_015233935.1 Magnetococcales bacterium | reverse complement strand
GACTGCGGATCCACTCATCGCTGGTATCCACCATGGTGGCCAGCTCATGATTGGTCAAAATACGGGATGGCAAATAGGAACCGGTGGCAATGATGCGGGAATGGCTCATGAACTGGCCTCGCCAAGATGGATACGGATAACCTGCCCGCTGATTTTATCGTTGACCCGGTTGCTGCTTAAATCCACCGCCCGTTGAATGGCGCAGTTAAAGGCAAAACCGTCCGCCGAGCCATGGCTTTTGACCACTATACCATTCAATCCCAACAACATGGCTCCGTTGTACCGGCGATGGTCCACCTTTTCCCGGAATCGGTTGAGGGCTGGCTTGGCCATCAGATAACCCAAACGGGTCAACCAGGAGTGGCGGAAGGACTCTTTGAGGTAGTGGGAGAGCATCTGGGCCACCCCTTCGGAAGATTTCAGGCTGATATTTCCCACAAAGCCGTCACACACAACCACGTCGGCCTTGCCTTTGAAAATATCATCCCCTTCCACGTTGCCCACATAGTTGCCCACATTTTCCCTTATGCGTTCGCCAGCCTCTTTGACCAACTCGTTGCCCTTCATCTCCTCTTCGCCAATATTGAGGATGCCCATACGGGGATTGGGAATACCCAGCACATGGATGGCGTACACCTCTCCCATGACGGCGAATTGGGTCAATTGTTCCGGGGTGCAATGGACGTTGGCTCCCAGATCCAGCATCAGGGTTTGACCGTTGATGGCGGGCAGCATGGCAGCAATGGCGGGACGATCAATACCAGGCAGGGTTTTCAGAATAAAACGAGCGATGGCCATGAGGGCACCGGTATTGCCAGCGGAGACCATGGCATCCGCCTTACCCTCACGCACCAGATTGGCGGCAACCCGCATGGAGGAGTCCCGCTTGTTGCGCAAGGCCACAGAGGGTTTATCCGACATGTCAACGACTTGACTGGCCGGTTGGATGGTGAAGCGGCTGCCGTCGGTTCCCAGTTTTTGATACTCGGCGCGGATGGCATCTTCCCGCCCCACCAGGATGAATTCCACCTCTGGATGGGCGGCAGCGGCCATAACCGCGCCTTGTATCACTATTCCGGGTGCCGCATCGCCGCCCATGGCGTCCAAGGCGATCCTAATGGTCACCGATCCCTCTATGTCAAATACCAAGCCAACATGAATAGCCTGCCAGCAAAGAGATTATTCTTCTTTGGCAACCACTTCACGATCTTTGTACCAACCACACTTGGGGCATACCCGGTGGGGTTGCCGAGGCTCCTGGCATTTGGGGCAAATAGCCAGGCTGGGGGCGCGCAGGGCGTGGTGAGATGCCCGCTGACCACCACGAGATTTGGAAATTTTCTTCTTCGGCACTGCCATGGAACCAACTCCTTGCTCTCTTCAATAGAAACGAGTCACACCCAAAAGTGTGACTACTGTTTACCAGACACCCGACCTTTTAAAATACTAAAGGGGGAGTCATCGGTCTTGACTTCGCACCGGCATGGCTCCCGATTCAACTCGGCACCACACCCCGGACATAATCCGGCACAATCTTCTCGACAGAGGGGAATCATGGGCAGGGAGATGATCAACTCTTCTTCAGCCATTCGCAAAACTGAAAATTGACCATCCTCCAGATAAACCAACTCCTCGATGACTTCCACCTCTCCCATGCGTCGTCCCACATCCGGTCCCACCACGTACTCCCGATCCACCGGGACAACCAGTTCCATGGCAAACGGATCCAGACAACGGGAACACTTCACTTCCACCTTGCTGGAAACCTGACCGCTTACATACCAGCGTTCCTTGTCCAACTGCAAGGTCACCTCAACCTGGGCCGCTTCCAGAACGGTGGCATCCCGGGCCAGTTCTTGCAAGGAACTCTCTGGTAAAAATCCAGAAATTTTCCTTGCCTTGAATGCTTTGGGGTCCAACGCAATAACCAGGCTGCTTAAATCCCGCATGGCGGTACTCATTGGACTAGCCCCCCCAGTTCTGGATGCTATTCAAGAAAATCCGGCCAGTATGGAGAATTATTTTCAGGGATGCAAGGTTTTGTTTATGGTTGATTCAGGTCTGAATTTTCAGGAAGAGTCATCCCACCCCACACTGCTGAAGAGTAACATCTTATGTTATATCAGGGCCTATTTATAGTCAGGAACACCTCCTACAACCCGACAAGCCTGAACCGTTCATAAGGGATATCATCAATGCTTCAGTACGATCCAATCAACTTTCGCCTGTTCCCCGATGTGGACAATCTCAACATTCAAACTTTCCTCGAAACCGCTCAGTGGACCAAGCCCGATCATGCCAAAATAGTGGAAGTCATTCTCATCGGTCCCGGTGGCGGTGGGGGCAGCGGACGCGTGGGAGAAAAACACTGTACAGGTGGCGGTGGCGGAGCCAGTGGTGGTTGGGTCCGACATACCTTTCCCGCTTCCCATCTTCCCTCCCAGGTTCTGGTCACCGTACCGCAGGGAGGGGCAGGAGGCGTCGCCGTCACAACCGATAATACCGACGGCAACGACGGTCAATCGGCATCCGACACCACGTTTGGTTCCTATTTAAAAGCCAGCGGTGGTGGGGGTGGTCGCGGAGGGACAGGCCCCGCCACCACCACCATTGATTATTCCGCAGCCAAGGTCTCCCATGTCACAGCCACCTGCGATGCCTGGTTTGTGCAAACCCTTCTCTCTTCCGGCAACGGAGTCATCGACACCATCACCTTGGGGGTGGATACCATAGCAGGTCATTATATCCTGACCTGTATCACCACCGCTACCAACGGAGGTACATTCAGTGTTACCACCCCCGCCGGGGAACAACTTGCCAACCTGGAAGTCGGGGTTGCCTACACCACCACCCACCTCAATCTGACCCTCCAGGATGGCTCCACAGATTTTGTTCTTGGTGATACCATCCTTATTTCCGTGGCAAGCAACCCATTATTGGGAACAGGTCCCGTGGGTGCGATTGTTCTGGGAGAGGATGCCCAAATTGGCGACTATCTCCTCACCTGCATGACCGCCACCACCAACGGAGGCACCTTCCGGGTTGTCTCCCCCTCCGGAGTCACCCTACCCACCTTAACCATTGGGACCGCCTATACCGGCAGTCACATCAACCTGACCATTGCCGATGGTGCAGTAGATTATGCGGTTGGCAATAATATTACCATCACCGTGGCAGAAACCACCATTCATGGTACGGGAAGCCTGGGAACCATTAACCTGGGTGCCAGTGCAGAAGTCGGGCGTTACCTATTGACTTGCACCGCCTCCTCTCCTGGTGCAGGCACATTTCGCGTGGTCTCTCCAACCGATTCGGTCTTAACCTCTCTTACCGTCGGCGTACCCTATTCAGGGAATCATCTCAATATGACCTTAGCGGCTGGAGCAACCGATTTTGCCGTGAGAGATACCATCACCATTGATGCAACCGCTCCAACAGCATCCGGAGGAACTCCTGGGGTAAAATATCATGGGGAAATTTTATCCCTATCCGGCGGCACAGGTGGTCCTGCTGTGGAGGCTTGTGGCGTGGGTATTCCAACCCTTCCCTCCCAACGCCATGCCGGTGGCGGTGGTGGCGGTGGGGGTGGCATCGCCGGTGATGGCACCCTCTCCCCTGGTGGGGGTGGTAGTGTGGGATTGGGTAAATGGCTTGCGGCTACCTCCGGTAACCAAAATAATGGCGGCGACCAGCAAAACGGTGACAACGGGGAGGATGCCTCTCCCTTGGGGGTTGGTAATGGGGGTGGAGGTGGCGGGGCACGCTCGCTTGCCGCAGGCTGCCAGGGTGGTAATGGTGGTTTATATGGAGCCGGTGGTGGTGGCGGCGGAGCTGCCTTGAATGGTTACCCTTCAGGAGCAGGCGGTTCTGGGGCAGGCGGCTTGGCCATGGTCATCACCTGGTCTATTCCCTAACGCCCCCTTTATCACTTCATCCGTTGGCGGTGTTTACTACAAACACCGCCAACCTTTTTCCATCTTCCTATACCCGCCTTCCCTTCCCAACTTTCCATAATTACACCTTCAAGAAGGAATTTGTGATTTTTGCTGAAAATGGCTAAAATCACCCAGGACTGCCAGTCCGTTCCCTTTTTATCTCAACTAAGGTGTGAACAATGAAAAAGATTCAATTAACTCCTGTATTGCTCCTGTTGGTCGCCGCTCTTACTACCCATTCGGTTTGGGCAGGGGATGCCATTTCCATCGTGGGTGCCAAAACCCTTTGCTCCCCCCTCAAAGAGCAGGCTGCTGCCCTCTCCCAGGTGGTGGGTTCTCCCCTTACAGTCCAGGATCAAGGAGGGTCCGAGGAGGCTATCAAACAAGTTTACATGGGTAAAGCCGACGCCGCTTGCGTGGTGCGAAACCTCACCGACCAAGAAAAAAATGCCATGGAGCAAAAAGTGGTGGCCTTGGATATCCTCATTGCCGTGGTCAAAAAAGAGCTACCCATTGATGCGGTGACCAAAGAAAATATCAAACTGGCCTTCTCCCAAGACAAAAAAAGCTGGAAAGAGCTGAACCCCGCCTTTCCAGATATTCCCCTGGAACCCGTCACCACCCGCAAGGTGACGGCTACCGAGAAAAATATTCAAAAACTGTTCCTGGATGGTGGCGACTTCCGCCCGCAAACCCTGGAAGTGGACACCATGAGTTCGGCTCCCAAGTTGTTGCAAAATCGTAAGGAGTTGGGTGCCATCTCCATCATGTCCCGCTCCTTTTTCAAAGGCTATGAAGCCTCGTTGAAAATTTTATCCATCGACGGTGTTCTTCCCTCCCCCGCCACTATTCAAGATGGAAGCTATCCCTACGGTCGCCCGGTCAGTCTGGTCTACAAAAAAGGTTCTGCCCGCCAGGGTGATCTGGACAAATTGGCTGCCCATGTGAATGGTCAGGTTAATGAGTTTTTCAAGGGTGAAATGATGCCAGCTCAATAATTGGCTCCCCCCTTTCAGGAGAACGCCCATGTCCTGGTTGCAATGGCATGCCATGAGTATTCGTTACAAAATCATGGCCAGTTCCATGGTTGCTTTATTGCCGCTCCTGGCCATCCTTTATGTATCCTATAATCTCAACCTGCAAAGCCATTTGCGAACCAGCAACGGCCTGCTCTCCCTCACCACCCAACAGGCGGCCAACCGTATCAACGAGGTCATCGCCGGGCGCATGGGGGGATTTCAGGCCATGGGGCAAGAGATCACCATGGGCATGGCCATTGAATTTGCCACCCTGGATGAAATCAAAAGCGATTTCATCCAACAGGCCACCAACCACGGTTTTGCCATGGCTCTGGTGGCTGATCCACAGGGAAAAATTCTCCTTACCAGCAACGATCACCTGAAATTGACCGGCCAAACCATTCCTGAATATACCAAACTATTGGGCAAACCCGAGGTGGCCATGGTGCAAAATGGTTTGGAAGATGGCAAAAATTTGGCCATGACCACCATGCGCTTGAGTCAACCCATCAAGGATTCCAACAACAAGGTCAATGGACTGTTCGTCGCCTATCTCAACTGGCAGGCGGTGGTGGGAGAGCTGGAAAAGGTCAAGGAAACCCTGCGTCAGTTTGATTTGCCCGATGCCACCATTCAGATCGGTACCCCAACCCAGCCAACCCCTCTCTCTTTGGTTGGTGCAGCAACCGAAATCACCCCCACCATGCAAGAATGGATTAAACAAGGGGTGGTGGAAACCATCGCCCAGGTGGATCAAAGCCACATGTTTGCCGCCCCCTTGCTGGATGCCACTGCCCTTTTGAAATCTCCCGTGCAGGTGGGCAAAAGCTCTACCTTGATGTTGGCGGCGGCCATCCCCAATAAAAATCTCCACGCCAAAATGGCGGAGGTGGCCTGGTTATCGGCGGGGATTGGTCTGGTTGGAACACTGGTTCTATTGCTGATTTCCTGGCTGGTGGCCACCACTGTCTTACGTTCCATTCATAAAATTCTCAACATAGTGCGTGCCATCGCCCAGGGAGATTTAACCTTGCGGCTGGAGCTACCCGTCAAAAAGGATGAGGTTTTGCAGATTGCCGACGAGGTCAACCATATGGCCGATGCCCTGGCCAATACGGTTCGTACCGTCACCCTGCAATCGGACACCATTTCTGCCTGTGTCTCCCAACTGACGGCGGTACGGGGCACCCTGGTGGATGACAGTCAGGAGAGTTTTCAGATTGCCAAAACCGTCACCCAGGATAATACCAAGTTGAATGAGGAGATCAACGAGGTCAAGCAGTCGGTGGAACAGGCTTCCAGCAATCTGGAAACCATCCTGGCATCGGCGGAAATGCTCTCGGCGGATATTGCCACCATCGCTTCCTCCTCTGAATTGGCCAGTGGCAATGTCAACACCATGGCCAGTGCGGCAGAAGAGATGAGTGCCAACGTATCGGAAGTCAACCACAGCTTGGAGCAGGTCAATCGTTCAGTAAGCCAGGCCAGCCATTTGGTGGAAGGGTTGAATGCCGCCTTGCTGGAAGTGCAAAATCGCTGCAACGTGGCCAATCGGGAGTCCAATCAGGCGGATGAGCGGGCCAAGGGCACCCATCAGGTAATGGAAAATTTGGCTGCATCGGCGGCGGAAATTGGCAAGGTGGTGGAGTTGATCAACAATATTGCTGAGCAGACCAACATGTTGGCCCTCAATGCGGCCATTGAGGCTGCCGGTGCGGGAGATGCAGGCAAGGGATTTGCTGTTGTGGCCAATGAGGTAAAAGAGTTGGCCCGGCAGACCGCTGAAGCCACCAGCATGATTTCCAGCCAGATCGATACCATTCAATTGAACACCAAACAAGCCATCCAGGCCACCAATGACATTGCCGATAAGATTCAAGCCATCAAGACCGCCAACCAGGATACCGCCCACTCGGTGGGGGAACAAAATGCGGCCATTGGCGGCATTGTTCAGGCCATGCAGGGGGTAAGTAGTGCTGCGGCTACGGTTTTGCGCAATGCCAACGAGTTGGAACGTGCTGCCCATGAAGTGGCCCGTTCTGCTTTGGAAGCGGCTTCTGGTACGGGGGAAATTGCCCAATCGGCGGCCAATGTTTCTGAATCTGCCCGCCAGGTGACCAGGGAGACCCAGGAGATCCAATCTTTTGTTCAGGATATTTTGCGCTCTTCGGAAAATACCCGGCAGGCATCCCAGGAGATTCAGGAGCGCATGTTCAAGGCCACCCGCATAGCGGAGCGTTTGGCCGACACCACCAACCATTTTGGCATTCTCTCCCAGGTGGTGGAGGGCACATCCCAGGCTTTGCGGCAGGCCAGATCCGGTCTGCATGTGGGTGAGCCGCCCTTACCATTGGAAAAGATCAAGGAGTCCCATTTAAATCTGCTGCAAACCCTCTCTGACAGTGACAAGGGGCAACACTCTTCCCATGAACAGTGTGATTTAGAACACTGGTGCCGGGAGGTTGGGGATCAACGATTTGCCAGTTTGTCTGTCTACCAGGAGATGAAACGGGTGCATGGTCAGTTGCATCAACTGGTCAAACAAAAGGCGGGTGTGGAAGCCATTGACGGCCAACGCAAGCGATTGTTTGACCTGTTGGATGAGCTTTATCAGGGGGGGTGATAAGGCTCGTTTGCATAACGTGCTTTGATCACAATGAACAATTACTTCGACTGGCGGAGGTTATCAGGAGGTTCACTATGAGGGATAAACTATTTGATGACTTGCTGAAGAGTAT
This sequence comes from Magnetococcales bacterium, assembly GCA_015233935.1. GTDB lineage: Bacteria > Pseudomonadota > Magnetococcia > Magnetococcales > JADFXB01 > JADFXB01. Next base: position 11,482 of record JADFXB010000057.1, on the reverse strand, counting down.
CCAGCACATGAAAGAGCACATGGCTGGCCAAACCATTACAGGCGTCAAGACCAGGGAAGTGGCTGATATTGAGCCAAAAACCATTCAGGAAGGCATCGGAGGTTCTCAAAGGGAATTTGCATGCCCTTTGAGAGTTCCTGTACGCCAGTAATGGGCAGGTTATTCCTGCACCTGGAAAAACCAGTAGCCGTTGCGCCCTGAATTTTTGGCCACATACATGGCCATGTCGGCGTTGCGCAACAATACATGGGCATCTTCGCCATCGTTGGGAAAAAAGGTGATGCCCAGGCTGCCGGAAATATTGGCGGTGTGACCGTCCAGATTGAAAGGTTCGTTCAGAGATTGCAAGATTCTCTCCGCCACAATGCGGGCAGAGGGGGGATCCTTCACCCCGTAAAAGATGGCGGTAAATTCATCACCTCCCAAGCGCGCCAATATATCCACCTTGCGAAGACAAACCAGTAACCGACGGGTGACCTGTCGCAATAATTCATCTCCGGCAGCATGCCCCAGGGTGTCATTGACCCACTTGAAGCGGTCCAGATCGATGAAGGCGAGGGCGAAACCGGTGTTTTGCCGTTTGGCCAGGGTGATGGTATCTTCCAGACGATTGAAAAAATGATGGCGGTTGGGAAGTCCAGTCAGGGCATCGTGGGTGGCTTGGTGATAGATGCGGCTCTCTTCTTCCTTGCGTTGGGTAATATCCCGTAATACCGCCACAAAGATAATTTTTCCATCCTCTTCCAGCATGGAGAGGGAGACTTCCAGGGTAAATTCGGAACCATCCTTGCCAACGCCAGCAAACTCCATGGTGCGTCCACAAAGGGAGCACTTGCCGGTTTCCACCGCTTTTGCCAAACCCTGGCGAAAATCTCCATAGTATCGATCCGGCATGAGCCGTTCCAGAGATTGGCCGAGAATTTCCGCCTCCTGAAAGCCGAACAGGCGTTCTGCACCCCAGTTCCAAAAGGTGATGCGTCCATGTATATCGGCGGTAACGATGGCTTCGTTCACCGATTGGGTGACCAGTTTGAAGCGACGGGCCAGAGCGGTGGAGGTGCGTTCAGCCTCAATCATCTGCATATAGTTGCAGTAGGAGGAGGCGTAATAGCGCAGCCTTGCCACCATTTCCACTTTTTCCGGCAGTTTGATCAAATAATCGTTGGCGGAGCGACTGAAAGCCGTGGCCTTTAAATCTCCCTCCTCTTGGGTGGAGAGCATGATAATGGGGAGATGTTTGAACTCCTCCTCTTGCCGGAAGTGTTCAAGTAAGGTAAGCCCATCAATATCTGGCATGACCAGATCGAGGAGAATGACCGAAGGCTGCACACGCTTGGCCATCTCCAGGGCCTGACTGGGTTCCTGGCAGGTGTGCAGGACAAAATCCGGTTCATCCTCCAGCATTTTGCCCAGCAGGATACCGGTAATGCGCTGATCATCCACCAGCATAACCACCAGTTTAAAGGAACGACATTTCCAATGTGAATTCATGGGTGGTAACGAAGGTAGAAAAGATGTTGAAGGATTCCTATAGGCTTGGGAGGAGTCTACCACAATCCCTTACCGACACCAAGGTTAGCTGCCCGTCAATGCCCAAGCTAATTCCTGCAAAACGTTTTCATCCTGCTCTGTTTCATTAAGCCTATGTAATGCCTCTTCACCCAGGGACCATCCTGCATGAAAAAGGTGACCAAGCCCCCACACGGCATGCTCCCGCACCAATGGGAAGGGGGATGATAAAAGCTGTTGCAGAGCTATAATGGATTGTTCATGGGGCCAGTTTCCCAAAGCCACCGCCAGATTGCGGAGAAACCGTTGCCAGCCGGGACGAATCAATGGGGTTCCCTGGAAAAGTTGCAAAAATTGGCTTTCATCCAACCCCACATAATCCAACAGGTATTCTGGACGATTGTAGCCTTGTGGCAACAATTCAGGTTGCTGGCAAAGGGGGGCAAAGCGGTTCCAGGGGCAGGCAACCAGGCAATCGTCGCAACCAAAAACCCGATTGGCCAGCAAAGGACGCAATGGGCGGGGGATGGAACCGGGATTTTCCACCGTATGGTAGGCGAGACACAGGCGGGTATCCAGGGAGTAGGCCCGCTCCAGGGCAAGGGTGGGACAGGCCGTTTGGCAGCGGGTGCAGCTTCCACAATGATCACGGGAGGGGGTGTCGGGAGCAAGAGGTATGGGAAGCAGGAGTTCCGCCAAATGGAGCCAACTGCCATGTTGGCGGTTGACCAGCAGGGCATGTTTGCCTTGCCAACCCAAACCGGCGGCCACCGCCAGGGGTTTTTCCATGACGGCTCCCCAGTCCACCATGATGCGGTGGTTAACCTGTTGCCCCAATCGGTGGTTGAGCCAGGAGATCAAGGCGCGGCATTTGTCTTGTAAGATAAGGTGGTAATCGCCGTGGCGGGCATAACTGGCTATACCCAGACGGCTGGCATCCTGTAAATAATCCAGGGGATTCCCAGGGGGACGACAATTGATGCCCACCACCAGAATAGTGGCCAGATCGGGTAAATGGCTGGTGGGATTTTGCCGACGGGCAGGATTTCTCGCCAACCAGGCCATGCCAGCCTGTCTTCCTTCCGCCAGCCAGGGTAACAGGGATTCATGGTGGGGAGGAGGCACGGGTGGGGCAAAGCCTGCCACGTCCAGGCCCAAAGCGAGGGCTTGTTGGCGTATTTCCTCCCGCAGGTTAGACGCATGAAGTGGCATGATGGCCCGTCTCTTCCATGGCAAAACATTCCAACTCTTGATTTTTTAGCCTGTTTGGATCAATAAAACAATGGTGTGCCTTCGCCAAATTTTTGTTCAGAAACTGGACTTACCATGATGCCATCCTGGATGAATCGTCGGCTCGTGAGTTTACTTGCGGCCATCCTGCTGGTTTTGTTGTTGATCCTTTTCTTGCAGTTGAGTGACCTGCTGTTATCGGTCTGGCAAAAATTGCAAATGTTACCACCCTGGTTTGTCTACAGTTATGGGGGGGTATTCGCTTTGATTTTGGCGGGATCGGGATGGTTGCTGTGGCGTATTACCCGTGAACCGCCCCCTCCTCCCGTGCGCCTGCCGCCACCGGTTCTTCCTTTGAAGGAGGAGGAGATTACCAGTCGCATTGAGCGCAATGTAACCCTTGGGGTGGATGTGGAGGTGGCCCGGCGGGAGTTGGCGGAAATGCAGGCCAGAAGGGCTGGGGGGGAATTTCATGTGGCCATTGCCGGGGATATCAGTAGCGGCAAGTCCACCCTTATTAATGCTTTACTGCCAGATGCTCGCCCGGAGAGTGGACCGGTGGGAGGCATCACCCGTCAGGTTACCCGCTATTTGTGGCATACCCCGGCGGGCGATCGGATTATTCTCTCTGATTTGCCCGGCTTGAACGAGGTGGGAATTCCCCTGCAACAGGAAGCACGGGAGGAGGCGATTCGCGCCCATGTGGTGTTGTTTTTGTGCGAAGGCGATCTCACCCGCCCCCAGTTGCATGAATTAAACTTGTTGGCCCAATTGTCCAAACCCCTTTTGGTGGGCATCAATAAGGTGGACCGTTTATCTGGGGATGAACTGGCCATGGTGGTGGAGCGGGTCAAAGAGCGGGTGGCTCTGCTGACGGCTCCCATGATTCGGGTGGTCACTCTGGTGGCGGGAGGTCAGAAGGAGCGATTGCGTCTGTTGCCTGATGGTCAGGAAATCCGGGAGGTGGTGGCCCAGCCTCCCCAACTGGTGGAATTGGTGAAAGCTATGCAAGGATGGATCGATCAAGATCCCGCCTTGTTGGAATCTTTGCGGGATAGCGCGGTCTTTTCCTGGGTGGCCCACAAGTTGGATGAATCTCTTCTGCATCATCGGCGGCAAAAGGCGGACGAAGTGGTGGGCGATTATTCCCGCCAGGCGGTCTTGGCGGCCATGGCAGCAGTGGCCCCTGGTTTGGACGTATTATTGCAGGGCTATCTGGGTGTGCGTATGGTTCGGGAGTTGTGTCAAGTCTATGAGGTGCCGTTTCAGGAAATCAGTGCCAGTGAACTGTTGAAAAAGACGGATCAACAGGCCTTGCGTTCCTTGCCCATGTTGTTGGCCATCGGGGGAAATTTATTGAAAGCCTTTCCTGGGGTGGGAACCATGGCAGGGGGTGCTCTGCATGCGGTGGCCTATGGGTTGATCTTTGACACCCTGGGACGGGCCGTCATCAAAACCTTGGAAAATCGTGGTGATCTATTGACCCATCCGGCCATGCGTTATTTTGAGGAGGAGTTGTCGGAAAATTTGGATGCCCGCATGGGACGGTTAATCAAGGTATTGCTGGAAGCGGGTGCGGAAAAGTTGATGACGGGCAAGGGCAAAGGGTGAGGAAAGTGGTGCAGGAAAATGAATAAGCACAGTGGCCAGAAGGCCCTGAATGCCCTGCTGGTTCTGGGGGAGAAATCTCGTCAGGCGGTGGTGCAGGGGTGGCAGTGGGGACAAGAGCAGGCGGGGCGTGTTTTTAACAGCACGGTACCCTCTTCTTCAGAACCTGGCCAACAGGGGAACAATCATTTGGATATGGCGCGCCAAAGTTTGCGAGAGTTGGTGGAAGATGGCCTGATACCGGAGAGTGTTCGCCGTTCATTGTCCCAAGAGTTTGAAGAGTTGGTTGTGCTTCTGCGTCGGCTGGATGAGCAGGAGATCCATGTGGTGGTGTGCGGGCGGGTGAGCGTGGGTAAGTCGGCTCTGCTCAATGCTTTGTTGGGACGGGATGCTTTCTCCGTGAGTCCTCTGCATGGTGAGACCCGTTCGGTGCACAAGGAAGTATGGCAACAAGTGGCCACCGCAGGGGTGGTATTGATTGACACCCCTGGACTGGATGAACCGGATGGTGAAGAGCGGGAAGAGTTGGCCCGCCAGGCGGCCAGTCGTGGGGATATGATCTTGTTTGTTGTTGAAGGGGATATTACGGAGAGTGAATTTCGCACCCTGGCGACTCTGACACGATTTAATCGACCGGTTATTTTGGTATTGAACAAAGCGGATCGTTACACCCAAAAGGAGTTGGGAGAGTTGCAGGGTGCGCTACATCAGCGTTTGACCGGCCTTGCCAATCCCCCTCCCCTGGTGACCTGTTCTGCCAGGCCGGGTGAAAAAATTTATGTGGAAGTGGGGAAGGATGGTCGGGAACGGGAGGTACGCCGTCGTCCATCTGCTTCTGTAGCTGAGTTGCTACAGAAGCTTTGGGATATTCTTGAAGCGGAAGGATTGACCCTGGCTGCCATGAATGCCAGCCTGTTTGCCAGCGATGTTTCTGATCAAGTGGCAAGAAAAATTGTGGAATATCGGCAACATGCTGCCAACAAGGTGATCCATGGTTATTGCATTGGCAAGGGGGTGGCAACAGCCTTTAATCCGGTGCCTGTCAGTGATTTGGTGACGGTATTGGCGGCAGATGCGGCTTTAATTGTCCATTTGGGACGTATCTATGGCCTGCCTCTGACCATGGTGGAGGCTGGGCGATTATTGGCGGTGATTGGGGGTCAATTGACGCTGCTTATGGGGACGGTATGGGGCACCCATTTGCTTTCATCGGCCCTCAAGGGTATCAGCGGGGGATTATCCAGTGTGGTAACTGCCGGGGCACAGGGGGCGGTAGCCTATTATGGTACCCTGGTAATTGGTCAGGCAGCCCAACGTTATTTTGCCCAGGGACGTTCTTGGGGTGAGGGTGGTCCCAAGCAGACCATTCAGGAAATTCTCAATTCATTGGATCGGCAATCCATCCTGCGTCAGGGGCGGGAGGAGATCATGGCGCGTATTCGCAGCGGGGGAAAAGTGACATGAAATGGAATCGTTGGTTTGGGGTACTGTTGGCGGGATATTTGGCCAGTGGCTGGGCAAATGAGGTTGGTGAACCAAATGATTTTGCAAATATTCTTGCCAGCATTCCCAAGACGGAACGTCCTTATTCCATCCCCCAGCCTCCTTTGATTCAATTGCATCAATCTCTTTTACAGCGGGTTCGTTCCACACCGGCGGAATGGTTGTCGGTACCGGAGAGTGGGGTTCATCGGGATTATCAACATTTTTTACAAAAAACCATTTCCGCCTTTGCCAAAGCCAACACCCTTTCCTCCCCGCCCCAGGATCCCCATTTGTTGGCTTATTATGGCCACAATCAGCCTCATGGAGCCGAGTTAATCTTTACCGGTCTGCCCCACACCCTGCCACAACAGGGGCGTCAATTGGAGATAACGGCGGCGTATACTTCGGATATTCAATATCCGGTGGGCTTTTTTGCGGTGCAAGGACGGGTGATCAATCCGGCGGTGCAGCCTTGGGAGGGGTTGGTGACGGTGTCTGCCAACGGTCAGTTGGAAATTCGACATGCGGGGGATGTTTCTTTGACGGGGCAAACCCTGCAATGGACAACTTCTCAACAGGATTATCGGCTCTTTGTCCAGCAGGTGGAACAAAGAAAATTGTCGGTTTTTCAGTCCCACCTGTTGATTGGCATGGGGAGAAATTTGGTCAAAAACCTGGAAAATCAACCCAAAGTTCCCCGTCGGGTTTTGTTTCGCGACAGGCAGGGAGGGGTGGGTATTTATGACTCCTTGGAGGAGCCTTTGACCTTGTTTGAAGTGGCAGAGATATTGCTTCAAAACCACCAACCCTTCCACGCCGTCAATCTGGACATGGGAAGTTATAATTTCTGTGTCTATTACTACCAAGGCGGCCCGCAACGGCAATGTGGTATTCCCAAACCGAAGGCCCATTTGTCCAATCTGTTGCGATTGACTTTAATGCAGTAAAAATTTGTAAAAAACTTTCAGGAAGCATGGACATTTTGTTCTTGAAAGCTAAGAATACCTTCCCATTTTTCCAGGTCTGGGAATGAAATCAATGAAGGGGGATTTCATTTTCAGGGCATCATTCCGACCAGCCTGCCTGTTTTGGCAAACCTGTTCGGCAAGTATAGGGAACCTTACATGCCCCGTACTGTTTCTTGGATGTTTTTCAATCGCGACCAGGCAACCCTTTCAGAAAATCCGCAAGCCAAGATGGGCTGGGGACACTTTCTTTGTCGTTTGGGCTTGGCCATTTCCATTTTGTCTCCTGGCGGTGTCTTAGCCGCCCCCAAGGGCAAGGCTGACAAAGAAACCCAGCAAAAACAAGCCGCCCCCGCTCCACAAGCCAAAAAAGCTGCCAAACCCATAGCCAAACAGGCTGTTTCTGCACCTGCCAAGGTGAAAAAGCTTGATCCGGCTGTGGAAAAAATATTGTCGGAGGAGGAAATTTTCTCCCGTTTTAACGTGGGCGAAGAGCATGTGGGTTTTACGGTGATCGATCTAGATAGCGGTCAACGGCTGGCGGGTCATCGTGATCGTGAGCTGTTTATTCCTGCCTCGGTTGCCAAGGTTCCCACCACGGTGGCGGCACTTTCTACCTTGGGACCGGATTATCGTTTTGAAACCGTTCTTTATGTGGATAATGTGGCCAATTTGCAGGTGGCGTTGCCGGAAACTGCCAATCAGCCGGTAAACGGTGAAGGCAAAAATGGCAAGGAACGGGATACGGTGGATCATGTCTTCCAGATCAGCGGCGCGACGCCTGAGCAGATTGCGGCTGGCAACCTGTATTTGAAGGGGGGTGGCGATCCCTTCCTCACCACGTCAGATCTTATGGGGTTGGCCTCCAAGCTGAAAAAGTTGGGTATTACCCGTTGGACGGGCAATTATTATTATGACACCAACCTGCTTTCCCAACCCGACCGTATTGATACGGTGCAGGAGGATGATGCCTCGTATAATCCGGGCTTGAGTGCTTTGTCGGTGGATTTCAATCGCTATATTTTTGCCTGGAATCCCTCCAAATCGGTCAAAGGCCAGGCTGAGGTGGTGACCACCCCCAATTTGCCCTCGGTGGATGTTGCCTATTCCCTACAACAGTTGGGATGGAGCAAGCAAATTTTTCCGTCCAAGCCCTGGGAAGGCATTCGCATTCAATCCCCGGCCCAACCCAGTGGCAGTGTCTGGTTGCCGGTGAGAAATCCTGGTCTGCATACGGCATTACTCTTTCAGAAAATTTGTTCCAATAAAGGCATCGAGCTTCCTGCCCCAGTGAAGACATTTATGCCTTCTACAGCTACCCCCATCATGGTTCATCAGAGCCAGCCCTTGGTCAAACTGGTGGGGCAAACCCTGGAGCACAGCAATAACTTGATGGCCGAATTAATCGGCATGACCACCACCCGTTATATTACTGGCAAGGCCCTTTCCCTGAAAAATTCAGGAGCGGCCATGTTGAAATGGTATCAGGAAAATTTACCGGAGGTGGATTGGCGGGGTGCCCAATTGGAAAATCATTCGGGTCTTTCCAGCAAATCCCAGCTCACACCCAATCAACTGGCAGGTATTTTGCGGTATGCCGATGGCAATCTCAACAAGGACAAGTCATACGTCTCCTTGCTTCCTATTTCTGGCTGGACGGGTACTTTGGCCCATCGTTTAGGGGATCCCATGATGGCCATGAAGGTGTGGGCTAAAACCGGCACCATTCATTATTCCAGTGGTTTGGCGGGTTATCTCTATACCCAGACCAAGCGGCGTTTGGTGTTCGCCATTTTTGTCACCAACTATCCTGAACGGGAACACTTGTCGGAGTTGATCAGCCAGGGACTTCCTTTCCCGGAGGCCAAGGCCAAAAACTGGAATCGGCGGGCCAAGGCTGTTGAAGATGCCTTTGTGCGTCGTTGGCAACGACTTTATTGAAATCCTTTCAGAAGCCATCGCAAATAGGTAATAATCATGATATTATGCCATGTTAGGAAAGGATTTCATGCAAATCTTGCAACAGCCTTGGGCAAGTTGTGGGAGTGGCCATCAGGATGAGTGATAATCAAGCAGAAATTATTGAATCTCAACAGCAGATTGTTCGGGTCTTGCAAAAGGCTGCCGTAGAGGAACAGACTGTTGAGGTGCAAATTAATCAGCGCACCAGACTATTTTTTTCTGTTATGATGGATCAACTTCCTGATTTTATAGAAAGTGTGGATCCTCAGGGAGCAGCCGTTCTGGTGGAGCCTGAATATCGTCCTTTTTCCTATTTGGAAAATAAGACGCATTTACTGATCAGCCCTCTTTATCCTGCTATTGGTAATGCCCAGATTCGTTCCAGTGAATCGGTGTTAATCCGGTTTTTTGATGGTGTCAAATCCTATGAAGCAGACCTGGTGTTTGCCAATACCGCCTTTGTGCGGGGTGAACCGGCCATTGCTCTCACCTTCCCGGCAACCTTAAATCTGTTTCGTCGCCGTCGTTTTTTCCGTGCCGATCTTCCTGCCAATATCGATTTGAAGTTACAAGTCAAAGTTGGCAAAAATCCCCCATCCCTGGTTCGTTTAATGAACATCAGCCCCGGTGGTCTGGCCTTTTGTGGTGAGCAAGAGGCAGAAGCCTTACCCCTGGAAAGCCAAGTCGTTCTTATTTTGGAATCCAATGAGGTTCCCCCCTTTCAGGTGACCGGCATCATTCGCAGTTGCTCCCGCACCTCCCCCAAAGATGGCTGCCCCCTCTTTCCCAATCGCTTTGGTGTACAATTTGAGTTACTGACGGAACAAATGGCGCGTCGCATCGAAGAGGTCACCGCCTACGCCCAACGCATTCATCTACGCCGTACCCTGGCCTTGCGTGCCCGCATGGAACCAGTGGAACCCTCCCGCACCAGCAAAAAAGAAGAGACTGCCAAGCCACGGGAAGAAAAGGTGGAAGAGTTGATGAAATTTTTTGGCCTCAAAAAAGAGTTCAAATTTAAATAATCCACTTAGCGAGGAGCATGGTGGAGAATTCTTCTAAACACAATCGTTTAGCCGGTGTCTTGTTGGGCCTTGCCTTGGGAGATGCCATGGGGCTTCCCTGGGAGGGACTTTCCCCCCGTCGCCTGCAAAAAATGGCCTACCAACCAGGACGTTTCAGCCTGTTTGTGGGACGGGGTATGTGCTCTGACGACACCGAACACGCCTGCATGACTGCGGAAGCCTTGTTGCGCTCCCAGGGGGAGAGTGAACGCTTTATCAAAAGTCTGGCCTGGCGGTTGCGGTTTTGGCTCTTGATGCTGCCAGCCGGTGTGGGCATGGCAACAGCCAGGGCCTGTCTGAAACTGTGGCTGGGCTTTCCTCCCAAATACAGTGGTGTGTATTCTGCTGGTAATGGTCCTGCCATGCGCGCCCCCCTATTGGGAATCATGCTGGGAGATGATCCCCCTGCCCTGCAACAACACATCACCCTCTCCACCCGTTTGACCCATACCGATCCCCTCGCTGTGCAAGGGGCCTTGGTGGTGGCCTGGGCCACCTGGCTTGCTGGTCAACAGGGAGATGTCACCCCCGACTTTTTCATGGATTGGATCCAACCACGCCTTACAGGGGATGGTTCCCAAGAGGTGCTCTCCTGGTTACATCTGGTGAAAGAAAGCCTTGCCCGCCAAGAGGATACAGCCACCTTCGCCATTCGCATGGGTTTGACAAAGGGGGTCAGTGGCTACATGGGGCATACCCTGCCGGTGGTTATTCATGCCTGGTTGAGCCATCCCACCGATTTTCCTCAAGCCATCCATTCGGTAATCTCCCTGGGGGGCGATACCGATACAGTGGCCGCCATCGTGGGCGGCATCGTGGGAGCAGGCGTTGGCTATTCCGGCCTTCCCCAGGAGTGGCTCACCCACCTTTGGGAGTGGCCACGCACCCCGCCATGGATGGTACAATTGGCCAATACCCTTGCCACCAACTACCCCAATAAAACCACCTCGCCGCCAGCTCTGTTCTATCCTGCCTTATTATTGCGTAATCTTTTTTTTCTTTGCATCGTCCTTCTGCATGGATTTCGCCGTCTCGCCCCTCCTTATGGTTCTTAATTTTTCTTTAATAATAAATGAGTTGAAAATTGGCTGGCATTGATGTTAAGATGGAAAATGGTGACTGTTTTACCCAAGAAAACAGTTCAGCACTGAATGGGTTGTTCAAATCATTTATCATACAAGGTTGTTGATTGGAGGTTCCCATGCCCGATATCTTGGACTCACTGCAAACCTCCAACTCCCTTTCCACCGACGGCTCCCCCGTCACCAGTACCGTGGACTCCTCCGGTGACCAAGACTGGTGGCGCGTCCTGCTGTCCGCCAATACCTCCTACCTCTTCAGTATGGGTGCAGCCAACGCCTCCTCCCTGGATACCTACCTGCGCCTGCTGGACAATAGCGGTAGCCAAATTACCTATGATGATGACAGTGGAGATGGATACAACTCCCTCATCTCCTATACCCCTACCAGCAGCGGAACCTACTATATCTCCGCCCAAGGATATTCCTCCTCCACAGGCGATTACACCCTCTCCGTCAATAACAATGGTAGCGAAATTCCCGCGTCCACCGACACCACCAACGCCTTGACCATCAATGGCGAAGCCGCCATCAGCACCATCGGTACCTCCGGCGACCAGGACTGGTGGCGGGTGATTCT
>JADFXB010000056.1 GCA_015233935.1 Magnetococcales bacterium | reverse complement strand
GATCACCTTCCACACCCGCATGGCCTCTTTCTTCAATTCCGGCGGCAACTCCTTGCCACCGTGGATCATCAGATCCAGGCTCATGGTGTGCAGCCAGTATTTGCCATTTTTGTCCTGCACAACGGAGATGCGACATGGCATGAAGGCGGTATAGACATCTTTGTAGTCCGCCATCATTTTGCCTACCTTGGCATCACAGAACGACATAAACGTAATGTGCCGATAGGGCTGATTGGTGACGGCCTGTACCTGCTTGTAAAACTGCGCCTCACCCACAAAGAGAAAATTGCGGGCGGAAGCCAGGCTCTTCATGGACTCTTTCACATCTTCCACGCTGACACCATCGTTCACCGGGACTGAATAAACCATGGCCTCGCCCGGATCTTTGGTTTCTAACAGGCGTTTGGCAAACCCCATGTAGGTGTCCATAAAGCCGGGATCAAATTCTTTAAACACCGGCCCCAGACTCATGGCCCCGTATCCCCCAGCCAGTACCACCAGGAGGCCAATAACAGCCAACAGATTTTTGATCATCCCCATGAAAAGTGCTCCATTTGCTGGTCACGACTGTTTGTATATCGTGATTTAGAATAGAAACAATTCCTGCTGTCCTTTAAGTTGGCGTAAACTGGCAATTTGATTTTCTGAAAAAATTATTGCACCGCAATAAATTCAGTCAAAGGATAGTTGAAGTTGCAGGATAGCTCTTGATGGTGAGGATGATTAATACTCAGACTGCCCTCTGTCAACCTCAAATGAGGATTATAAATATTAGCTTGCGCTAATATTCGCCCCATTTTGCCGATCATGCAGTGCAGCAATTGAGGATTGATTTCGATCTTTCATTGACCTATCGTTTTGTTTTATTATATTTTTTACAGGGTAGCCAAATATAAGAAAGTAAAAGGGGCGAGAGGGAAGGGCCGTTTCACTTCAACAAAAAAAATTTGGAAAAATTTTTTTCAAGGAGAGAAAGACCCCTGTTAGCCGTGAAATCCGCAATAAAAGTTGACATGAGACACCTGAATGGATAACCACTGTGGAGAGTGAATGGGAAACGTTGATCTGGGCCGTGGCAGGTATCCTGGTGCTTTCTTTCCTATTGGGAGCAGGCTGGTTTGTGTGGAAAAAATCCCGCTCCCGTCGTAGCGAAATGCGTTGCCTATCGGGGGACTGCAAAGAAGGTTACGGTGTGGCGGAATGGCCCTCTGGCAACCGCTACATGGGGGAATACCACAAGGGACGCAAATGGGGTAGTGGTGTTTTCGTTTGGAATGACGGACGCCGCTACGAAGGCAACTGGCGGGATGGACGGATGAACGGACAGGGAATCATGACCTACCCTCTTGGCGGTCGTTATGAAGGAGAGTTTGTGGATGATCGCAAAGAGGGATTTGGTACTTATACCTGGCCCAACGGCGGTCATTATACAGGCTCCTATCGCAACAATAAACGGCATGGTCTGGGCACCTACGTGGACACCCACGGTGTCTCCCATAGTGGAACCTGGGAGGAGGATCAACTGGTCCGCCCGGTAGCTAAAAAAAGTGCCCCTTGGTGAGCACATGACCATCCGGGTATTGCACCTTCTGGATCACTCCTGGCCCTTGCGAAGCGGCTATGCAGTACGCTCGCAAGCCATCCTCCGTACCCAGGTTGCCGCAGGATTTCAGGTTGCCTTGCTGACCTCCGGCAAACACCCGGCCCAGGAAGAAAAGGATGGGGAGCAGGAAGGGATCACCTACTTTCGTACCCCCTATGGCGGTGCTACCCATGGCTGGCAGCAACTTGGCGGGATGGTTACTTCGACGGCACGTCGTCTGTTGGCAGTCTGCCAGGAGTGGGGTCCCCAAATACTCCATGCCCACTCCCCAGCCCTCATGGGGCTGGTAGCCAATTGGGTGGGCTGGCGATTGAATCTTCCCGTGGTCTATGAAATACGTGCCTTTTGGGAGGATGCCGCCGTTTGTCACGGTACCACCACCGCCCACTCCCTCCGCTATTGGCTGACCCGTCAATTGGAAACAAGGGTGGTAGCCCAGGCTGAAGGGGTGGTGGCCATCTGCCAGGGAATACACGATGATCTCCTACAAAGAGGCCTCCCCGCCAACAAACTGGTGGTTGCAGGCAACGGGGCCGAACCGGTGGACGACACCTCACCTGCTCCCTTGTTTTGCCAGCCAACAAATTCCATTACCCTTGGCTATCTCGGCTCCCTTTACCACTATGAGGGACTCCATCTTTTATTGGAGGCACTGGCCCTTTTGCGCAACCACACCCCTCGCTTGCAACTTTGCATCATGGGGGAGGGGCCAGAAAAAGAAAACTTACAACAGCAGGCACGCCAACTGGGCATCGCCGGTTCAGTAGACTTTCTCCCCGCCCGCCAACAAGAAGAAGCCTGCCAGACTTACCGACAACTAGATATTTGCGTCTTTCCCCGTTTAGCCAGCCGTCTGACCCAACTGGTCACCCCCCTCAAACCCCTGGAAGCCATGGCCCACCAACGATTGGTCATCGCCTCCGACGTGGGAGGACATAAAGAACTCATTCGCCACGGAGAAACCGGCCTGCTGGTGCCCGCCGATAACCCCCATTCCCTGGCCACCACCCTGCAAGCCGTCAGTCAACATTCTGCAAATTATGCCCTCATCCCCCCGGCTGCCCAGCAATATATTCGCCACCATCGCACCTGGCAACGACAGCTTACAGCAACGCTACATCTTTATGACAGCTTGCTAGCTAGGAAAGGTTCGGTCTGACATGAGAGACATGGCCTTGATCCTGTTCGTTCTTTCCTTGTTGCCTTCCTCCTTTTATCATCCCCATATCGGTCTATATTTATGGACCTGGTTCAGCTACATGTCCCCCCATTCCTTTACTTGGTATTCCCATGATTTCAGATTTGTCTTTGTAATCTCAGGTGTCACCATCGCCGGAATGACCTTATTAAAACATATTCGCTGGACCGTCCCATTCATGGCTGCCAATGTCTATGTCGTGCTTTTTACCATTTGGTTTTCCATTACGACCCAATTTGCCTTAAATCCAAGTTCAGCTACATTAGAATGGTATAGAAGTCTGAAAATCATGTTGATGCTGTGGGCAACTCTGATATTGATCAACACCCGGCAAAGACTGGAAACCATTCTTCTGATCACCACCCTCTCCATCGCCTTTTTTGGCTTTCGAGGGGGCATTTTTACTTTGATACACGGTGGACAGTTCCGCGTCCATGGCCCCCATACCGGCTTTTTCTGGGATAACAATGCAGTCGGACTTGCTATGGCACTTGCCATCCCACTTATGCGCTACTTCTACATGCAATCCCGTTTTTCAGTGGTGCGTTTATTTTTTGCTGTCAGCATCTTTGCAACCATTCTGTCCACCATCGCCACCTATTCACGCGGCAGCGTTCTGGGTCTGCTGGTTGGACTCATGTTTTTGTTTATGAAAACTCGTAATCGTTTCCGCTGGCTCCTCATCCTGCTCCCAGTTCTCTACGCCATCTTCCAATTTATGCCACCAGCATGGCTTGACCGCATGAACTCCATCGCCGAATACCAAGAGGACCGGGCCTCCACCGGTAGACTCGTCGCTTGGCAAACCGCCATCAACCTGGCAGCAGATCGCCCCATCCTGGGAGGGGGGTTTTCCACCATGACCCGCCAGGTGTTTTATAAGTATTCCCCCGACCCCACCAATTTCCACGATTTTCACAGCATCTATTTTGAAGTGTTGGGGGAACAGGGCTATCCTGGCCTTATATTATTTCTGGCCTATTTCATCACCTGTTACCGTTATGGCACATATATTATTCGCAAAACCCGGGACCAACCAAATCTGACATGGATGCGTGATATGGCCGCCATGCTCCAGGTTTCTTTTGTCTCTTATGCGGCAGCGGGAACCTTTCTTGGTATGGCCTACTTTGACCTGCCCTGGCATTTGGCCACCTTTATGATCATCCTGAAAATTTTATTGGAAAAGGAGTTGGCTGCCCCCTCCCAGCAGACTCCTCAAAAGTCAAACTTTCAACCCATTCATGACCATAAATTTTCCTCCATCTTTGACCGTCCGGCTGGGAACATGTAATGTTGACAATTGGTATCGCAGCCTGCGTTCAGCCTGGAGTGGTGTTGAATGAATCAAGTTGATCAAACTTTGCACAAACCAGACAAGCCCATGCTCTTGCGCATTGGGTTGTGGTTGTTGATTCCCGTCTTGATTGCAGTGCTAATCTTTGTCTTGCAAAATCGCCACCAGCGTCACCTTTGGCAACCCATTGTGGAGCTGCACCAACCCTCCCTGATGATGTGCAACAGCCTGCAACCTCTGCAAAGCCGCTTGATCTACCTGATAACCTCCCGCCTGGAACATTACCCCCAGGAAACCACCGACGCCTTCACCATCACCCTGCTTGCCAATCTGGCGGAACTGGAAGAAAAATGGCAAACCCTGCTGGGCCTGCAACCGAAAGCTTCCGCCAGTCACCATATGGCCCAACAAGCATTACAGCAACTGGGGGTTTTGCGTGGGGCAATCAACGAAGGTTCCCAACCCGATGGTTCCCGACCTTCCTTGCTGGAACCCCTGTTGAAAATGGTCCTCCTGTTGGGCCATGTGGAACGATTACACAGCCAGGCGGTAGAAGAAGGGCTACGGTCAGAAGCAACCACACCCTCTGGATTATCCTGGACTCTTCTACTACTGGTTATTTGGCTAGTTGGCAGTTGGTATTTATTAAAACGTCTGCTGGGCATCTGGCAGGGATCGGTTGAACATATTCAGCAAATGGAAGAGCGTGCCCGCCAGGCTGGAACCGCTAACCATGCCAAGAGTCTGTTTCTGGCCAATATGAGCCATGAGTTTCGCCCGCCTCTCAACTCTATTCTGGGGATGGTGGAAATGTTGCAGGAGGCGGCCCTGTCACGGGAACACCTGCACTATCTGGGGATTACCCATGCCGCCACGGAAAACCTGCTGGCATTGGTCAATACCATTACCGATTTAAGTCGCCTGGAAACGGGGAAAATTTCCTTGGAAGAACGGGTGCTGGAATTGCGGGGAGTGGTCAACTCGGTGTGCCAAATGATGTCGATGCGTTTAAAAGGCAAACCGGTGGTGGCTAAGTGCCATTTGGCCGATAATCTGCCAGCTCACCTCCTTGGAGATGGAAATCGCTTATCCCAAATTCTCTTTCACCTGGCAGCCAACGGGATTAAATTTACCGAAAAAGGCCGGATCACCCTGTCCGTCAGTCACGCAGCCACCCAACCCCAATCCTTGGCAAAAAACCCCCCGCAAGAAGGAGAAGAGGTCATCTGGCTCTCCTTTAAATTCAGTGATACCGGGGGCGGTATGGATGGGGAGCATTTATCCCGCTTACATGCCAGCCTGCAACAAACCCGCCCCTGGAACAGCGAAATGGGCAGCGGCGTGGGACTCTTTATCTGCCACAATCTGGTTCGACGCATGGGAGGCAGCCTCACCGTAACCAGTGAGGCAGGCACCGGCACCACCGTGGAGGTCCTATTGCCCTTCCACCTGAAACCGGAAGGAGACAACCCTTTTGGCCGTTTGCATGTTTTGGTGGTCCATGGGGATCAACGGCAACGATTTCAATTGAGAGAACTGTTGCAGGGGCTGGGATGCAAAAACGTGGTATTGGCCGAAAACGGTCAACAGGGACTCAACCATTTTCGCCACGCCTGCAACATTGGTACTTCCCCAGGTATGGTGATTCTGGAATGCGGGTTAAGCGATATGGAATGGATGCGGGTTGCGGGGGAAGTACGCCTGCTGGTGCCCACCGTTCCCCTGGTCTTGATCCCCCACGGTCAATGTTCCCAGGACGTATTGCGCCAGTCTGCGCTCAAGATTAATGCCACCCTGCCCCCACCCATTACCAGCGAAACCCTGGCTGAGACCCTCAAATATGCCCTGCAGCAAGACTCCATTTTCCTGCATCCTCCCCAACCCCTCTCCAGGGAGCGGGGATCGGCAGAGAGACCCTGGCGTATTCTTACTGTGGATGATTCGGAAGACAGTATCCTCTTGATGCATGCCTACCTGCGGGGGCAACCCTTCCGGGTGGATTCTGCCGTTAGTGGGATGGCCGCTCTGGAAAAGGTGCGATTCAATCGTTATGACCTGATTTTTATGGATCTGCAAATGCCGGAGATGGACGGCCTGGAAACCACCCGTCGTCTGCGTCAGTTGGAAGAGGAGCGGCAGGAAGGAAAAATTCCCATCATTGCCTTAACCGCCCACCCGCAGGGAATGAATGAAGAAAATGCCCTCACCGCTGGCTGTGACCTTTATCTGACCAAACCCATTCGTAAACAAGAGTTGCTGGAAACCATTCAAAAATTGTTGGCAAGTCACATACCGCCATAACGGGGACCGCTTCCTCCTTCCGGAGTCGTCCACAAAAGGGCATCGTTCAGAATATCGCAAGTTTTGCAGTGCAGACAGTTGGCCGCCTGGATGCGCAGGGTAACCGAACCATCCTGCCGCTTAGCCAAGTCAAAAACTCCGCCAGGACAATATCGATTCTCCGGTGCCCCCCAGGTTTCATAGTTGCGAGAGACCAAAATATCCGCATCCTGAATAGGAATATGCACAGGTTGCTCCTCCCGATGGTTGATATGGGCCAAGGCCAGGGAGGAGGCACGATCAAAGGTGAGGAGACCATCGGGTTGGCCATAAGGGATTTGGGAAAAGCCACGAGCCGGTTGCAGGTTGCAACTGCTGGCAGGCAGGGAGAGGGTCCAGGGGGCATTTCCTTTGAGAAGAAAACTGTCCAGGCCATTGTAGACCATTCCAGCCAGCTCACCCCAACGAAAGGCCGGACGGCTGTTGCGGGCAAGGAATAGATCCCGCCACAACCAACTTTGCTGCCAATGTCGCTCTGGTTTATTCTCCCCTAGCAAGCGATCATAAACCACCCTGGCGGCACACATGCCCGATTTCATGGCCGTGTGAATCCCCATCATGCGGGAAGCATCGAGAAAGCCCGCCCCATCCCCCGCCAACACCCCCCCCGGAAAAGCCAAACGGGGCAATGCCTGCCATCCCCCCTCTGTCAGACTCCGCGCCCCATAAGCCAACCGCTCTCCCCCCGCCAAAACAGAGGCGATGAGGGGGTGGGTTTTGAACTTTTGAAATTCCTCAAAAGGGGACAACCAGGGATTGGCATAGTCGAGTCCCACAAGCAAACCCACTGCCACCCGGTTATCCTGGTCGTGGTAGAGAAATCCGCCACCAAAGGCTTGCCCGGTCAACGGCCACCCCAACGTATGAACCACCTGGCCCAAATGATGAGCAGCAGGGTTAACCCGCCACAATTCTTTGATCCCCAAGGAATAACATTGGGGTTGGCTGTGTTGATTGAGGGAAAATTTATTCATAATCTGCCGGGTAAGATGACCCCGGCACCCTTCCGCCAGAATGGTCTGCCGCGCATAAATGGCCACCCCTGGTTGATAGCTGGCCGTGGGCTTGCCCTGTTTATCCAAACCCATGTCCCCGGTCACCACACCCGCCAATCCACCCGAATCCCCCCACAAAGGGGCAGCAGCGGGAAATCCAGGCAATAAATCCACCCCCAGCCCCTCAGCCTGCACCGCCATCCAACGGCACAACTCACCCAAACGGACGATCCAATGTCCATCATGTTGAAGACGGGGAGGTATCGGTAGCGAAACGCTCCCCATTTTTGACAAATAAAACATATGATGATCGGCCACCTGTACCCCCACAGGTGCTCCCCGCTGTCGCCAATCCGGCAATAGTTCGTCCAGGGAAACAGGGTCTAGAATGGCACCAGATAAGACATGAGCACCGATGGATACCCCCTTTTCCAACAAACACACGGAACAATCCCGACCACCTGCCAAAGCCTGTTGCTTGAGATGAATGGCCGCCGCCAATCCAGCCGGTCCACCCCCCACCACCACCACATCATACTGCAAAGATGGCTCCTCCTGCCCCGTCATTGTAAACTACCCTTCCTCCATTCTTCCAACACGTTACCCCCAGTCTTGCACCTGCCAACATTCAGGAGATTACCCGATCTGATATAACAGAGTGTAGACATTATGACGTCAAACATGCCACAATGGGAGTTTGTAAGGGTTTTGCACTGGTTTAATTAGATGGGGAGATGCCTGATGGCAGATGATAAAAAACGTTCCAAATCGGTAGAACCGGCACCCACCACCGAAGAAACCTTCGCCCGCATCCTGGTAAAAAACCTGGACTATGTTGAACAATGGGAAGCCGCTTCCCATAAAGGGGAAGATATCGAAGGTGTTCATCAAATGCGGGTAGGGTTGCGGCGTTTACGCTCCGCCTTGTCGGTCTTTCGACGGGCCATCCCACGAGAAATCTCGGCAGCCATCGGTGAAGAAATGCGCTGGGCCGCCAGTGCCTTGGGACCGGCCAGAGACCTGGATGTTTTCCTCACGGAAGGCCTGGCCGCCGTGGAAGGCAAAGCACCCGGCATGGAAGCAGGGACCGCTAAATTACGTGCCATTGCCGAAAGCCAACGGGAAGAAGCCTATAAAGCCGTCCGGGAAATGATCGATAGCGACCGCTATAAAACCTTTAAGGCCGAGGTCCGTCGCTGGGCTGCGGAAAAAGGCTGGCGTACCGCTGAATTACCCCCGGAATGTGCCAAAATGCTGGATGGCGACATTAACCGTTTTGCTGCTAAAGTTTTGACCAAACAAGTCAATCGCACCTTGGCTGACGGGTTGCACATTGCCCAAATGCCCGCTGAAGAGTTGCATCAGTTGCGTATTGACTGCAAAAAAGTGCGTTATGCCACCGAATTTTTTACGCCCTTGTTCAACGCCAAAGCCATGGGCGAATTCGTCCTGCGGCTGAAAGATTTGCAAGGGTTGCTGGGCACCCTCAACGATGTCACCGTCACCCACGGCCTCATGGTTCGTCTGCTGGAAGGGGTGGATGATCGGGACACCATCCAGTTCAGTGGTGTCCTCATTGGTTGGCGGGTACGCCAGTACGAAGAAATCAAAGGTCAGTTGGGTGTTCGCTGGCAAAGCTTTGCCCAGGCCATTCATCCCTGGGTTTGATGCAGAAAGAAGGCCGGTCACCCATGGGTGACCGGCCCTATTTTTTTATTGCAATTCCCGGGGAAGAGGAAAAGCCAAATTTTCCTCAGTCTGGGGTAAATATTCAATTTCGGCAATCCTGTCGCCCAAATGGTCCAACAACTCCTCCACCAGTATTTCAGGAGCTGAAGCACCAGCGGTGATGCCCAGATAGGAGACCCCATCAAGCCATTCGGGTTTTACGTCGGCAGCAGATTCAATCAACTTGGCAGGCGTCCCCATGCGTTGGGCCACCTCCCGCAAACGGTTGGAATTGCTGCTGTTGGGTGCGCCCAAAACCAAAACCAATTGACATCGCTTTGCCAATTCCTTTACAGCATTCTGGCGATTTTGCGTAGCATAACAAATATCTTCACGACCCGGCTCCCGCAGATCGGCAAAGCGTTCCTTGAGCGCGGTGACCACCTCACGGGTTTCGTCCACCGACAAAGTGGTCTGGGTGATATAAGCAACCCGCTGCTCCTCGGAATCGGGAAGGGCCGTGACATGGTCCAGATTGGATACTACCGTGATGCGTCCGTCAGGGAGTTGTCCCACCGTGCCGACAACCTCCGGGTGACCTTGATGGCCAATTAAGATGACTTTATAACCATCCTTGTCCATGCGGGACGCCTCCCGATGCACCTTGGAAACCAGCGGACAGGTGGCATCCAAAACCCGAAGTGGACGCGCCTTGGCCGCCGCTTCCACCTGTAAAGAGACACCATGGGCGGAAAAAATGATGGTGGCATGGTCTGGTACTTGGTCCACCTCGTCTACGAAGATGGCTCCTTTGCGGCGCAAATCTTCAACGACCCGTCGATTATGAACAATTTCATGGCGAACATAAACCGGTGAGCCAAACTTTAGTAATGCACGTTCCACAATGGCAATGGCCCGATCAACTCCGGCGCAAAATCCCCGTGGCTGAGCCAGAACGACATGAAGACGCGACATAATCTACTCCCTAATGGTGAAGGACGATCCCGTGACCCATAGTGCAGGATGATCGAACGGCTTGCAGGGATCATCAAGAGCAGGAACGGATTCCAAGGTTTGTGACAATGGACGACGCGAAAATAAGACAGCATATTATTGCACCCCTTCTTCCCCTGGTGCAGGGAAAATCCGCCATAGCCCTGTCGGCATCAGGTGTGTCAGGTGGTGGAATCGGCTGGCTGGCCTCCATCCTGGCCGGGCATTTACAGGCGACGGTGGTGGTGGTCAGTGGCAAGACCCAACGTTCAGAAGCCCTCTATCGAGAATTGCTGTTCTTCCGCGAACCCGGCAAACGTTCAGCCCACTTGCTCTCCTTTCCCTCCTGGGAAACCTTGCCCTTTGAAAATCTCTCCCCCTATGGACCATTGGTGGCAGAACGCCTCTCCACCCTCTTTCAATTGACCCAATGGATGGGACTCTCCACCGTCAAAGGGATCAACGCTGCTAATCGTCCCGGCACCGTCATTTTCACCACCCCCATGGCCATGATGCAACGGCAGATTCCCGCCCAAACCCTGGCCCGTCATGGCTTCCAGGTGGCGGAAGGCGACCGGCTGGACCTACCTGAATTTCGCGGCTTTCTGACCACGGCTGGTTATCGAGCTGTCTCCCAGGTGGAAGAACCCGGCGAATTTGCGGTACGCGGCGGCATCATCGACATTTTTCCCCCGGGTCGCGAACAACCGGTGCGCATGGACCTGTTTGGCGACGAGGTGGAAATTTTACGCCTCTTCGACCCGGTCACCCAACGTTCGGTGGAACGGGTACGTCGCTTCCAAGCCCTGCCCGTGTGCGAAACCCTTTTTACCGAAACCACCATCAGTAACTTTCGCACCAACTATCGGGCGGTTTTTGGGGGAAAAGCTGCCGAGGATGAACGCTACCGCCAGGTGAGCGAAAACGATAAACCCCAGGGGATCGAACAATATTTGCCCCTGTTTTATGAAAAAACCGACACCTTTTTTGATTATCTGCCGGAAAATACCGTCTTTCTGCTGGAACCGGAATGGCAGGATGCCGCTGTGGAACGGGAGCGGGAGTTTGACGAACGCCGCGCCTTCATCGCTGAAAATCATCCCGACCATCGCCTGCTCCCCACCCAAATGTTTTATCTGAACATGAGTGAATTGCGGGAGAAGTTTGACCATTGCCGGCTACTGGAGATCGTGGCGGAAGGCGGGGTGGATTTGGGATTTATCCCCTCTGGTCAACTCTACGAAACCCCCCAACAGGAACGCTTCCTGGTGGAGCGGGTGGCCAGCGGTCTGAAAAAAGCGGCTGCGGAAGATATGCGCATCGCCATTGCCGCCAGAACCCTCAGTCAAAGAGAGCGTTTGCGGGAAACCCTGAACGACCATAAGGTAAAATGCCGGGATTTGGAGTTGTGGCGGGATCTGGCCTTTTGTGATGCGGGGGTGGTGCATTTAATCTTGGGCGATTTACGGGGAGGTTTTGTTCATCCCGGTATGCAGGTTGTCTTGTTGTCGGAAGAGGAAGTGTTCGGCTTTCGCATTCGCCGTCGCCAGGTGGATCAACGTTATTTAGACCAGATGATGGCCAGCTTCGCCGATCTGGGCGAAGGGGATCTGGTGGTGCATACCGATCATGGTATCGGACGTTACGGTGGTCTGCACTCTCTCGAATTTGACGGCATGCGCAACGATTTTCTGCTGATTCACTATGCAGAAGAGCAAAAACTTTATGTGCCGGTGGATGCCCTGGATAGGGTGAGTAAATATTCGGGTGGCGAAGATGTACCGTTGGATAAAATGGGCGGCACCCGCTGGCAGAAGGCCAAAGAACGAGCCAGACGCAAAATTATGGAAATGGCGGAGGAGCTGGTCCATCTGCAGGCCAAACGGGAAGTGGCAGAAGGAATCGCCTTTTCCGGTATGGATCCCCTTTATCAAGAGTTTGCCGCCGATTTTCCCTACGAAGAAACCCCCGATCAGGCCCAGGCCATCGAACAGGTTTTGGCAGACATGGCAGCCACCCGTCCCATGGACCGTCTGGTGTGCGGCGATGTGGGATTTGGCAAGACGGAAGTGGCCTTGCGCGCCTCCTTCCGCGCCGCCATGGATGGCAAACAGGTGGCAGTGCTTACCCCCACCACCATTCTTGCCCAACAGCATTATGAAACCTTTTCCAGCCGGATGGCCAAATATCCCATTCGGGTGGAACTGCTCTCCCGTTTCCGCTCCCCCCGGGAAGTCAAGGCAGTGGTGCAGGCGGTGAACAGTGGCGGGGTAGACATCATCATCGGCACCCATAGATTATTGCAAGCCGATGTTTCCTTTAAGGATCTTGGTCTGTTGGTGGTGGATGAAGAGCAACGCTTCGGGGTGATCCATAAGGAAAAAATTAAAAAAATGCGGGCCACGGTGGATATCCTCACCCTCACCGCTACCCCCATTCCCCGCACCCTGAACATGGCCATGGCCCGCTTGCGGGATATATCCATCATTGCCACCCCGCCCAGCGACCGGCTGGCCATTCGTACCATTATCACCCACTATGATGGTCACCAGGTGCGGGAGGCGGTGTTGCGGGAGTTGTATCGGGGTGGGCAGGTTTTCTATGTCTACAACAAGGTGCAAGACATCGACAAAATGGCCGCCACCCTGGCAGAGCTGATTCCAGAAGCCAAAGTAGGGGTAGCCCACGGCCAAATGCGGGAAAACCAGTTGGAAAAGGTGATGATTTCTTTTTATCACCAGGAGTTCAACCTGCTGGTCTGCACCACCATCATTGAAAATGGGGTGGATATTCCCACCGCCAATACCATCATCATTCATCGGGCCGATAAATTTGGTCTGGCCCAGTTGCATCAATTGCGGGGCCGGGTGGGACGCTCCCGCCATCGTGCCTATGCCTACATGTTGATCCCGGCAGAAGAACGCCTCTCTCCCATATCCCGCAAACGGTTGGATGCCATCGAAAATTTGGGCGATTTGGGAGCCGGTTTCATGCTGGCTACCCACGATTTGGAAATTCGCGGTGCGGGCAATATTCTGGGCGAGGATCAATCGGGAGAAATTCGGGAAGTTGGTTTTGAACTTTATAATCAAATGCTCTCGGAAGCGGTGGCCGCCCTCAATCGCCACCCCAACCGCTTTGATACCGAGCAGATGGAAGATGCCCCTCCCAATATCAATCTCAATATTTCCACCTATCTGCCGGAAAACTATGTTCCCGATGTCCATCAACGGCTGACCCTCTACAAACGCATCTCCGGGCTTACCACCCCGGAAGAAATTGCCGAAATGCGTTCCGAATTGTTGGATCGTTTTGGCATGCTGCCCACACCGGTACAAAATCTTCTCAAAGTGGTGGAGACCAAACGCCTGTGTTGCCATTTGCGAATTAAAAAATTGGAAGTGGGTCCCAAGGGTGGAAGTCTGCAATTTTATGAGCGTCCCAACATTAATACCGAGTCGTTGATCAGTATTATTCGTGATGGTGGAGGGGCGATTCGCTTCAATCAAGAAAACAATACCTTGAGCTTTCGTAATCGTTCGTGGGATGATGATGAACGTCGCTTAAAGGAGATTGGTTCCGTGATGCAACGCTTGTTGGGACAAATGCCCATGTGACCCTGGAGGAACAAAGGTCGTCCATGCCCCCAACCGATTATTACCATACCCTCAAGGTGCCGCGAACCGCATCGCAGGATCAGATTCGCCAGGCGTTTCGTCGTCTGGCGCGGGAGTATCATCCGGATCTGAACAAGTCCCCCCTGGCGGAATCCCGCTTCAAGACCATCAACGAGGCCTATGAAACCCTGGGTGATCCTACCCGGCGGGCCGAGTATGATGAAGAACATTTGGCCTTGCGCCGTGAAGGGGTGATGCACCATCGTCCCACCAATTCCCACCCTCGTGGCAAGTCACAATGGGGGGAGGCAGCAGATTTTGCCGGGTTCGGAAAAAATCCCACCCCCAATAAAGAGGGCACTGCCAGCTCTTCCCAACCGGGAAGAAATCCCTTTTCCTTCGATAGCAAGGGAAGTGGGGAAGGAAAAACCTTCCACCAGGAAAAATTTTCCCGTACCACCTTCAAAACTTTCCAGAATGGGCAGAAAAAACCTCCTGAGAGGGAACAGGAGCCGTTGGAGATTCGCCTTGCTCTGACCTTGGAGGAGGCGGCAAGCGGTGGTGAGCATGATATTTCCATTAATTTACCGGAACTTGGTGGCTTGCGTACCTACCAGGTAAAAGTTCCGCCAGCCAGCATGCCGGGGCAAAAAATTCGCATCAAAGGTCCCAGCGGGCATCGTTGTGAGCAGCACCTGGATTTGGTGGTGGAACATTTGCCCCACAGTCGTTTCCGCATGGAAGGGCGTGATCTTTATCTGATTTTGCCTGTTTCTCCCTGGGAGGCTGCCCTTGGAGCCCGTATCGAAGTGACCACTTTGACCTGCCGCTTAGTCGCCCACATTCCTTCCTCTTCCAGCTCTGGACGTAAAATTATGTTGCGTGGGCAAGGATTTCCTGCCCGTTTGGGAGAACAACCCGGCGATCTTTACCTGGAATTACGCATCGTAACCCCCAGTAAACTGAGTGATGATGAAACCCGCCTCTTTACCAAGCTGGCCAACACCTCCTCTTTCAATCCCCGCGCTTGAGAAATATCCATTAATCTGACGCTCTTTGGTCTTTTTTCAGGTGCTTCCCGGTCTCTTTGCCAAAATTTTGTTGATAGTCCGGCGAAAATAGGAATCTGAAAGGCCGTTAAAGGGTTTTTTCCCCTCTGTGGAGTTCAATTGTGATTTGGCATGGATTGTGCTTCATATTCAGCAAGTCGTCGTATTCATCCATGTCCGCCTGGAGAGTAGTCATCATGGCTATGTTCATTAATACCAACGTGGCGTCCTTGAATGCCCGCCGTAACCTGGAAAAGTCCACCGTATCGTTGGGCAAGACCTTTAACCGGCTGGCCTCAGGACTACGCATCAACTCTGCCGCCGATGATGCCGCTGGCATGGCCATTACCAACCGCATGACGGCCCAGATCAGGGGGCTGAATCAAAGCCAGCGCAATGCCAACGATGGCATCTCCCTGGTGCAGGTAGCGGAAGGTGCCCTGGAAGAGACCAGCAGCTCCTTGCAACGCATGCGAGAACTGGCGATTCAGGCCTCCAACGATATCTACACCAGTAGCGACCGCTCCAGCCTGCAAAAAGAGGTCTTGCAACTGTTGAGCGAAATTCAGCGCATCAGCACCCAGACCCAATTTAACGGTCTGAAACTGCTGACAGGCAGCTTCGACGGCAAAATATTCCAGGTGGGTGCCTTCTCCGGCCAGACCATCAACGTCTCCATCGGTACCACCTCTTTGGGTGCTCTGGGGTTGAGCGGTCCCACCGGTCCCATTGACATTTCAACTTACGGTACCGCCTCTACCGCCATTTGGGCCATCGATAATGCCTTGAATAGTATTACCGATATTCGTGCTGATTTGGGTGCCATTCAAAACCGGTTTGAATCCACCATCGCCAACCTGGCCAACGTGGTGGAGAATATGTCCTCTGCTCGCATGCGCATTCAGGATGCGGACTTGGCGGAAGAGACCAGCCGCCTGACCAAAACCTCCATCCTGCAACAGGCAGGAACGGCCATCTTGGCGCAAGCCAATCAGCAACCCCAGTTGGCCTTGCAACTTCTGGGCTAAAAAGAATAACAAAACACCCCCACCTTTTTGGGATCGGGGTGTCAAAAAACCTACACACTCGTGTGCCTTCAAAAGCCCCTGTCCAACAGGGGCTTTTTTTGTGATGGTCCAATTCAGGAAAACAGCAAAGCAGATAACCGGGAGCGGTATTGAGGAACCAAAGGATGTTTGGGTCCCAACAGGTCGAAGGCTTCGATCATGGCCCGGCGACCGGCATCTTCCTGGAAGGAGCGGTCTTTTTTGACCACATAGAGAAAGAGGTCCATGCCCTCCTCATAGTCACCATTTCCCACCAAGGCCTTACCCAATTCAATACGGAGGGCCAGATCATCGGGGTCGGCATGCATTTTGGAGCGCAGGTCGTCCAGCTTGCTGGTATCGTTGTTAAATTTGAGCATGGCCAGCAGTCGTTTGGCCTCTGGGGCGTCCGCATCCTTGCCCTTGAGACGGGAGAGGATGGCGCGGGCATCGGCAGGCTGTTGCAAGGCAATCAACACCCTTGCCAAGCCCAGGAGACCTTCCACATGCTCTTCGTCCACTTCCAAAGCAGCCTGATAATGTTGGGCGGCACGGGTCAAATCACCCCGTTGCTCCAAAAGGATAGCCTGCTGAAGAAATTTATCTGCTGGAGAGGGAATATTGCGTTCAATAAACTGCCGCAGCTCCGATTCGGGTAACGCGCCATTGAATTCATCCACCAACTGACCGTTGACAATCAGCTTCACCGTGGGAATGCTGCGCACCCGAAACATTTGCGCCAGATTGGGGCATTGATCGGAGTTAATCTTGGCCAGGAGAAAACGGCCTTTCATCTCATTGGCCAACTTTTCTAACAGCGGGCCAAGGGTGCGACAGGGATTACACCAGGGTGCCCAAAAATCCACCAGAACCGGCAGGGATCGGGAACGCTCGACGATTTCCACATTAAAGTTGGATTCGTTGACATCAATCACCCATTTGGAATTGGCCATGATTCACCCATGCAGCTAAGAGGCGTCCTCGCTTAAGGAGGCGTCGCCGATAATTTTCGCCAACTCCTGCCGCAGACTCTCCTGGGAGGTGAGGTTGAGCAGGAGCAACACATGCCCGTTGATGGGAGAGATCCCACTCACGGAGAATAAAACATAAAGAACCAAAAAATCCTTGTCGTTGGATAAATCCATACCGGGAGGAAGCAGCTCGGGCAAGCGACATTGGCAATATTCGGGCAGGTTACATAGAAGCTCAATCTGTAAAATATTGGCCAGACTTCCCAGGCAGGCATTGAGGATTACATTGCCCACCTCCAGGAGACTTTCCTGCTCCATCTGCCCGATCAATTCCAGGGGTGTCTCCCCCTGCAACAAGGCTCCCACCAACGCCAGGCTCTGGGCTTCTGGATAGACCAACATGGCGTTGCCGCCAAAGGGACCGTGAAATTTTTGCCGCACGGCGGTGACCATATCATCGGTTTCTCCGGTCACCATACCGAAGGTATCTTTTTCCCCCAGGTGCAAGACTTGGGGAACGGTGAGAAAAATTTCCGTTCCCATCATCAAACTGAGGGCTTCCGCTGCCCTGCCCACCCCAAGATTGAATAGCTCGGTAAGGGCATCTTCTTCTAATTCGTTTAACAACATGTTCTGCACACCCCCGTGACATGCCTTAGGCAATCTCTAATATTGGCCAACCAAGGAGGAAGAGTAAAGGAAAATCAATCATTCGGGATAGAATCCACCGCTCTTTGCAGAAGAAGGCTTGCATTATGACCGATTCTGGTTACAATAGATCATGCTGCAATGCAAAAACACCAATAAAGCTGTGGAAATACTTTCATTCTCCCGGCAGTGGATGATGATTGCCTCTTGTTTCCTCTATGGGTATACTGTGCGTCCAAGTGGTGATAGAGAGAGGGGATTGGGGAAGTTTTGGGGAGGGTTTACATGAACATGTCCATACAGCAGCAGGTAGATCGCTTGAAACGCAAGCAAGAGATGATCAGCCGCTGCTGGAAAAAAGATGGTGGCAGTAAGGAAGTGCTGGAATTTTTTATTGAAATTCTGCCCAAAATGTTGGATGCGGAGCGGTGCAGTATTTTCATTCATGACAGTGCCAATGCGGAAGTGTGGTTGCAGTGTGGCACCAACATGGGTGAAAAGCAGATCGTGATGCCCCGTTGTGGTTCCAACGTGGGTGAAGTGATTGCCACCGGCAAGCCCAAGATGGTCTCCCGCAAAGATCAACGTTCCCGCACCTCCGAGTTGGTGGACAACATGACGGGTTTTCAAACCCGCAGCATGATTTGCGTCCCCATTAAGAGTTTGGACGGTTGTGAGGTCACCGGGGCGATCATGGTGCTCAACAAGAAGAGTCGGGATTCGTTTGACGAGAACGATCTTTTATTGCTGGAAAAGAGTGCCAACCATTTGGAAATGGTGATTCAGAATATTTTTGTCAGTCAGGAAATGTCTGACCTTTCCCAGCAGTTGAGTCACAAGGTGGATGCCTCGGATTGGGCCATCAAGATGTGGATGGGATTTTTGGGAACCATCTTGCTGATGGCCTTTGGCATTATTATCTATTTTGCACCCACCATTTTTGGTGTGTTTCAGCGATAGCTGGTGCAGGTGAACTTTTTCCAGGAGACAGGAGGTTTCCAACCATGCCTACTTATGATTTCAAGTGTGAAGAGTGTGGCCACGGTTTTGAAAAAAATCTGGCCATGGGTGCCACTTTTGATGGCAAGTGTCCCAAATGTGAGTCTGGCAAGGTGCACAAGGTGTTTACCACAGCGGGCGTATTAGGCAGTAGCGGCGGCGGTGGTTTCCCCGGTGGTGGCATGCCTCCCCCCTCCTGTCCCACCGGCGGCTGCGGTGGCGGCATGTGCGGATTGGGGTGATGAATAACCTGTCCTTGGCCATCTGAAAGGATATTGGGCCAGGACAGGATTGTTTCACAATCTGCCTTTGTTTTACCCTGTGCCGAAGGCTTTACCATTCTAACCACCATGGCGGATACGGTTTAAGGAATTCATTAAGCCGTCAACAACCATGAAGGTGCCTGGGAGGAAGAGGGTAATCATGGCCAGTTCAGATCAAATCAAAGCCTTACTCAAATCCCACCTGGAGGGTGACAACACCCGGTTTATTGCTGTGGCAGCCCAAGTAGCGGCCCATGAAGCCCGCCTTGGTCATAATAAATTGGCCGAAGAATTATTATCTTTGATTGATGCTGCCAAAGCCCGGCAATTTTTACCTTCCAAATCCGACAAGCCCATTCCCATAACCCAACCCCGTGGTGAACTGGCTGGCCTGCTGGATGTTACCTATCCCAAAACCCGCCTATCCCACATGATTCTTGACCAACAAGTTTCAGAGAAACTGGCCCGCCTTATTCGCGAACAACGCCACTTGGTCAAAATTCAGGAGCATGGGCTGGATCCTCGGCGTAAAATATTATTGATTGGTCCTCCT
>JADFXB010000055.1 GCA_015233935.1 Magnetococcales bacterium | reverse complement strand
ATTCCAAATCCTGGTGCAAACCGCGAAGAGGCACTTATGGAACCAAATATTCTGCTCTTGGGCCACACAGGGAAGATGGGACTCGCCCTGCAACACGCCTTCCAAAATCATGGAACCATCATCGGACGCAATTCCAAAGATTTGGATGCCACCGATTTTGATTCCATCACCGACCTGATTTTTGCATGTCGCCCCCAACTGGTGATCAATACCATCGCTTATATGGGGATCGATGCCTGTGAGCAAAATCCTGAACAGGCCCAAAAGATCAATACCCTGCTTCCTCGCCATCTGGCCCGGTTGTCGGCAGAACACGCCTTTACCCTGGTGCACTTTAGCACCGATGCAGTATTCAACGATGATTTTACCACCCTGCGTGGTGAGTCCGCCCTGCCCTCACCGGTCAACCTCTACGGGGTGACCAAATTGGGGGGAGAGCATATGGTGGCCCACCATGCCCCCCATCACTATATCTTTCGTCTGCCCGTTCTGTTTGGTCCCGCCATCAAGGAGGGGCAGTTTGTGGAAAAAATGCTGCGACTGGTCAACAATGGTGCACAGTCTTTGCGCATTTCCCAGGATATCATCACTTCACCCTCTTACAGTCGGGATTTGGCCAGGGCGGTTCGCCAGGTGGTTTTGGCGGAACAATCTTTTGGTTTGTACCATCTATGCAATGAGGGGAAAGCCTCCCTCTATGATCTGATGAAAGAGATCGTGAATCAACTGGGGCTTCAAGTAACCGTGCAGGCGGCCTCCCACAGGGATTTTCCCGCCGTGGGGGAAAAAAACACCTGCACCCCCATGCGCTCCGAAAAACTCCCCCCTTTGCGCCCCTGGCAAGAGGCGGTTGCGGAGTATTGCCAACTTTTGAAAGAAGACCTCCCATGAGTGACAAATATTTAATGGACAGCCACAAGATGCTCTGGCATCCCGACCGGGTGGCGGCATGGAAGCGGGGAGAGCGTATTGCACCGTTGCATATGGATGTGGGATTGAGCAAAGGGTGCAATCTGCGTTGTGAATATTGTTTTGGTGCCCTGCAAAGAAACACCTTCACCAAAGGTAAGACCGTCTATTTCCCAAGAGAACCTCTGCTGCGTTTTATGCGGGATGCAGGAACCGCCGGGGTGCGCTCCATCGCCTTGATTGGCGAGGCGGAGCCATTGCTCAACCCCAATGTCTATGACGCCATTGTCACCGGAGCAGAAGCCGGGGTGGACATGGCCATGGGCAGCAATGGCCTGTTATTGGACACCGGACGGGATGGAGAGCGTGCCCTGGAACATTTAAAGTGGATTCGCTTTAACATTAGCGCGGCCACCCCAGAGAGTTACCACCGCATCCATTCCAGTAAGGATTTTGCCACGGCTGTGGAAAAAATCCGCTTTTGCACTACCACCAAGGCTCAGAAAAACCTATCCGTCACCGTGGGATTGCAAATGGTGCTTACCCCCAACAATGTGGACCAGGTGGTTCCTTTGGCCCGTCTGGGCAGGGAGTTGGGGGTGGATTATCTGGTGGTTAAACAGTGCAGCGATACAGTGGACAGCAAGCTGGGTATCTTTGAAAGACTGGGTACATACAGCTCCTTTGAGGAAATGTTGAAGGCAGCAGAGCAGGAAAGCCATGACCACTATCAGGTCATCATCAAATGGCAGAAAATTACCAATCTGGGGCAACGGTGTTACAACCAGTGTCTGGGGGTGCCTTTTCTGCTCTATGGCAGTGGGGATGGCAAACTCTACCCTTGCGGTATCTTCTTTGATAAAGAAGAAGAAAATTATCGCATCGGTGACTTGACCCAAACCTCCTTCTTGGAGTTATTGGCCAGTGACCGTTATATGGAAGTGGTGGAACGGGTGAAAAATATCGATGTCCACGCCCATTGCTACAGCAATTGCCGCACCCACTCCATCAACGAATACATCTGGCAACTACAAAATCCCCCTCCTCATGTCAATTTTGTATGAGAATAGAAAATGTTGACAAAATGGCATCCACATTTTTTCTGTTGCTGCCACGTGCCTTCTGTCGGTAGAATCAGGGATTGATCCCAAGAGGAGGGTAGCCATGAAGAAAAAAGATTCCAGTACCAGCAGTCATGATCGTCGTCAGTTTTCCCGGGTGGATTTTCGCCACGAATTGACCATGAGCGATTCCAAGGGACAGCTCTTCAAAGGGGCCTTCAACGATGTCAGTCTGCGGGGCATGCTCTTTCATTCCGATCCTTTGCCCGACGAAGGAGAAACCCTGACCGGGGTGTTGCCCTTGGGTGAGGATACCATGACCATCTGTGGCGTGGTCTTGCGGGCCAGCCCAGAGCGCGGGGCTGCTGTGCGCTTTGAAAATATGGATGTGGAAAGCTTCAGCCATCTTCGGCGGCTGGTCTCGCTGAATATGGGGGACGCCGAGCGGATTGATACGGAATTTTTCCACTCTTTATGAATCCTCCCATTGCGGGTATCTATCCCATTCTCGATGCCGCCACCCTGGCCAGGGTGGCCATCGATCCTGTTGCCATGGCCCAATCGTTTCACCATTTGGCCATCGGCTGTGTGCAGTTGCGCTGCAAGGAAAGTTTAGACACTTACCTTCGCTTTGCCGTACCCTGGATGGTGACCTTTCGTCGCCACGCTCCACAAGTCAAAATTATCATCAATGATCATCTCACGGTGGCCACCACCCTGGATGCGGACGGCATCCATGTGGGACAGGAAGATCAAGCGGTAAGTCTTTGTCGGGCGACTCTGGGCAGGGATAAGTGGATCGGTGTTTCCACCCATTCGGTGGCGGAGATTCAACGTGCACAGGAGGAGGGGGCTGATTATGTGGGGTTTGGTCCCATCTTCCCGACCCAAAGCAAGGCAGACGCCCATACTGTACAGGGGCTTGACCGGCTGGCCAAAGCTTGTGCCAGCAGTCGACTTCCGGTGGTTGCCATCGGTGGCATTGAACTCAGTCGTTTAGGGGAAGTTGCCCGCCACGGTGCTGCCGCAGCGGCCATGATCAGCACCCTGCTGCACCCTGCCTGGCAGGATGCTCTTCATCAGGGCTGTCAAATTTGGCGGCAGGCCAGACAGAACACCCTTCACCCTGACGGGTAAAAGATTATTCCATCTCCACTTCTTCGGTATCGGGACGCCGTTGCCGTTCCATCTGCTCTTCCTTGGTTTTGCAGTCGATGCACAGATTGGTCACCGGGCGGGCTTCCATACGGCGCAAACCAATTTCCACGCCACACTCTTCGCAATACCCGTAATCGTCCGCCTCAATCTTTTCGATGGTGCGGTCGATTTTGTTGATCAATTTACGTTCCCGATCGCGGGTGCGAAGCTCGAAGTTGCGATCGGTTTCCAAAGTGGCGCGGTCGGTGGGATCGGCAAAGACGGCCTTTTCCTCATTCATGGAGGTAAGGGTTCTTTCTGCATCGTGCAGCAGTTGCCCTTTCCATTCTTTCAATAGTTTCATGAAGAAGGCGCGATGGTCCGGGCACATGTACTCTTCATTTTCCGCCGGACGATAACCTTCGGGGAGTATGATATCCGCAATTTTGCCCATGTCAGTGCTCTCCGTCCACAATGCGCCATCGCCGCCCCCACGCCAGGGGAGCCAGGTTAAGGGGTTGAATCCTAAGGACGCAATCCTACAATAATTTGAAACGAAAATCAATCTCTACATGTGGATTGCCAGCTTTGGAAAACAGGATTTTCTTTTTCACAAAAAGGGAGTAGGATGAAAGAGTAATCAGGTATTTATGGCTGCTGGGAGTATGGATGTGATGCCTTTTGATACATTGGCTATTGCCAAAAAACTGGAGGTGGCCGGTGTACCGCCCGCTCAGGCAGAGGCTCATGTGAAAATATTAGTGACCATCTTCCAGAATGTGACGGTGCCGCGACAGAAGGATGTGGCGATAGGTCAGGATCTCAAGAAACTGGAAATGAAGGTTGAGGTAGTCAAGGCGGAACTAAAAAAACACATTGAGATCGCTGTTTTTAATGCCAAGGTGGAAATTATTCGTTGGGTAATCACCATGAGCGTCCTCAGTCTTGGCGGGATGGCTGCTCTCAATCGTCTGATGCCGCCAACCCCGGTCTACATCCATGCCGCCAGTCATGATATGCGTAGTGTTCCAACCATTCCGCAAGCTCCAGCAAGATAAAGATATCCTGAACTTGTGAAAAATTTCAGGATGCAGGAAAGACCTTGTCCGGGTTTAAAATCCCCTTGGGATCGAAGGCATCTTTGATGGCTCTTTGCAGTTGCAGGGAGACTTCATCCACTTCAAGGGATAAAAAAGGTCGCTTCTGGATGCCGATGCCATGTTCACCGGAAAGTGATCCATCCAGCTTACGAACCAGTTGAAAAACTTCCTGCAAAATGGGCAACACCTGCTCTACCGTCTGGGAGGTGAGCAGGTTGACATGGATGTTGCCATTGCCCGCATGACCAAAATTGACCATGGGCATCTGCCATCGCTGGGAAATCTCTGTCAGACCATCCATCAATTCCGGCAAACGGGAAACAGGAACCACCACATCCTCATTGATCCGGCGGGGTGCCAGTTTTTTCAGGGTGGGGGAGAGGGCAGAACGGGCCTGCCAAATACGGGCCGATTCCGCCTCATCCCCTGCCCGCAATACCTCCAGGGCATCAAACCGTTCCAATATTTCCTGGCAGCGGCGGGCCAGATCGTCCACCTCTTCCACCCGACCGCTCACCTCCACCAGCAACAAGGCGCGGGCGGCCTCATTCAGGGTAATTGCCTTACCCTTGCGCAAGAGATCCAGAGCGGCTCCATCCAAAAATTCCACTGCGTCTGGGGCCAAACCCTGGTTGAGCAAGGCCGCCACGGCATAGGTGGCGTTCTGCACCGAACCATACAAGACGCGCAACAACCGCTTGGCGGCAGGCAGGGGAGCCAATCGCAAAGTGGCCTCCACCACCACTGCCAACATGCCTTCCGAGCCGATCAACAAACGGGTTAAATCCAGACCCACCACATTTTTGCTGGTCAAGCCGCCGGTTTGCAACAGGCGACCATCTGCCAAAACCGCCGTCAGCCCCAACACCCAGTCACGGGTGACCCCATAACGCACCGCACCCGGTCCTGCCGAACACATGGCCAGGTTGCCACCAATGGTGCAGGTGCGGGCCGAGGAAGGATCCGGCGGCCAGAACAAACCATGGGGCCGCAAATGATTTTGTAATTCACCATTCACCACCCCAGGTTCCACCTTGACCCAGCGATCCACCGGATTGACCTGTAGAATGCGATTCATGCGTTGGGTGGAAAGAACTATCCCGCCTTGTACCGGCAGACATCCTCCCACATTGCCGCTTCCTGCCCCCCGTGGGGTAACCGGAATCCCAAATTCATGGCACAGGGACAACAGGGCCACCACATCCTGCCGATTTTCCGCCAGAAAGACCCCTTGCGGGCGAAAATACAGGCCGGTGTTGTCCCAACCATAGGTGGCCAGGGTTACCTCATCGGTGGCCAGTCTTCCCCTGCCCAGACGTGCTTCTGCCTGGGCGAGAAATTCGTTGGGGAGGGGTTGCTCCATGACTATCGATCACTCGATCTTGGTCCAGGGACATTTTGACCCGGCGTCAGGGGATAGGCACTGGTGTTGATCATGATGTAGGAGACCACTTCCCGCACATCGCTGGTGGTGCGGGCCAGATGAACCGCTTGATCCCGTTCTGCCACACTGGCCGCCTCACCTGTGAGATAAACCACCCCTTTGGTGGTTTCCACATGGATATCCAATCCTCTGACCCGTTCATCCGACATGATGCGGGTTTTCACTTTGGTGGTGATCAAGGCATCGTTGGCCAGATCCAGTGGACCCACATATTGCACTTTGAGTTCGGAGGCCACCTCTACCACTCCTTTGACCTCACGGGCCAGGCGAATGGCTTCATTGATCTCCGTTTGTGAGTTGGCGGTACCGGTCAAGAGTACTTTGCCCCGGTAGACCGAGACGTTTACATTGCCCACCTTGACCTTTTCGCTTCGCACGTAGGCGGTACGAATTTTCATGGCCAGCCAACTATCTTCCGCCACATCATCCGCACCCCGCCGTTCACCCACAGAGGTGGCTGCTGCACCGCCGCCCACTGCCGCTGCCCCGCAACCGGTGAGGACCATCATCACTGCCAGCCATAAAGCCACTGTTGCTGTACGCATGGTTTTCTCCTGAAATCGTTTTACTTTTAACACTCAAACATCTATCCGGGGGGTATGGGATGATTCGAGGGTAAATGTCAACCCTCTTGCCCCTCTTCCCGTGTCAACGCCAATGCCCGCTGGTAGACCTGGGAGCGGGATAGGCCGCACTGCAAAGCCACCTGGCGGGCGGCTTCGCGGGTTCCCAAGGTGGGGAGCAGGGAACGAAGTTGTTCATCCACCTCTTCCGGGGAAGCAGGGATCCCTTCCCCACCCTCAATCACAACCACAATCTCACCCCGTGGTGGTTCATCCTGAAAATGCTGCAACAGGGTTGCCGCATCACCCCGATGGTAAGATTCATAGAGTTTGGTCATCTCCCGTGCCACCACCACCTGGCGACCAGCGGGGAGTAGAGTAGTCAATTCTTTTAATAAATCCAAGAGCCTGTGTGGAGATTCAAACAAGACGATGGTGCGGTTCTCCTGCATGGATTTTTGCAGCCGTGCTACCCTTTGACCCGATTTTTTGGGTAAAAATCCTTCAAAAATAAAGGAGTCTCCTGCAAAACCGGAGGCGGCCAAGGCGGTGACCGGGGCGCAAGCCCCTGGCAACACCGACAACGGCCAATCTCGCCGGATCACCTCCTGGACCAGTGGCAGACCAGGATCACACACCAAAGGCATGCCCGCATCGGATACCAAAGCCAAGTCCCGGCCAGCGGCCAGCTCTTCCATCACCTGTTCCAGCCGTTTGCTCACATTGTGTTCGGTCAGACTCCACAGGGGGGTGGAAATTTTATGGTGGGTGAGCAGGTGTCCGGTATGGCGGGTATCCTCTGCCAAAACCCGACTGACTTTGGATAATACCTCCAAGGCGCGTAAGGTGATGTCTGCCAGGTTGCCGATAGGGGTGGGGACAAGGTAAAGTATCCCTGGTTGCTTTCCATCTCCTCCATTGGTTGCAGGTCTTGCCGTCATGTCCAGTTTATCCACCCTTGGTCACCTGGCCCGTTGGGCCGTTGTGTCACTTGTACTTTTTACCGGGGTCCATGTTCAGGCCGCCGATTATACCTCTGGTTGGTCCACCACCCCCCAGCAGGCCAGACCGGTAGACGATGGTTTGGCCAGGGTGCCTTTGTCGGGAGAGGAGGTAAGGCCCTCTGAACCACCCCGTCAGACAGCCCGACCCATGGAATCTCCCCCCGCCGTGGATCCGCGCCGTATCACCTCCACCGCCTCCATGGCCGAACGGCGCATGATGCTGGACCACGATGCCATGCCCCTGGCCCAACTGCAAGATTTGGCGACCAGGGAATCCAACCAATCGCCCCGCTTTGCCTTTGTCCATCTTGCCTTGGGAGACAGGTTGATTCAACAGGGAGAGGAAGCCTCCGCCCTCCACCACTGGCAGACAGCCGCCGGGGTGATCAACCCCAATGCCGCCAGCGATGAGG
This sequence comes from Magnetococcales bacterium, assembly GCA_015233935.1. Classification (GTDB taxonomy): domain Bacteria; phylum Pseudomonadota; class Magnetococcia; order Magnetococcales; family JADFXB01; genus JADFXB01. The sequence goes on along the minus strand of JADFXB010000055.1, from coordinate 11,871 downwards.
CTCAGCGGCGTCTTTTCCGGCTGGATGATCTGGCCCCCTTCCGGGTGGGCGTTTTACTTCCCCTTTCCGGTAAATATGCCACCATCGGCCAGAATGCACTGAATGCCATGAAAAAGGCCATCTCCGACCATCGGGATTCCCCGTTGGTTTTGGTCCCCATGGATACCGGCAATACGGCCACTGGTGGTCGAGTCGCCGCCGAAGCCCTGGCCAACCAGGGGGTATCTGCCTTTGTCGGTCCCATTTTCAAGGATGAGGTCAAAGCTGCTGTGGAAGTGGCCAGCCGCTTCCGTCTGCCCATCTTGCCCCTTAATCCCAACAAAGAGTTGGCAACTGGGGGACAGGTCTATCTCAGTGCCTTGGATCCCGCCTTGCAAGCCAAGGTAATGGCCCGGTTTGCCCACTATCAGGAAAAACCCCGGGCTGCTGTGCTGGCCCCCGATTCTGAATTCGGTCGCTTGTCCGCCGATGCCTTTGTCCAGGAATTTTCCCGCTTGGGAGGACAAGTCACGGGTGTGGTCCACTTTCCCGCCGGGGTGCAAGATCTCTCCCCATGGATCAAATCTTTGCGCATGGCCCCCACGGCGGGTAGCCCTCCCCGTCCGCCGGAAGCCCTGTTTCTTCCCACCACCGTGGAACAAACCAGGGTCATTTTGCCCCAGTTGACCTTGATTTCCACCAGTTCCGATTCCGACGTGGTGGACTTGCCTCTCTTGTTGGGGACCAATCTGTGGAATCGCAATGAATTGATGGCCGACAATGCCGCCTTGCTCATTGGGGCGGTCTTTTGTGATACCTCTGCCCAGGAGAGACACTTTTTCCGCCAGGCTTTCAAGAAAATATTCAACGACGACCCCGCCGCCTTCGCCCAGTTGGCCTATGACGGGGTGGCCATTCTGGCCCAACTGTTGCGGCAGCAACGCTTGGGTGGGGGAGAGTGGGAGCGGGGATTTTTACGTCCAGAAGGCTTTCGGGGGGCAACGGGTATGGTGCGTTTTCGTGAGGATGGTTCTGCCACTCATAGCTACCAAATCTATCAGGTGGGCACCGAAGGGGTATTGCCCTTGCCAGATATTGCCGAGGTCAACCAGGAGGCCATTCCCGTGCGCGTACCACCTGGCAAACCAGCCAGTGCTTTTGACAATCGCAGCATCTACCAGCCCCAAAACCGGTAACACTTCATGGAGCAAGTGCGGCAACTCATGGGGCAGGTCTTTGGTTTTCGCGCCTTCCGTGGCATTCAGGAGGCGGTGATCCAACATGTGCTCACCGGTGGAGACGCCCTGGTGATCATGCCCACCGGTGGGGGTAAATCCCTGTGTTACCAACTGCCTGCCTTGATACGTCCAGGTTTGGGGGTGGTGATTTCTCCCCTGATTGCCCTCATGCAGGATCAAGTGAACAGCCTGAAACAATTGGGGGTGCGGGCGGAATTTATCAATTCCAGCCTCTCCGGTCCTGAATTTCGTTATGTGGAAGAGCGGGTGGAAAATGGGGAGGTGGACCTGCTCTATATGGCACCCGAACGGCTGCTCATGGAACGCAATCTGGAATGGTTCTCCCGTCTGCGCCTCTCCCTCTTCGCCATCGACGAATCCCATTGTGTCTCCCAGTGGGGACATGATTTTCGACCTGAATATTTGGAACTGCACCGTCTCGGCCAATTGTTTCCTGGTGTGCCCCGTCTGGCTCTCACCGCCACTGCCGATGGTCCCACCCGGCAGGATATTCTGGAACGGTTGGATTTGACCCATGGACGTCTGTTCATCGCCGGGTTTGACCGTCCCAATATTCGTTACCATGTGGTCGCCAAGGAAGGGAACAGCTTTAATGAGTGCCTCTCTTTTATTCGCCAGCACCATGAAGGACAGTCTGGCATCATCTACCATATGACCCGCAAGGATACAGAGGAGACGGCGCAAAAAATGCGAGAGAAGGGGTATAACGCCTTACCCTATCATGCGGGCATGGAGCAGGAAGAACGTCGGCGCAACCAGGCCCGTTTTCTCAAGGAGGAGGGGGTGGTAATGGTGGCCACCGTGGCCTTCGGCATGGGGATCGACAAGCCCGACGTGCGCTTTGTCGCCCACCTGGACCTGCCCAAGAGTGTGGAATCCTATTACCAGGAGACCGGGCGGGCCGGACGGGATGGTCTGCCCGCCGATGCCTGGCTGGCCTATGGATTGAGCGATGTGGTCCGCCTGCGGCAGTTGGTGGAAGGCTCGGAGGCGGATGACACCCACAAGCGGGTGGCCTTGCACAAGCTGGAGGCCTTATTGGGTTATTGCGAGACCATGGCCTGTCGTCGCCAGGTATTGCTCAATTATTTTGAGAACGCCCACTTAGGCAATTGTGGCAATTGCGACAATTGCCTCTCCCCCGCCGAATCCTGGGATGGCACCGAAGCGGCCCGCAAGGCCCTCTCCTGTATCTATCGCACTGGTCAATGCTTCGGGGTGGCACATCTGGTGGAGGTGTTGCGGGGGGAGATGTCGGAAAAGGTGGTGAAACATGCTCACCACCAAGTTACTACCTTTGGCATTGGCAAGGAGATGGATGTCAGGGAGTGGCGGGCGGTTTTTCGTCAACTGGTGGCAGCGGGTTATGCCCAGGTGGATGTGACCGGCTATGGCGGGTTGCGCCTGGACCCTTCCAGCCGTCCCATTTTGCGGGGCGAGACCACCCTCATGTTGCGACGGGATGTGGCTCGCAAGCAACCCCGAAGACGCAAGACCACCACCACGCCGGCAACCAAATCATCCGCTTCGGGCACTTTGTGGGATGCCTTGCGGGCCAAACGGTTGGAATTGGCCAAGGAGCAATCCATCCCACCCTATATGATTTTCAGTGATGTCACCTTGCGGGAGATGGAATCCCGCAAACCAACCTCCATGCGGGAGATGGCCGATGTCTTTGGTATCGGTCAGGTCAAACTGGAACGTTATGGTGCCATCTTTTTACAGGTGGTGAAGAACCATAAAGCTTGAATTTTATGGAAAATTACGTCACCTTTTTGCTGGCGAAGAGGGCTTTATAGCGCATATCCGCACTCATTACATGGTTGGGGAACCAGTTTTTGACAAATTCCACCATTTCGCTGGAAATGGCCACTCCCTCTTTATTGGCCTTGGCCACCAACTTACGTAAATCTTCCAGAAACTGTCCATGCATTTGTTTATGGTGCTCCAGCTCCTGGAAGCCATTCTCCTCCATGAACCGCTCTTCCCGATGAAAATGGTCACGCACATAGTTGATCAGCTCTTTGACCACCTTTTGGCAAATGGACCGATCCATCTTGCCTACCATGGCACTGTTCAACTGGTTGACCAGTTCGATCAATCGTTTGTGATCCAGGTCCAACAGACGCACGCCAACGCTCAGTTCTTCCCGCCAATGGAGGACCGATTTGGTGACCTCCATTTCCACGGTTTGTCCCAAGTAGAGGCGGTCCAGTTGGCTGAAGAGGGCATCGCGGGCTTGGTAAAAATAGCGCATGGCATCGTCCACCGCCTCCGTCTTGCCTTCATTGACCCATTGGACAATTTCCCGGGCGGCTGTGTGCACTTGTTGGTGGGTGGCGTCCAGGCGCATGAAGAGATCGGAGGTGCCAAATTTTTCTTGTCCTTCGCCCTGGATCCACTGTCCCAATTCGCACATGTGGGCAAGGGTGACATTTTCCGGTTGCAGGGTGATCTCTCCTGCCCGCACCTGTTCCAGGGTGCCCAACAAGAGCAGGTGGGCCTCTTTGGTGCGCAGAATGTTGAAGGGTTCCGGTCCCACGTTGAGGGAGGATTGGGCGGCAAAGAGGGCGTCGCTGATGTTGCTGGCCACATCCCCCAAAGAGTGAAAATGGTTGACGGCCCCCAGCATGTGACGCACCACACCGTGGGCATGGTGGGCTTTCTCCATCACCGCATTGGAGGCGGTATCGGTTCCTTCCGCCTCTTTTTGCACCGAACGGGCAAAGTTGAGGGCTTCGTTACTTTGTTGGGCCATGGCAGTGGCTGCTTCAGCGGCCACTGAAGAGGAGAGGGCAATCTCTTTGGAACTACCCGCTGCCTTGGCGGCCACCAGGGCCACTTCTTGGGCGGCGTGGCCCAGTTCAGCGGCATTTTGCATCACCTGGTTGCTGGCTTGGGCGACCCGGCTGATGGAAGAGTCGATGGCCTGGGTTTCCGCTGCCTGTTCTTCCACTGCGTGGACAATCTCCCGGTTGGATTGATTAATCCGACCAATCACCTGGCTGATTTCACCCACCGCCCCCACTGCATCTTTGGTGCGGGTTTGAATTTCAATGATTTGTTGGGAAATGGACTGGGTTGCCTCCCCGGTCTGTCTGGCCAGGGCCTTCACCTCATTGGCCACCACGGCAAAACCCAAGCCTGCCTCACCGGCTCCGGCGGCTTCAATGGCGGCATTGAGGGCCAACATGTTGGTCTGATCGGCAATCCGATTGATGATGGCCACCACCTGGCCAATGCGTTGGGCGGACTGGGAGAGGGCGTTGATCACCTCTCGGGCGGCTTCGGCATTTTTATCTGCCTGAGAGGAGTGCTCCAGGGCATGGCCACACAGTTTGCGAATATCGCCATTGGTGGAGTTCATGTGGCGCACCGCACCTGCCACCGAATCCACCGATTCGTTGACCTGCTCCAGACTGGACTTCACCCCATGGACGTTGGCGGTCATCTCCTCGGCAGCGGCTGCCATGGTCACCACGTTGGAGGAGGTCTCCTCTGCCAGACCGGCAATGATGTGCACCTGATCCGCCACCTGACCGGAGGCGTTGGAGACTGAATCCATGTTGTCGGCAGCCTGCTTCACCACATGTTTGATCCGGCTGATGGCATCCCCCAAGGAGGTGTTCTGGCGGGAGACCTCCAGTACGCTCACTTCCATGGTTTCTGCCTGCCGCTCCAAATTGGAACGCAGTTTGAGAATTTCTTTTACCAGAGCGGTGATGGAGCCGGATTGCAGGTTGATCAAACGAATGCTGCCGGTGAGATTATCGGTCAGAAGGTTGATCTGATGGCCCATGGAGCTGATTTCATCCTGGCCCGATTCATCTACCTTTTCGGTTAAATCGCCTTCGGCTAAAACTTCCAGGGAGGCCCCGATTTTTTTCATGGGACGGGTGATGGACAGGATGATCACCATCCCCACCAACCCCACCAGGACCAGGGCCACCACCATAACGATCACCACACCACGGCGCAACTCACTCATGCTATTCACCAGGGAATCCATATCCCGTTCCGCATGTTCCCGTTCCTTGCGCAGCATGGGTTCCAGGTAAAAGTCCATGGATTCGGCGGCTTCGTCAAACTCCTCTTTGGCGGTATTGCCAGCCTCTTTACCCTCCTTCAGGAAGGTTTCCGCCATCCGGGTGCCCATGGCGTAAAATTCGGAGAAGGCTTTGCGCATTTTACCGATATCTGCCAAAACTTTTGCATCGTTGGCATTTTTATAATGGGCCTCGTATTCATCCAGCCCTTTCATGAAGGCATTGTAAAAATCCTTGGCCCCACTATAGATATCTTCATCATCTTGATCGGTGTGCAGGGGAAGTTCGGTCAGATAGTGTTGCACCTGCAACATATCCTTGCCAAGCCGTTGGGCCAGCAGGGCCAGACGCAAACGTTCTTCCTTGACCTCTTTGGCATCCTGAAAGGCCATATTGCTGGCATACCAGCTCCATACCCCCACAAAGGTCAACAAGACCATGGGAATCGTAAAGCCGATGATGACACGCGTACCGATACTGAAACGGTTGAGCTTCATGCCCTACTCCTTAAAACTGCGGAGATCCAGGTGTTAACTTGTAAAATATCCCTGCACCACCAAAATAAGCAGGATAAACCCTGCTGCCAGCAACAACAGTCCCAACCCTCTGGCAGCCAGGCTTTGACTGTTAGAGGGGGGAGGGACGAGAAAACGTTCCAATTCCCCATTATTGACCAGGCGGTCGTAATGGGCGGGATGATCCCGTTGGAACTCTTCCAGAGATTGGCTGCCGGTAAACATGACCACATCCGGCGGCGGCAGTTTGTCCGGGCGGAAATGGTTGTTGAAAAAGTGTACGGTGAAAATGAAGACCGCTGCAAGAAAGGCCTCTTCACCATGCACCAGGGCGGCCACGTTGAAGACCCAGCCTGGCAAATATTGGCCTGCCACATGGGGGAAAGCCAGCAACAGGCCGCTTGAACCGATCACCGCCATACCCCAGAAAACGGCCCAGTAGTCAAATTTTTCAAAGTAGGTCCAACGGTCGAAACGGGGTTTTTCGCCTTTAGCAAAAAACCATTTAAACATGTCGCGACAGTCGGTCACATCTTTCCAGTTGGGTATGAGGGAGTCGGGACCGAACCAGCGAAAACCGGGTTGGCGGAGAATATGCTGCAAGATGTAGACCAAATGTCCCAGGAAAATGGTCAGCAACAGGGTGGCTGCAAGGCGATGAAGGATGCCCATGGATTGCACCCCACCCAGCCAATGACTGACCACCGGTGCCCAAGGAGTATGGGCATGATGAACAGTCATGCCAGTTAATACCAGGGTCATCACGGTCAAGGCAAAGAAGAGGTGAGCATGTCGCCAGCCAGCGGAGAAGCGGCGCACATGACGGATTTGGGTGAGACCTATGGCCTGTAGATTCACATGGGGACGGGGTTTTCGTCTCTCCTGCCACTCCCGGTAGTACCACAAGCCCGAGTGCAGCCAGAAAAAGGCAAAGACCAGCCAAAAGAGACCGGTCATAAAACGGGAGGCCAGCCAGACCTGGGGATAGCGTTCATAGTCCCCGGCATGGGCATGGGGGCTGTAGGATTTAAAGCCGACAGTAGCCAGGGGGCGATGTTCACCATCGTGACATTTTTGACAGGTTTTTAACTTGTTGTCCCCGTATACCGACGATTTTTCGTCCTTCACCTGTCGAATTTTGTGATTTTCATGGCAGTCGAAACATTTGGCGGTATGGGGGTAGCCCAATTGATTGACCTGACCATGATAGGTATCCCGATAGGTGGCCAGATTGCCTTTGTGACATTGACCGCAGGCGTCCGGGTTGAGCAGCTTGAAGGCGGGGGTCAGGGCACCGATAATGTTGTGGCTGGTGTGGCAGTCGGTACAAATGGCTGACTTGCTGTTTTGCTTTTGAATGGCTTCCCGGCCATGTACTGAGAGGGCGTAGTCGTCCAACTGCTCTTCATGGCATTTGCCACAAAGTTTGGGAATGGTCAAACGCCAGGCAGCATAGTCTGGGCTGGACTTGTCGGCGGTCATTTGAAAAAAATGGCTGTCGTGGCATTCATGGCAGGTGGCATTGACAAAGCGGGGATCATCCTTGTTGGGCCGGGCATGAAAGGATTGACGATATTCCGCAATTTTTTGCTCCACCTTTTGCAAGGCAGGGGAGAGGGGTTTCCCGCTGGCCGCCTCTTTCCATAATTTTTCATGGCAGCCTGCACAGTCAACGGCAGGAGGTGGACCTTTTTGATGGGGGGGGTCCTTGCTGACGATCCCACTATGACAGGCCATGCAGGTCATGCTCCCATGGCTGCCTTTGTGATATTTTTCTGGTTCAATATTTTGTAACAGCCGTTTTTCCCCCTCTTCGGCGTAGGGGGAAATATGGGGTACTTCAATGGAGCGGTTGCCATCATGACAGATCTGACAGGTGGCATTGTCAAACAGGGGCGTTGCGGCAAAAGAGAACGAAGCTGCTATTATGCTTATGGACAAAGCATAAATCAGAACCTTGATCAAAGACAAAAAATGGGAACAAATCGCCATAGCAAAAAGTATTCTTGTTTGCATTGAGTCAACACCCCCCCATGGATGTCTCCATTAGCATCCATGGGGGGAGGTATCTTACTGGAATTTGGTGGTGTAGCGTAAACCTACAAATTCAGAGGTTTGCACAGGTCGAGCAAGGACTTTGCTCCCATCCCTGTCAACGCCATAGATGAAGGGCGTTCCGTTGGCGAACTGCCACGTCCAATCGTTGGTTTTCCAATGTTCCAGGATGTAGTCAAAACGCAAGAGTCCTGGTCCCACGTTGGCCATTTCCAGGAAGGCATTCACCTTGGTGGAAAGGCTGGTGATGCTGCCCAAGGGGTTGAGGCCCACCGGATAGGCAGGATCGTTGCCTGGATTGGTGGGATCGGTGACCACCCGGGTGTTATGGATGGATTCGGTTTCTGTCCACTGATAGTTGGCACCCAGTTTGACATCCGGGTTAAGCTGGTTGCGCACACCCAGACCAAAAGAATCGCCCCGATCTTTCAGCAGGGAAAATTTGTCTGCTTCGTGGATGGTGGGGGTGGTTTGATCCCAACGCCCGGAATTTTGCCACATTTTATTGTCATCGTGGCTGTACCAGGCGGTAAAGAGCAGTTTTTTGGTGAAGGCGTAGTCCACATCCACCGAATAGAGACGGGCTTCGCCCCGACGACGTCCGAAGGGTTCATCTTCGGTGTCATAGGCATCGTGGGCGTTTTCAAAGACAAACTGTACATCCAAATCGGGCATGGGATTCCAGTCCATGGCCATGCGCAATTTGTTACGTACTCTGTCTGCGATAAAGAAGGGGGCGATTTTGCCTTGGGTATTTCCCAAAATTTTCACCGACTGGCTCAACGTTGACCCATCCCGGACGGCATACTGGTAGCCCAAAGAGCCGTTGAGGGTATCGGACAGGGAGTTGCGCACCTGAATATTATAGGTGGTTTCTTTCAAGTCGCTACGGAAGGGAACAAAGCGTTCGTCATCCATGCCATCGTTGTTGGTATCGTTACCAAAGGGAATCTGCCGGTCTTGATCCTTATGTTCCATTCCCGCAGTGAGGCTGACGCCACTGGTGAGGCGATAGGTGCCTTCCAGTTTGCCGGAAAAGGTTTCAGAGGACATGGGTGTGGAGTGGACTTGGGTTCCTCCGGTGACCACCAACCAGGGGGGAGTCTTATCATCCACATCGTTGTAGCGCAGGTTGGCCAGCAGGCGCAATTTGGGCAGGGGTTGGGCGGTCAGGCCAACGGTTGCCAGCAGGGTATCCACCTCACCCTGAAGATTGGTGGGAGCGGTAGCGGCAGCCAGGCCGACGATATCGGCAGTGGCCAGGTGCTCATTCTGTTTGGCACGGGTATGGGACAGTTTAAAGTTGGCCCTGGTGGTGGGGGTAAAGCTGTGGGCACCTTGCAGGAAAAACTGGTGAGCATTGTTATCCAGGGGGGTGCTCAAATAGGTGTGGTTGGCCAAGGTAGCCGGATTATCTCCCTGGCGGATGACATCCACCACCGAGTAGGCGTTTTCAAACCAACTGCCATTATAGCCGCCGGTGAGTTGGCTTTCTTTACCCAGATAGGAGAGGGAAAGATCCGCCTGGCGGGTGATCCAGTCAATGGGTTCCACCATAAATTCCGGGGCACTGCCCCGTCCCCAATGGCGGGTTCCCTCTTTCTTTTCGTAACGCAACCCCAGGTTGAACTTCCACTCCTTGTTGATGAAGCGGAAGCTTTCCAGATTAAACCGCTCTCTATCCGTACCGATGTGGAAGTCTCCACCCCTGCCATTGCTTTGGGGATTGGGCATGGTGACCTTGTCGCTGCCCAGTCCGATGATCTTGGTCAGTACGGTGTAAGGGGCATGACGGGGAATTTCGTTATAATCCAGGGAGACCCCCCAGACACCCTGCTTGTTGTAGCCAATTTTGGCTTCGCGATCTTCTGCCGTCAGGTTACGGGCCTTGAGAATGGTCCAGGAGCCGCTGGCATCATCCCGCAGATTGATGTCTGCATCAAGAATGCCAACGGTTTCCGATTGTTGCACCCGTTCGAACATGCCATTTTTTTGCCGATCACCATCCCAAAAGCCGATACCCAGGGTAACGGAGCTGTCCGGTTTGGTAAATGGTGCGGCGGTTTCACTCATTTTTGGCAACGGGGCGCGATCTCCCGTTGTCTCTTCTGCCAGGGCCAGGCCTTCCCATAATCCCAGGGAGGCACAGGCGGCCAAAGTCAGTACGGTTTTGGTCTTGTGCATGAGGGTTCCTCCCGTGGATGGCCTAACGACGGAAACGTCCGGCAGTGGCACTGTTTTGTGAACTGTTGCCGCCATGAATGTTGGTATGGCAGTTCAAACAGCCACGTCCCACGCTGCCCATCAGGTTGGTCATGTTGGCACCAGTGACGGAAGCACGGGAAGTGGGCAAGCCGCCAGGCATGCCCCGATGGCCGGAATCGCTGTGACAATCCTGGCACAGGTAGGGAGGCCGATAGTTGAGCAAACCCGCGATGGTGGTGCCGTGGGGGTTGTGACAGATGAGACAATCTTCTGCCACCGGGGGATGGGCATGCAGGAAGGGTCCCCGTTTTTCCATATGGCACTGATAACAGGTATCGTTGACACTGTCTTTTTTCAACGCCTTGGGTCCGGTGGAGCCGTGGGGATTGTGACAATCGGCACAGGCCATTTTGCCTTCGGGAACCGGATGGTGGGAGGGACGATTAAACATCATCCGCTGCTGTTTGTGACACGAATAGCACACGTTGGGCTGGCTCTTGGGATCCAACGCCCGGTCGTGACTGGTGTGAATTTCGTGGCAGTTGGTGCAGGCCACCTCTTGGGAGGAGTGGGCACTGGTATTCCAGAAGGTAAGCTTTTCCTCTCGATGGCAGTTCAAACAAGCCTCGTTGCGGGTGGCTACCGGGGTGATGGCGGTATTGAAATTGCCAAAATTCTGGTCAATCACCTCATCGGGTCGTTGATTGGGAAAGCGGCGACCAAAGGTGATATCCGGTGGGGTGCGTTTATCCTGGCCTGGTGGTTTTACCAGATGATCCCGGCTGGAGCCGTGGCAACTGGTGCAGGTGGGGGTACGGGGGTCCGCCAGGGTGCCATGTCTGGTCTTACCAATGGCCAACAGGGCAAGCGAATCCTCCTCCTCGTGACAGACGGTGCATTCTGCATCGCCACGCAGAACGGCATCCGGGTTGGCTGGTTTGCCTTCCCCTGCCCAAACGTTGGTGAGGATTCCCATAACCAGAAAGATGCCCAGGCCCATGGGGAAAAATAGACGTGCTTTCAAAGATGAACTCCTTTTTTGCCACAGTTTCGCCCCCCAATTTCCAGACAAACCAACCCCACCCCTTTGATTTGCGGTAGCCGGGAGCCGAAAGATGAAACTTTAATTTTTCATAGGGTTACAGCGACAGGATCCAGCGAATGAATTCTTTTAACTGCCCTGGATCGGTGATGTCGATTTTTTTGTGTTCTTCGGTGGTGCCGTCTTCCAGCTTAACCTTGGGGGAGGTGGTCAAATGTTTGTAAATTTTATCCTCCGCCGCCCCATCCCCTTTATACTTTTCCGACACCTTTTGATAGGAGGGACCATTCTTGGATTTTTTCACCGAATGGCATTTGGTGCAGTCGTTGCGTTTTAAGACTTCCAATGCGGCGTTGGCATCCAGTTCTGCCATGGCAGATTCCACGGAAGCACCCGTAATCAGTAAAACGAAGAGAGCAGCGCGCCCCAAAACGGGCCCTGATAAAGCCTTCATGATAATCTTTCCTTACGGTGGATGTGGCAAAAAAATGCTACTTTTCAATGTAGTAGCATTAAACCCATAGGTGTTTGGCAGGTTTATTCAACCGAATATGCAAAATTCAACAGAAATTTGCCGATCCAATTGCTGGGGGGAAAGTGCAGATTAAAAATAGGTTAAGGATAGATGTCGATTTGATTTTGCGCAAGTGTTTTTGTTATGTGTTGAATTCATTGTGAAAATCACTAAATTTTCTGTTTAACATGGAAAAAGTGTTCAATGTTGGGAAAGAGAAGTTGGTGTAACAATTTGTAGCAAATTTATTTATTAA
>JADFXB010000054.1 GCA_015233935.1 Magnetococcales bacterium | reverse complement strand
CCTGGTGTCAAGCCGCCCCGATTAATGACCATTCACTATGCCCCACGGAAAATATTGATCATCTATCTTTCGCCCCGTCATTTGTGCAGCATGGCCAGGGGGATTATTTTGGGCATCGGGGATTATTTCAAGGAACGCTTATCGGTGACCTTGAAGGAGCGGCAGTGTTTGATTACGGGCAACAAGGAGTGTTGGATCTACGTGGTCAAGCAGGATCGCTGAACTGGTGATGGCTTACTGAAAAATTTCCTCCACCTTTTTGGCTCCGAAGAGTTTATTTCCCCACTGAACCAAGGTTTCCATATCAGCTTGTGCCAGTTTGGTACTTATCCACTCCGGGGGTTGGCCAAAACGATTCTTGATGAGGGCAAGGAGCATGTCGGCATGACCTTTCAAGGTGCCTTTTTCCATGCCTTTTTCCATGCCTTTTTCTATGCCTTTTTCCATACCAATTCGTTCAATGCTTGATAAATAAGGCATTTGTTGAACCTCCTCCAGGTGAGACAGATCTTGCCAGAATTGCCGATCTTCTTCAGGGGGCAGGGCGAGAACCCAGTCCACAAAACGGAATAGATCGATGATTTTTTGTCGGGAAAACCCCCGCTGATAAAGGCTGCGAATGATGTGCCACTTGGCCTGGTAACGTTCACCCGGCCTTTTTTTGGTCTTTTTGGCCTGAAGATGGGCCAGGGTAACGATGGCAAAGGGATTATCCGATTGTTCCAGGATAGCAATATCCTCAGAAAAGTCCAGTAATTTGACCACATTAAACCGGTAGACCACCTGGCAACCCCAGAGTTCCTGGCGAAACTCCCTGGGACGCCATTTTTTGTTGGTGTCGGCCAGGATGGCCACCCCAACCACCGGCCACTGTTTCAGATCATAGGAGCGATAGTAGTAGATAAACATGCGGTCCGGGAAGTTTTTCTGCCGCTCCCCTTGAATATCCACATGGATGAGGATGCACCGTTCCAGACCGTTTTTTAGCCAAACCTTGGCAAGACGATCCATATGACGGTTGCCGATTTTGGCTTCGCGGGTAATGCGTACCAGTTCGGTGTCAAGAAATTCATAGCCGCGCCGCCAGTCTATCTCCTTGAAGGCTTGCGGGAGGAAAAACTCCACGAAATCCTTAAAATAGGCATCGAGTATTTCCTTCCAGGGGGAGTCGAAGACATCCGAGATGGCTCGATCTTCAGAGATAGTGGTCAAGGAATTTCCTCCCCGTTGGGGACAAGCTTATTTCCCGGTGCCCCCAGCTTCCACCTCTTGAATGGCCTCCTCAACAGTGGTGCGTCCCTGGGAATTGGGAGGCAGGATTCCCCGCAGCTTTTTCCACAAGGTCAGGGCACGCAAGGTATCCCCTTTGTTGAGGGCGTTGATGCCGGAATACCACAAAGCGTCGGGTTGGTTGGGATTTTTGAGCAGGATGGATTCAAACATTTCCATGCCTGCCCGTACCGCTTCACCATCCTGACTGCGAATTTGCAGAGCGGCCACAGCCACAGCGGCATCTTCATTGCTGGGGTCGCGGGAAAGGACATGATTATAAGCGGCCAGGGCTTCCGGCAGCCGGTTTAAAAAGGCATAAGAACGCCCCAGACGCAACCAGCCATCCAGATTGTCCGGTTCATTTTTCAAACGTTGGGCCAAGCCCTCCACCATTTGTCGCAAATCACCAGCCGCCCCCTGGGGACCATGGCCAGTACTTTGGGGAGCCACCGGGGTGCCCAGATACCAGTATCCCCCACCCGACAAGACCAGAATCACCAGCATCACCGCAACCGTCACCGCAATATCCAGGGAGCGATTGCTGGGGGCTTCGCTGGCTGGAGGTGGAAGATTGGGGGTGGCGTCCAGTTGAGTCAGGAGTTGGGCAAGCTCTTGCTCAAGGCTGCTACGCAGGGCCAGAGCACCCTCCGAGGTAACGGAACCTGCCTGGCTATCCAGTTCAATCTCCTTTAACTGGCGTAACAACAACTCCCGTTGATCTTCCAGGGCAGCCCGTGGATCCCCTTCCAGGCCAGCATGCAAGGGTTGATGCCCCCGACGGCTGAACACGGGAAAAAAGGTGATCAAAAGGGTGATGGCCAAAACAGCAGGCAGCAACCATAACCAATTCATAAGACGCTCTTCCGGTTAGAGAACAATAAACCGGCAAAGTATACCCAAACCCTGCCAGGAAAGCCAATAAAGTTGTTCAGGTTTTGAAGGTGGCCAACTCCTGATTGAGATCCACGGCAATGGCGGCCAATTCGTTGGCCTTGCTGGTCACCGTTTGACTCAAACTGTGCATACGATTGGAGGAACGGTTGACATCGCCCATGCTGTTCATTACCTGGCGGGTACTCACATAGGTCTCATTGACATTGCGGGTGACCTCGCTGGTGCGGCGGGAGGATTCGGCAATGCCACGGGTCATCTCCTGCACGCCAGAGGAGGCAGCGACCACATTTTGACTGACCTCGCCTATGCCGGATGATATCTCCTGAACGCTACGAGCCACCTCTTCAATGCCATGGCTGGCTTCCTGCACCCGGTTGGTGACCTCACTGGTTTCGCTGGAGGCATTGTTCATGGAAGAGGTGATGGTGGTGAGGGTTTGGCCTTGGTGGATCATGGCGGTGAGAATATCACCGTTGGTACGACCAAGACGTAAAATAATTTCACTGATCTGGCGGGCAGCCTGGTCAGCATCACGGGTATGTCCGCGGATGGTGTCGATCTGCTGGGCAATCATTTGGGTGGCATCGCCGGTTTGGCGGGCCAGCTCTTTTACTTCGTTGGCCACCACGGCAAATCCTTTGCCCGCTTCCCCCGCGCCAGCCGCTTCAATGGCAGCATTGAGAGCCAACATTTTGGTCTGCTCGGCAATGGTTTTGATCACGTTGATTACCTGGCCAATCTCCTGGGCAGAGCGGGCCAGTTGATCCATCACCTGGAAGGTTTCCTCCACATTGCCTGCTGCCTGGGAGGCTTCCCGGCTGGCTTCCTCGCAACGGGATTGCACCTGGTGTAAGGAGGTGTTCATCTCCTTGACCGCCGATGCAACCCCGTTCACATTCCCACTGGTGCGCACGGCAGCGTCCTGGATGTGGACCATGCTCATGCTGGCCTCCTCCGAAGCTGCGGCCACTGTATTGAGATTGACACTGGCCTCCTCCGCCGCCGCAGAAATGGTGGTCATGTTGCTGGACATTTCCGTGGCCGATTCCGATAACAGGAGCATGTTTTCCGACATTTTTTCCACTGCGGTGGAGATGGTGCCCATGTTGCTGTTCATTTGTTCCGTGGCAGAGGCCACATGATTGGCCTGTTGAGTCAAGGATTGGGCTTCGCTGGCCATCTCCTGGGAAACATGGTTGAGATTGTCGGAGGCATCCTCCAGTTTTTTCGCCCGGTCGGCAATGTTATGAATCAAGGCGTGCAGGGTATCCACCATTTGGATAATGGCCTCCAGGATGCCTGTGGCGTGTTGGCGATGCAGGCCATAGTTTTGCAACAAAAGATCGGCTTGCAGGTTGCCACCGGTGATGGAGCTGACAATATGCAGAATGGTGGCCGGTTCACCCCCTACCAAACGCAGAATGGCACGGGCGATGCCAATGGCCAGGATAAAGGTGAGCACCAGTAAGATCAGGGTGAGAATAGCGGTAATGACCATCTGTTGTTTGGACTGGGCAATCTGTTCCGCAGCCCGTTTTTGAATATCCTGGCCGATAAAGGCTTCCACCTCCCGCAACAGATCGATCTTTTGGGTGATGGTGGTAAACCATGTTTTGGGATCGATGCCAAAGCGTCCCACGGCGGTGGATTCAAACAGTTCCAGAATGGCCTTGCCTGCCGGATCATCGTTGACCTTTAAGAGGGCGTCGATCTCCTGGGTGGTCTTTTTCTCTTGTTGCAGGGCGATGATTTTATCACTCACTGCCAAATAGGCATCCAGGTTGGCTTGCAGGATATCCAGATTCTCCCGGTCACGGGGGGAAATCTCAGAATATTTTTTCGCGTTGGTGATTAATTGGGAGATGCTGCCGTGGGCATACCATAAACGATCCAGATAATCGGCGGCTTGTTCCGGGCGGATCAAGGCATTGCGCTCAAAATGGATGAAGCCGCGAAAGCCGTACTCTTCCACAATTTTTCCCAGGGTGACATACAAGCGGCTGGCTGCTCCAGCGCGAAAGGCGGTTTGCCGCATTTTTTCCACTTCGGCCACCACAGATTGGGACATTTTTTCCTGGTAAAGGGCCGCTTGCTCTGGTTTGGCCTGCAAAAGGAAGGCCTCAAAATGGGCATCCTGTTTGGCAATAAGCTGGCTGAAGCGGACAAACATGCCAGGTAAAAAGCCGCCACTGGTAAAGGTGTTGGTGAGCACCGCCCGTTCGATACCAGCAAACTCTTTGCCTTTCATTAGATTTACATAAGAATAGATAACCTGAGCACCTTCCGCATTGGGGCTGTATTGCACAAACTGGGAGACGACGGCCAAGAGTTCGGCAATCATTTTGGCGTAATAATCAATGGCTTCGGCAGCGGAAATTTTTTGTTGATCCACATTATCCCGTATTCCTTGGCCCCGGCTGCTTTCCTTGAAGGGGGAGGGTAGATCACTTTGGGCCTGCCGGAGTCCTTCGGCATATTTGAGGGAGGCGTTCAGGCGGGGGAGTAAATCCTGAAAGATGGCCAGACGGGAAGAGGAGGTATAGCCGATCAGAGCTTGGTAGCGTTCATCGGTTTGTTTGCGCTGGGTGACCAGTTCCTCTTTGAAGCGTGCGCCCCGACTGCCCAGATAACCGGAGGAAAGACCCCGTTCTTTTTGGGCTTCGTGGATAAAGTCGGCCATGTGGGAGGCGAGGGTGGCCAAATCGGCCACTTGCAGATCGGCCTGCAATTTACGGTAAGAGGCATAGGTGTGGTCCCAGCCGTAATAGATATCAGCGGCAATAGGAAGAAAAATGAGAAGAATAAGCAGTTTCCAAAGTTTAAATTTTTGCAGAGCAATCATTTTTTCACCTGTGCCAATTTCAGAGGGGGGTAACCGATGGTGCCTGTCGTAAGGTCTGGCGGCGTTGCAGTTTGCCATGACTTGCCCCCGGCAGAAAGATGAAATCCTTGCCAAATGCGACAATCTTGCAATTTTTTCAGAGAAAAATTATTAAGTGTTGATTATTAATCTTTTTTTGATGGGAGAATGTTCTGCCTGATAGTCTTGAGAAGGTCTTCACAGGAAGACCTGTTCGGGTGATACTTGCTTGATTCTATGATCTGTTGGGCATGTCCTCGCTAGCTTGGGACAAAGCGTAAGGCCACTCCATTGTTACAGTAACGTTTACCCGTGGGCGGTGGACCATCATCAAAGACATGTCCCTGATGACCGCCACAGCGGCTGCAATGATATTCGGTCCGGGGCAACAACAGTTTAAAATCCAGCCGTGTCTCCACCGCCCCCGGCAGCGTGGTAAAAAAGCTGGGCCAGCCGGTGCCACTCTCATATTTCATGCTGGAATCAAACAAGGGCAAGTCGCAACCGGCACAAACAAAGGTTCCTTGCCGCTTTTCCTGGTTGAGGGGACTGGTAAAAGGTCGCTCCGTCCCTTCCTGGCGTAAGACATGAAACGCCTCCGGGGCCAGCCGTTGCCGCCATTCGTTGTCATCTTTGGGAAGCATAACCGTATCCTTCATGATTTTTTCCTGTTCAAGAGATCGGGCCAGCAGGGGCCACAAAGCCCAGCCGGTTAACATGGTTCGTAAAAAATTGCGCCGTTGCATGGTCTATTTCTCCCCCCAAAGCTGTTGCAAACGCTGGTCGCGCCCACAGGAGGAACGATAGTAGGCGTAACGCAGGGGATTCTTCCGATAGTAGTCCTGATGATACTCTTCGGCAGGCCAGAATTTTTCCAATGGGGCAATCTGGGTGACGATTTCTTGTGCAAAGGTCTTGTTCTGGGCAAGGGCTGCCAGGGAGGCCATGGCCAGACGTTTTTGTTCCTCATCATGATAGAAAATGGCAGAACGATATTGGCTGCCCACATCACAAAATTGCCGGTTGGGGGTGGTGGGATCAATGTTCTGCCAGAAAACCTTGAGCAGGGTTTCATAGGAAACCTTCTCCGGGTGATAGGTCACCTGCACCACCTCCGCATGGCCTGTGTTGCCACCGGAAACCTGCTCATAGGTGGGATTGTCCCAAGTGCCACCCGCATAACCGGAAATGGTGGATACCACCCCAGGTAGTTTATCAAAGGGACCTTCCATGCACCAAAAGCAACCACCAGCAAAGGTGGCCTTGGCAACTTTATCTTCTTCCGCCTGGACCATGGCCAAACCTCCCCATAGAAGGGTTAAAAGAAACACCCATTTCCAAAAAATTGGCTTATCATTGGACATTTCCGTGCTCCTGACCCAGCCTTTTTGTAAAATTCCTTTGGCTACTAGGCTTGGATAGTTAGTCTTAATCTAAAATTCCATCAAGTCAAAAGAATAATGCCCGATCTTCAACAAATCACCATCCTGCATTTAATCGCCAACCTGAAAACGGGAGGGGCACAACGGGTTTTGCAACGGTTGGTGACCTCCTCCCGGCATCCCCAATTGCGCCATGTGGTGGTCTCCATGGGAGGGCGTGGTCTGATTGGCGATGAATTGGTACAGGCAGGGGTTGAGGTGTATGCCTTGAACATGACGACCCCCTGGCGTTATCCCCTGGCGTTGGTAAAATTGGCACATCTCCTCAACCGGTTGCACCCCTCCCTTTTGCAAAGCTGGCTCTATCCCGCAGACCTGTTGGCCTGGCTGGTGGGGGTGGGGCGGGTGCCCAGGGTCTATTGGAATATTCGCTGCACCCGTGTGGTGGCCAAGGGTTGGCTGGATTATCATGGCTGGCTTCCCTGGCTGTTGGGCAAACTCTCCCGTCGGGTCACTGGGGTGGTGGTCAACTCCTGGCAGGGAATGGAAGATCATCGCCAACTGGGCTACGCTCCCCACCATTGGCAGGTGATTGTCAATGGCATCGACGGGAACAATTTTAAACCCTGTGAGGAAGCCCGTACCGCCTGGCGACAACGGTTGGGCGTGCCGGAAGATGGGGTGGTGTTCGGATTGCTGGCCCGCAACCATCCCATGAAGGGACAGCAAGAGTATATTCAAGCGGCAGCGGCCTTGGCCAAACAGGAGGAGAAGGTTTATTTTCTCCTGGCAGGGCGTCAAGTGGAGATGGAAGACCCCCTTCTTGGTCCCCTGGTGGTTGCCAGCGGGTGTCCACAAAAATTTTTTTTATTGGGGGAGATGCAGCAGGTGGAAAGGGTGATGGCAGCCCTGGATGTGCTGGTGATTCCCTCTCTGTGGGGAGAAGGATTTTCCAATACCCTGGCAGAAGGGATGGCCTGTGCTCTTCCCTGTATCGCCACCCAATGCGGTGACGCCCAGCGCATGGTGCCGGAGGGAACACCCCTCTTGCCAGCAGGAGATATCCCCGCCCTGCACCAAGCCATGGCCACCATGGTGGAACTGGGAAAAGAAGGTAGAAGCTCTTTGGGCAATCTTGGACGACAACATGTGCTTGCCCACTTCAGCTTGCAAGAGATGATCTCCCGCTATGAAAGCCTTTACTCAGGCAGCTCCACCACCATGACAGGGACATCCCTGCCCCTGGGCAGCCTGATTGAGTGAACGTAAAATGCCACACTTGCGGGCAGTCTGACGATGTTCGCACTCTCCCCGCAAGGCAATCAATTGTTCCTTTAAGATCAATAAATTTTTAATCTGTTCCTCCACCCGGGTTATCTGCACATCCAACAGTTGATTCACCCCGGAACACTCCCACTCGGGATGGCGGCGAAAATCCAGCAATTGGCGAATTTCCGATAATTTCATATCCAGGGAACGGCAGTGACGGATAAACTGCAAGCCTTCCACATGGTTGCCTTCGTAACATCGATAGCCTGAACTATCCCGTTGTGGTTCTCCCAGCAATCCCTCCCGCTCATAATAGCGAATGGTTTCCACCTCACAGCCCGCCAAACGGGCCAACGCACCAATTTTCATGGAAGTTCCTCAACCAAACAAACGCTGTTCCAAATGCCCGATAATTTTTTCATTGGCATACCTGCCCTGGGCAAAGGCAAATCCCTGCCGACGAATCCTTTCCAACTCTGCTGGCTGCTCCTGGAGGAGATGGAGAATCCCACGCAATTGGGCAAAAGAGGAAAATTCCAAATAATGTTTCCCCGCCACAAAATAATAATCCATCACCGGATTGCGCTCTTGCACCAGCAGGGAGCGATTGAGAATGACCTCAAAGGGACGCCCGGTGAAGGAGCAGTGCAAATTATCCCGCATGGAAAAATTGACACAACCGCAAGCGTCGGCAATCCGCTGATTGTAGTTTTTATAGTCCTGCAAAATATCCACCTGGTGGGGAAGTTGGGCTGGGGTGATCTCTGCTGCTATGGGAAGATTGAAGCTTTCCACGGCGGCCAACCAGAAAATGCGATGCCAGTTGACATTGAACACCCGCCCGGAAAAGAGAAGGCTCTCTTTTAACGGCCTGCTCTCGCCACGGAAAGACTCTTCAGCCACCAGCGGGCAGTAAACCCTGTTGGGAAAATGGTCCATCTCCTGGTAAAGCTGCTCCGTCCCCCCCAAGGTCCAGGACAAATCACTCATGGCAGAGGCCACTTCAAACACCGCCTTGTCCAAATAATGGACATCAAAATAAATGGCGACAATCTTGACGCCAGGGACAACACGACGCAGTTGAATCAGGAGTTCAAAAAACAGGGCGCGCCCATTGCCATCCAGCAACAATAATTCCAGGTCCAAAAAGATCACCTCGGGTTGCATCTCCTTACACTGGTGGGTCAATTGCTGATAAATGGCATCGGCGGTGGTTATCTCAATACCAAAAAAGGCGGCCTGCCAACCATACATTTTCAAACAACGGGTAAAAAAGGGTCCAAATTCAAACTCCCGTTTTCCCAGAACAATTTTGCGAACCGCCACCAATGCCCGCCGTGGTTGCCGATCCTGTCCATTGGAGGTTTGAAAAGTCAGAAGCCTGGCCCGTTGCTCCCCCTCTTGGGCCATCTGAAAAAGATCTATGGTGGGGACAGGTGCGTTCACATCCAACAGGGTGCGAAAGGCAGGCACAGCCGCCTGCATCAGGGGCAATAAACCTTTCAATAAAAATTCATAATTTTTTTTGCGAAAAGCATCCAGTCCGATATCCCGCAAGGGAACCTTGATGATCTCATAAAGGGCGGCCAGACGTGGAGCAGGCAGGCCTTCCATCAAACGTCCCAATAGTTGAACTGTTTGCAGGCGACTCTCCGGTTGGCCAAACATGCATTCGCCCAACCCTTCTGCAAAGGCACTCACCTCATTACCCAAACCCCGACCATGCAACAGTTTGGCAAGCTGCCAAGCCGAGGCAACACCTTTTTCACCCAACAAGGCAACCAGCAATGCCAGACTCACGGATGGAGATTGGGGAACATTTTTCAGAATGTCCACAATACCTTGCAGATGATTGTTGGCTTCTGCCTGCTTAAGCTTGGCCACCCACCGCCGCAAATCATCGGCTGATGGCGGATTGACCATGGCACGGCTCTCAGAGTCCATATTTCCTCCATTCCTTTCTTCACTTTCCATAGCCATCATCATGGCATAGCCATCTTAGCTTGGCAAACCATCCCTCCTCAACCACCCTGGGAAAAAACTTGCTTGACCCTGTAGTGGCTACAGGGTGTCCAATGGATGAAAGCGGAATGATTTTCAACCACACCTCGCCCAGTTAGAGGATCCTCCATGTCTTCAGCTTGTTGTTCCGGTTCCTGTGACAGCCTCTCTCCCCTGGTCCCACCGCCTCCAGCTTTGACCACGAGGCAACGGTGGGTTTTGGTGACCTCTGGAACCAGTGCGGCCTTGGCAGAAGTAGGGGCCTGGTCTGGCATGGCAGAGGATTCCCCTTGGATCATCGCTCTGGCCCTGTTTTCCATTCTGGTGGGTGGGTTTAAAACCATACAACAAGGTTGGCAGGCGGTTCGCCGGTTGTCCCTGGATATCCATTTTCTCATGAGCCTGGCGGTGGTAGGGGCCATGATTTTGGGGCAATGGCCGGAAGCTGCCATGGTGATTTTTCTTTTTGCCCTCGCCGAATGGATTGAAACCCTCTCTTTGGACAAGGCCCGTCATGCCGTGCGGGAGTTGATGTCCCTCACCCCGGAGGAGATCACCCTTCGCAATGAGCAAGGGGAGTGGCAAACCATACCCACGGCTACCGCGTTGGTGGGAGCCACCGCCCTGCTTAAACCAGGCGAACGGGTTGCCTTGGATGGCGTGGTGTTGGCAGGACGTTCAGCCGTCAATCAGGCTCCCATTACGGGAGAAAGCATGCCGGTGCTGAAAGAGGTGGGGGATAGCCTGTTTGCGGGTTCCATCAACGGAACCGGCACCCTGGAATTTCGTGTCACCAGCGATGCGGGTCACTCCACCCTGGCACGCATGATTGCCACCATTCAGGAGGCCCAAAGCAAACGTGCCCCCATGCAACGTTTTGTGGAATCCTTTGCCCAATATTACACCCCGGCGGTGGTGCTCATCGCCAGCCTGCTGGCGGTTTTGCCACCTTTGTTGTTCCAAATGCCATTGCATGAAAGTGTCTACAATGCCCTGGTGATGCTGGTGGTTTCTTGTCCCTGCGCCCTGGTCATCTCCACGCCGGTCACCATTGTCAGCGGACTGGCGGCTGGGGCCAAACAGGGAATCCTGATCAAAGGGGGACTCTACCTGGAACAGGCCCACCATCTGAAGGCCATCGCCCTGGATAAAACCGGCACCCTCACCCATGGGCGTTTGGAACTTTGTGAGGTGATCCTCCTGGGGCAGCAGGAAAAAGAGCGGGTGTTGCGCCTGGCTGCCAGTCTGGAGGCCCATTCGGAACATCCGGTGGCCGCTGCCATTCGGTCCGCCTGGCCTGCCAATCGTCTCCTGCTGCATGTGCGTGAATTTGAGGCCCTGGCTGGTCGTGGGGCCAAAGGGGTGGTGTCCGGGGAAGTTTATCACCTGGGCAACTTACGATTGTTGACCGAGCTGGGCTTGCATACCCCAGAAATAGCGGCCATGGTTGGTCCGTTGGAAGAAGATGAGAAAACCGTTGTTATCCTTGCCTCTCCACGGGAACCCTTGGCCATTTTCGCGGTTACCGACCAATTACGGGACAATGCTGCCCCCGCTATTGCCCGTCTGCATGGGTTGGGAATCGTCACTCTCATGCTTACTGGGGACAATCCTGCCACTGCAGAGGCCATTGCCCGTCATACGGGAATCGATCAGGTGCAAGCCAACCTGCTGCCGGAAGAAAAATGGCGGGCCATCGAAGAGTTGACCCAACGTTACCAAAAGGTGGCCATGGTAGGGGATGGGATCAACGATGCAGCGGCCTTGGCAGGGGCAACCATTGGTATCGCCATGGGAGGCAGCGGGACGGATGCCGCCATGGAAACCGCCGATGTGATCATCATGAATGACGATCTTGCCAAAGTGGCCTCCTTTATCCAGCTTGGCCACGCCACCCACAAAATATTATGGCAAAACATTGTTCTTGCCATTGGCATCAAAGGATTTTTCCTGTTGTTGGCAGCTTTTGGCATGGCCTCCCTATGGATGGCGGTCATCGCTGATATGGGTACCAGCTTGTTGGTCATCGTCAATGGTCGTCGTCTCCTGAAAGAGGGGCAAACCTAATGTTTGAGTCAACTCTCGCAAGAGCAAACGGCCTGAAGAAAAATTATAGCGTGAAAGATGTTCGGACAATTGCGGCAACACCTCCATCACAGAGGGGGTAAGGGTTAATGCTTGTTGCAGCTTTTCCCACAGGGCAATGGACTTAACATTTTTTCTCTCCAACATGAGATCCAAATCCAATATCAATTGTTCCAAACCTTCCCCATGGGCTAAGGAAACCTCTTCCTCACCACTCTCCTGGGCCAAGAGTGCTTCCATACTGGTACATACCTGATGGATATTTTCTTGTAATTCTTGCAAGGCAAGAGGAATTTGCTCATCTTGTTTCTGCTTTAAAATTTTCTCCAAACGCTGGGACGATTCAAATACCCGATAAGCGGAGACATTACCCGCCATACCCTTAACGGTATGCACCAGACGTAAAGTTTGTTCCCGATCATCCGGGTGATTTTGCTCCAGCAGGTGAACCAGGTTTTTCACCATGCTGGAAGTTTCCTGTTGAAATTCCCGAAACAGAGTGAACAGCAAACTTTTCTTGCCATTGATCCTTTGCAGTGCGGAGGGAAAATCCAAACCTGGTGTTGCCCAATCGGTCTGGCTGGGAATTGCGTCCGATTCGGTTGGTTGGTATGAACAGACAACTTTTCCTGGCAGCCATTTGCTGATGGTGGTGAACAATTCCTGGCGGGAGATTGGCTTGCTGACATGATCGTTCATGCCAACTTCCAGACTTTTCAGCCGATCTTCATTCATGGCATGGGCGGTCATGGCCACAATGGGCAAATCGGCCATTCCTGGTAGGCTGCGAATGACAAGGGTGGTGGCATAGCCATCCATTTCCGGCATTTGAATATCCATCAGGATCAGATCAAACCTGGACTCGGACAACCTGGCAAGGGCTTCCACACCATTCCTGGCCCAGGTCACATCCATTCCACCGTTGGTGAGAATTTCATTGCCGACTTGATAGTTAATTGCATTGTCTTCCACCAACAAAACCCGCACCCCAACCAAATGGTGCCAGGAAGGAAGATTCTCTGTGTTTTTTTTAAGTGAGACAACCTCGGTTTCCACCTTTTGATAGGGAAATTCCAAGGCAAAGGTAAAACGACTTCCTCTGGCAGGTTGGCTCTCAACGGTTAAGCTTCCCCCCATCAATTCCACCAGTCTGCGACTGATGGCCAACCCCAACCCGGTACCACCAAATTTGCGGGTGGTGGAGGTATCCGCCTGATTGAATGCCTGAAAGAGTCCTTGCACCTGTTCAGGACTCATGCCAATACCCGTATCCTGCACCGACCACTCCAAGCTTACCCGCTCCTCCGATAAATGAAGGGTTCGAACATGGATGGCCACCTCCCCCCGGCGGGTGAACTTAATGGCATTGCCAACCAAATTCAATAATATCTGCTCTAAACGAATGGCATCCCCTTGCAGAAGATAACAACTTTCAGGTGAAACCTGGATGGTTAATTTTAAATCTTTGGCCCCCAGGGAGGGTTCAAAGATGACGAGCAATCTGTCCAAACTATCTTTAAGATAAAAAGGTACAGATTCCAAGACTAACTTGCCTGCCTCAATTTTGGAATAATCCAGTATATCGTTGATAATATTCAGTAATGATTGGGATGCAGTAGAGATTTTACTAAGATAATTCAGTAATTTCCCACTGGGCTGGCTTTGCAGGGCAAGGTCTGCAAAACCAATGATGGCATTCATGGGTGTTCTTATTTCATGGCTCATATTGGCCAAAAAGTTGCTTTTGGCTTGGGAGGCGGCCATGGCCTTGGCCAGTGCCTGTTGCAACTCCTCACTGCGGGCAGCCACGGTCTCTTCCAGGTGTCGCTGATAGTCGCCCAACTTACGTTCCAGGGACCAGCGTGCCCCCAAGGCGTGGGCCAGTTGACGAATTTCAGCAGGGTGGAAGGGTTTGCGCAAAAAGAGCAGTTTGTCCACGGGTGGTATGCGGGTGGTAATGGTTTCTGGTTCATGGTCGGAATAACCCGTGACCATTACCAGCAGAATTTCTTTATCCAACCCACGTAAGCGAACGGCGGTTTCAACCCCGTTGATGCCGGGGGGCATGCGTATATCGAGGAAGGCCACCCCAAAAGGTTTTCCCTCCTGTAAAGCCTCTCCCGCAGCCGAAACAGCCGCCTCTCCCTGGGAAAAAAAACGGCAATCGGTTATGGGTAGTGGGGTAGGGGAGGCTCTACCCGTATTAAACAAAGCGTTGGCCATGTGCAACAGATGGCCCTGTTGCACGGAGGGCATCAATATTTGCCGGTAGGCATCCAGGATTTCCGCTTCATCATCCACCACCAGAATACGCATGGGCAGATCAAGTGGGGACATGAGAGGAATCCTCCATGGCCAGTGGAACCAGCAGGCGGAAGGTGGCTCCTTTTCCTGGTCCTGGACTCTCGGCGGTCAATTGCCCTCCCATGGCGTTGACCACATTGGCACACCAATGCAGGCCAACCCCTCTTCCCCACACGGTCTTGGTGGAAAAATGACGCTGAAAGATGCGGGTCAAATCTTGTTCTTCAATGCCACAACCATTGTCCTGGAAGGAGAGTTCCACCTGTTGCCCCATCTTTTGGGCTTTCACATGGATGGTGCCGGGTTGATTGTTCCCGGAAGCAATCGCCTCCACCGCATTGATAAACAAGTTGCTCACCACTTGTAACAAGATGACCCGTGGCAAATGCAAATGTCCTATCTGTCGCAACTCCCCATCCATGACCACCTGTACCTGGCTTTGAGAGAAAAGATTGGCCTCCAGCCTCATGGCATCTTCCAATAGTTCATCCAGGAAAAAATATTCCAGGGGCAAAGGAGAGGGGGAGAGGGTTTCCTGCCAGGAGAGAATGCCTTCAATCAAGCGAATGCGTTCACGCACCTTGGCATAGGTTCCCTGATAATCTTCTGCCATTTCCAACCAGGCGCGCAGACCAAGACGGGTAAAGTGCTCCAAGGCTTCCCGCCGGGCCGGGTCCACCGACGACCCCGACAGCTCTTCCAAGGCCATGGATAACTCTTGTTGAGGCAAGCGGCTGAATCGTTCGTGGATGGTTTCCAACGGTACGGTGAGGGAGACCATGGCATTGCGTAAATTGTGCAACGTAGCCGCTGCCTGTTCCGACATCCCCGCTTGATAGGATTGATCTGCCAGTCTTTTCTGATAGTAGGCCAACCGTTCCACCATGGCGTCAATTTCGTTGGCCAGGAGTCCGATTTCATCCTGACGTGGCGAGTTCAGACGCAGCGAATAGTCGGGGCCACCACCAACGGCTTGTGCATGCTGGGCTACCTTTGATAAGGGTTGAACCACCATATGTTTCATCACACCCAGCAGCACGAGGGCCACCATGGTCCCGGCCAACACAACCGAGCTGACAGCCATGATAAGGGTTTGTTCTCCTTTACTGCTGATTTCCCGGGTGGTAACCGCTTTGATTAAAAATGCTGGCTGGGAGAGGTAATCCCGCATGAGATCGTAGCCGGTCAATTCATGGGCACTGGCTTTGATCAGCAATGGATCGCCACCTTCCGGAACATTGGCCAAGAGTTGGGTAATTTCCTCTGTCTTGTCTTGGCCTACAGGGACCAAGTTGAATGAAACATGGGTTTGGCGAACAAGTTTATCTTCCAACTCTTTGGTCAGCAGCCTGCCAGAGATGAGGGTTCCCTTGATGGGACCTTCCTGGGCGGAGGTGACCACTGGCATGGAGGCAAAGAGTAGAGGTCCCTGCCTGGTGGTCATGATTCCAGTCACAGAGTCCATGGTTTTTTGGTGACCGACCAGCTTGTCTCCAGGTTGGGTTTTTTCTGGGAAAATGTCATACTCTTGGAATTCAGCGTCTTTCAAATCAAAATATTTTCCCCAAACCAGGTTGCCGGTTTCGTTGTAGAAAAACAGCAGATTGAGTTTGGACATTTGGAAGGTATTGGCTTGCAGATTGCCATCTATGTATTCTTGATTCTTATCCTGGACGAATCGATAAGTATCATCCCACATGGACCAGTCGGCGGTGAACAGTTTTAAATGTTCCAGTTCGTTTTGGATGGCTTCGCGACTACGCAGCAGGTTTTGCCGGGCGGTTTCCCGTTCCAATTCCAAAAAGCTGGGAAGGATGATCAACCGTTGGATGGCAAAGTCCAGTACGGCATAGATTCCAATAATAAAGAGAATCACAAGTGTGATTTTAACTCTGAGTTTCATATTCTCCACCATCGAAATCTATTGACTTTGCAAGAAGTTTTCTAGTCTGGGATTTTCCCGTGCAGAAAGCATGGCGTCAAGAGTTTGCATTCAATGGTGTGATAAATGATGTTTCAACCCTATAAAAATTGGAGAGTTTGAATAACTATAATTTTTTAAAATTAAAAGAACGCATGGTTATAATTTATGACATTCACTGTCTTGGCTATAAAAAACCCCATGGGTGTACCACCGTGCTTTGGAGGGGCTTAGGTGGTTGTGGGGAAGAAAATTGTGGCTCTCTTCTCATTACCCATGGGGTTTCTGTTTGTTTTACAACGGATCTTCAGGCATCCAACAACTTCTCTATGCCAACACCAGTTCCATCACCACGGCGGAATGATCGGAGGCCTTGGGGCGATCCTGGCCTACCCCAGCCAGACGGGGACCGGTGTAACGGCTGGCGCGTAAAGGCAAACCACTGCGAACAATGGTGGGAGGGTTGGTATTTTTTTCGGCCAGTGCTTTGGACAGGAGAAGATAGTCGATCTGGTTGTAGCTTTTATCACCGGCATAATAATGGGTCCAACGTTCTTCCTTGGGCAAACGTTCCACCACGTTGACTAGGCCAGGGTGTTTGACCAGGGGAGCCAGTGGTGCGGAGGTGGGAAAATCGTTGAGATCACCCAAGACGATAAAGTTGCCCTGGTATTGCTCTTTTTTCCAGCGGGCATCCACCAACTCGGCGACTTTCTTGGCTTGGGATAATCTTTTGGCATCGCTCTCCTGTGCGGAACCCAGTTTGGATTTGAGATGGTTGACGTAGAGATGCAGCATTTTTTCCTTAACCGCCACCTCTACTTCCAGACAATCTCTGGAAAACAACCAGCCCGAATTATTGCTGTTACGCTGTTGCCGATGGGTGCGAATATTGGCCAGAGGGTAACGGCTGAGCAGGGCCACGTCGATTCTTCTGGGATCGTGGCTGTCGATGAGAATCCGGTGTTGGTAGTTCATCCCAGACAGATATTCGGAACAAAAACGATCCAACACTTCCAGGCTTTCCACCTCCTGCAAAGCAAGGATATCTGCATTGGCCTCGGTAATCACCTTGCCGGTGAGAGCTTTTTCTTGATCATCCATAATGCGGAAGGCCAGGTCATTGATGGTAAAACCATCCGCTTGTACGGGGGCGTCAGCTTGTTTGAAGTTATACCTTGCGAACAGGTTTTCCACATTAAAGGTAGCGACCCGCAAAGATTGGGCTGTTTTTTTGGTTTGTGGCATGGGAATCTCCCGTAAAGAGAATTGAGGGGAATAAAAGAGGCAAGTTTATATATTGATGAAATTACCAACGAATGTCAATTAACATTTCATAAATAACTAGTTGAAATATATCAAACATATATATTTTAAATAGTATTGCTTGGGTCAACTACCTGCGGTGCGATGGAGGAAGTCCCGAACCAGTCGCCAAAGGTGGGGATGTCCGTAAATGGTATCATGGTCCACACCGGGTAGAATCTGCACATCTGTGGGACCACCCCAGGCTTTGGCCAATCGCTTGCCATGGGGAGGCGGAATGAGGGTATCGTCCCCGGCAATCAGACACAGCATGGGAGTGTTGATCTTGGGTGCCAGGGCCAGGGAGTCGAAAGGATGCTTGAGGATGATGGATACTGGAATATAAGGGAGCATGTCCTGTGCCACGGCCCGAATGCTGTCATAGGGGGTGGCGAGGATAACCGCCCTGAGGGGTCGCTCATGGGCCAATTTTACGGCTACACCACTGCCCAGGCTGCGTCCCATGGCCACAATCCGGGTGGTGTCCACGTCGGTGCGTTTGGTGAGGGTATCGTATAACAACACTGCATCGGCAACCAAAGCTTGTTCGCTGGGCTTTCCTTCACTTTTTCCATAACCGCGATAGTTGATCATGAGGATGCCCCAGTCTTTCAGAGCAGCCTGTTGAATGGGAAAATCGTCGGCCAATTCACTGTTTCCAGAAAAGTAGATCAGCATCGGCATTTTGCCATCCGCCTTGCCACTTTTGACCAGCCAGCCGTGCAACACCACCCCATCTGAAGCCGTCACCCGTATCTCCTCGGCATTAGAATACAAGGCGGGGAGCAAGTCGTTTTGGGCAGGATCATAGAAAGGGGCAGGAAACAGCAGGGACTCTTGTGCAAAATAGAAGTAGGGAAAGAGTACCAGGGGAATCCCTATGCCCACACCAATGGCGATACGTACTAAAGAATTTAATATTTTTCGCATTTCAACTTCCCACCTGTCTTGAATTTCGAGAGGGATTTCCGCAGGTTGGCATTTACCTCCACCATTTCCCAGGTGTGGACCGATGGTGGGAACATGGCCTAATTGGGCGATAGGCTCACCCGTGCAGGCTATACCTGGTCATTCTAAAACTGTGTTGTAGCCAATAGCAATTGGATCGGCTGTTTACCAGGATCATGGGTTCACTTATGACGGACAAATGTCCAATAGGCAGGAGATAGCCGACCCAATTCTGGATTCAGTCGGGCATCTTCGGGATATTCCGGGACTGCCCTCCCAACCTTAATCCATGCTGATTTTTGCCGTCAGCAGGCGATCACTTGACTGGGGTATATTTTCAATCGTCCAGCAAAAGTTTCTGGCGCGGAAAATGCATAGTCTTTTGGTGAGGAGTTTTGGTAAGGAGTTTTGGTAAAGAGTTGGTCTTCCCAAGTGCAGGTGCCTCCAGGAAAACAAGCCTATCCCTTATGGGCAGGTTTCCAGGGGTTCTGAAAAGGGAATCTTCAATGGCTGCTGGATGCTGGATAATAATGCAGATACTGGAGGGGAATATGGCCACGCAACGTACATGGGATGACACTTTCGCCAATCAATCAACTTTTCCAGAAACAAGGAAATTGTGCAATTCGGCAGAAGAAGATTGCCGGAAAGTCAATAACGCCATCGAGTTTCCTCCGGTCTGGCTGCATACCATGTGTCGCACCCTGCAGAAAAATAAAGGCGTTGCCCTGGTGGGCCATATCCACAATGGCAGAATGGCCGATTATATGTGGGCCATGGCCATCAACCAGGTATCTTCCCTCAATCCCCTGTGACCGCCCTACCCCTATGGAGCAGAGATTGACAGAATCTGTCAGTCTCTGGCAAAAAAGGGTTACCTAAGCGGGTGCCGTTGCCCGGAGTGATGATGTGATGGAGGTTACCTTTGCTGTCTCCCAGGTCACGCTCCCACTCTGGCTGCCGCCCCTGGCCGCTGCGATCATCTCCTTTTTTACCTCCATGATCGGCATCTCCGGTGCCTTTCTGCTGATGCCCTTTCAAATGAGCGTGTTGGGGGTTGCCGGGCCGTCGGCCAGTGCCACCAATCTGGTCTATAATTTGGTGGCGATTCCCGGTCCCGCCTGGCGTTACTTGCGTGAGGGACGCCTGTGGTGGCGGTTGGCCCTGATCATTACCCTGGGGGGCATTCCAGGAACCTGGCTGGGGGCATGGCTGCGCACCCACTATCTGGCTGAACGAAACACCTTCCAACTCTTTGTGGCCATGGTCCTGGGCTATCTGGGATTCCGCCTGCTGACCGATCTCCTGGGCCAGCCAAAGCCGGGGATGCCTGTAGAAACCCCACCTGCCGATTTTTCCCACCTGCCCATGGCAATTTTTTCCTTCCTGGTGAGCGTGGTGGGAACCATCTACGGCATCGGTGGTGGCTCCTTCATGGTTCCTCTGTGTGTGACCGTGTTTCGCCTGCCCATTCATGCCGTGGCGGGTGCAACGCTTACCGCCACTTTATTGACATCCATGGTTGCCCTGGTGGCCTATTACAATGTTCCATCGCCAGTCCCCGCCCAACCCGACTGGCCATTGGGCATTCTCTTTGGTATGGGTGGGTTTATCGGTGGCTTGGTGGGTGCCCGCTGCCAAGGCCTGATTTCCCAGCGGGTTTTGAAGGCGATGCTCACCATTCTTCTACTGGGTTTGGCCCTGCGTTATGGGCTAGGCTGAATAAATCATGCGCCAACAGGAGTTGAGAGATGGTTATGGATCACAGCAGGGAAAAACTTTTCCAAGCAATGGGGTATTTCATAACCAAGACTCAGAACTGCTATAAGGCCAAGCTGTTCAAGCTTTTGTATTTTCTGGATTTTAAACACTACCAGGAAACCGGCAGGCCGGTGACCGGGTTGAGTTACAATGCCTGGCCCATGGGACCGGTTCCTGTTTCCCTGTATGAGGAAATAAATAATAAAAACAGCAATTTGGTGGAGAAATTCAGTATTACGGAAAAACCCCATACAAAGGGGCATTCTGTCGTCATCAAGCCAACGTTTGAAATAAATTTGCAACTATTTACTCGACGTGAGTTACGCATAATGGAGGGGTTGGTGGCGGCTTACAAAGATGCCGATGCCTCTACCATGGTGGAAGAAACCCATCTCGAAAACCAACCTTGGGACACCGTATACAAAAAGAACGGTGATCGTCAGGCTCTTATCCCCTATTCCATGGCCATTAGAGCCTCCGAACAAGAGATCATGAAGTCTGTCATCCACGAACGGGAACAATTCCTCGCTTCTTTTGGGGAAATGCGATGAGGCCGGGGACGGTTTTTTTCCATACCAGGTTTCCCTTCCGCGACACCCCAGAGCATGGTAAGAAACTTTGTATTGTCTTGAATGATGGGAGTATTGGGCATTACGTTGTAGTAAAGACAACCTCCAAACAACATCGTTTCTCAGCAACTTACGGCTGTCAGCCACCACCAGCACGGTTTCCTGCCTTTTATTTGCCACTGCATACAAACACCTTCCGCAAGGACACTTGGGTTCAATTAGATGATTTTTTTCATTTTAACAATGGGGAGATTATAGTAGGCGGGTTGAATGGTTATATAATACAACAATTTTTACTTCCGAAGAGATTTCTAAGAGAAATTATTGAATGCGCCCTGTTGTCTGAAGACTTGCCTTTTTCAGACGAAGATGTTTTGAAGAAAGCTTTGTTAGTAATATAAGAAAAATTGTATATAGTAGCTAAAATATTTTATGATTAATATTGTGTCGTTGAAATGTTCCTATGCTATATCAAAGGATTCCCTTAACAGCCCGTTTAGGAATTCGTATTTTTCAATCGCCCATTCGGCTGGCAAAAATCAGCAGAAG
>JADFXB010000053.1 GCA_015233935.1 Magnetococcales bacterium | reverse complement strand
CAAGACGGAGGATCGGCAAATCGTGGTCTCTTTGGAACCCCGTAAGGGATAGTTTGGTTAAATCCACGCTCTTGCCCACCAGATAGAGGTTTATCGGGTGGGCAAGATGTGGAGATCAAACCAATTTCGCCCATAGGGTAAGCAATCGCCAGCGGAACGATTATTGAGGAAGCTTGCCGGATTGTTTTTCAAGCCTTTTTTCGTCAGTCTTCACCCTTCGCTCCAACTTTTTAATATCTTCTTCTGGGGGAAGGTCTTCCGGCTTGATTCCCCGTTGACCAAGCATATGGCGAACGCTCTTGTTGTTCTGCACGTGCTCACTGGCGATGGCATATTCTCCGTGCAAATCCTCTTGCTGAACATTGTGGTTGGTCATCTCCGTGGCCAAATTTTTTGCGGCGATGGTCAGGGTTGGAAGAAAATCTGCCAGTGGACGTGTTTGGACAATCCCAAACCGATTTTTCATGTCCATCGTGGTTTTTCCACCAAACAATGCTGCATCCCCCTGTGAGCGAATGCGACCGAAGCCAGCATCATCCACTCCACGTTCATAAATATTCTGTGAAAGGATTTTTTCAGACTCCCTTAAGACGCTCTCGCGCGTCCAGACGCGTTTGCAAGCGCATACGGTCTTCAATTAATTCCTGCTTGCGTGTCTGGATCGCAAAATAACTCTGGGCAAAGGCAATGGCTTCTTTGCGCGGATCGCCATTTTGGGCAATGAGATAACAAGCGTAGCGGGTGAGCATGAAATCTTCTATTTCTCGTTCCGCACCACTCCCCAATCGGACCATTTTCGTGACGCCACGAAAATGGTTCCCAGGCTCGTACCCCGTCGTTTCACAAGACTCCATGGCCCTGCGGATGGCTGTCATAAAATTTTCCCACCGGGCATATCCCAGTGGTTCCTGCAACTCACGGGCAAACCAAAATTCAATTTTGTCATCGGAAATACTGTGTGCCATGGTATCAAACTGGCTTTTCAGTTTTTTGATCAATTCAGTCTGCATCCATCCGCCTCCGACTCGTCTGTGCACATTGAAAAATTCGTCAATAGGTTATATTTAATTCTCTTGATCTAATCTACTTTAGAAATCTTGCCCATCTGCCCCAGTGCGCTTGGAATTATACCTCTTCTTGTTCCATTGACTCCTCCAACAACATGTCAGCTTCAGCAATAAACAGTATATTAGTGGCTGTTTGATGGAGGGCAAAGCGGGCAAAATGTTCTTTGACATTAACAGGATCTGAGCCTTGCCCATGGGCAGAAGTTTTATTTCTAACTTCAGGCAACCCACTGATTAATAAATTAGCCAGTGTCCCCATTTGACTATGCAAGTATTCCGGCAACAAATGATTTTTCATTATAAGCTTGACCAATTCGGCAGCTACTTCCCCTCCTTTTCTTTTCCATCCCCGCTTGTCACAAACTGCTTTCATAGTGCTTTCAAATGCTTTATTGGCATCGACAATACATTCTTTATATCTACCATACACATAGTGTTCATGCGCAGACAAAAACTCCTGATTAGCCCCTTGAAAATACGGCTTATTTAGGAGACTAATCGTTGGTTTAACCATTTCTGTATAAGCATATTCAGAATCAATACGAATAATGCG
Source organism: Magnetococcales bacterium (assembly GCA_015233935.1). Classification (GTDB taxonomy): domain Bacteria; phylum Pseudomonadota; class Magnetococcia; order Magnetococcales; family JADFXB01; genus JADFXB01. The sequence continues at coordinate 19,826 of JADFXB010000053.1, read as the reverse complement.
TGATGATTCGAATCGATAGCCCACCATATTCTCCTTAAATCTTTCATTTAGATCTGAAATTGCCAAGAAAGGATTACCAATATTATTATAACCATTTTCATGCATTTCAATCATATAGTTAAAAGATAACTCAACAAGATCAAGCTCACGCGTTATAGCTGACAAACTTCCTAGGTAACGCGCAATGCTCGACCCCCCATATTCATTATTTATATTATAGGATAATTTTAGCTCTCCATACTCCCTACAAAGTCTTCTGCTAATTTCATTAAAACAACCCTCAATCATACCACCGAACACATCCATCATTATATATATAATTTGCATCTTAATTTTTTTTGACAATGAACCATAATTATATATTTCAGAGACATTATTAGCATCTCTGGCAAGTCTTTTAGAATATAATTCATATATAGCCATCGCTTCCCCCCAATACAACACAATGAAGAAATTACCAAGTTATCTTTATATAATAACATACCTCACAAAGCAATTGCCAGGATACTCTATTAAATATTGTTACACAGGCAAGAAATCTTACGATACGTTCAATAAAGTTTCTATAATTTTCAACAACATAACCTGCACTCGTTTTATATGGTATCTATTTCTACACCTAAAACACAAGCTCCCTGCCCAATCTGGCGGGGATTCGTCCGACGCCCCACCCACCCAAAAGCGTGCCTACAACATGGTCCACATGGATATGAGCCACCATTTGGCCCTGTGTATCGTCGAACGCCAGGGACCACGGGAGGTGATTCATGCCTTGGGTCGCTATGAAGTGAGTGAATCGGGCAAGTCTGCGGAGTTGCGGGTTTGGGTAAGAGAGGACAAGCGGGGCCACGGCATGGCCACCACCCTGGTCAAACAAATGGTGCGCCTGGCCAGGGATCGGGATGTGAAGCGGCTGGATGCCAGGGTGCAGGCAGAAAATGGGGCCATGCTCCATCTATTGTAAAAACTTGGTTTCACCCACCGCAAGACGGAGGATCGGCAAATCGTGGTCTCTTTGGAACCCCGTAAGGGATAGGGGTGAACTGGGAGAGCAATGGCCTGTTGGATCTTCTCTAAAAGAGCGGACCCAACAGGCGGCTTTATACATTTATATTTTAATATTAATATAATATAAATTGTCAGAGATGATGTTACGAGTGTGTTCAGGCAAATTATACATCCCCCTGTCCAGAAAGGGACTGACCACATTTTCACTTGACCTTGATCAATGACATCCAGACTCAGACCAAGATAGATTTTGCAAGATTTACTCAAAAACTAAGCAACATTTCCCACATGAATACAAATCAGGAACCAACCCTTCATATAATCCCAGCCGTCCAGGCAAAAATAAGCAAAGACAACCTGATCAAATTCTTTTTGCTCCAGTAAAATATCCCACGGAAAGATCCGTTTTTGTCAACTGCCCTGTTGTTCGTTGAGGAGGCACCCCTATGCGATTAATTTTTAGCAAGGTATTGAATACCGAGCAATCGTGGCAAATACACCGTCCGATCATTATTTCATTTATCGTCGCAGTTGGTTTAATGATGGTCTTTTTTGCCATTTCTCTCTCCTGGATGAACGATGCCCTGGAAAGGGATTCCTATAATACCATTGGACAGAATGTTTCCTCGGCGTTCAAGACTATTGTGGATGAAAATATTCATACCATGGAAGCCGCACTTCTACAGATGCGCGACAACCCAAGTTTTTCGGCCCCTTTTCAAAACGGTAACCGGGAAGAACTATTGGCACTTGTCCAGAAAGCGTTTGACACCTTGCGCAAGCAACATGGTATTACCCATTTATATTTTCATAAGGCAAACCGGGAAAATTTTCTCAGGGTCCATAATCCTTTAGAATTTGGCGATCAAGTCAACCGGCATACGTTAGTGGAGGCGCAAAAAAGGGGTGAGTTGACCAGCGGAATTGAACTCGGTGCCACCAATACTTTAACATTGCGTGTGGTTGGTCCCTGGATCATACAGAATGAAACGATTGGTTTTATTGAGTTTGGCATGGAGGTGCAATCATTTTTAAAGTCTATTAAAGATATTTTGCATCTTGATTTGGCCATATTCATCGATAAAAAGGTTTTGGATCGTCAAGCATGGGAAAAGGGCATGTCCCTGTTGGCCCGTTCCAGCGACTGGCAGCGTTATGAGGAGGTGGTATTAAGTGCCAGCACCACGCTGGAGGCACCACCGGAATTACAATTTCATCTATACCAGAATAAAAATAAAGTCGCCTTGATCAATCAGGAAAACGTACCTTTCCTTGGTTTTGACCATTATCATTTTGTTTCCATGCCCATCAAGAACAGCTCTCAACGCACAATTGCCAAGCTGGTGGCCATATTTAATGATACTGCCACCGAGAGTGTAATCAAAAATCATTTATTGGCTCTTTTATTGGCTAACTTGGTTACCTCGGTATTGGTGGGATTTATTTTTCACCGTTTCCTTAAATATTTAGAAAGTCGTTTGCATCAGGCAGGCTCAGAGCTACGTCATAGTGAACAGAGGTTGCGGGCAATATTGGATACAGCCATGGACGCCATCATTGCCATCGACACGGATAGCCGGATTTTGGAATTCAACCCAGCGGCAGAAAAAATTTTTGGTTTTCGTAAAGAGGATGTGCTGGGAAAAAGTCTTGGCCAAACCATTATTCCGCCGGAAAAGTGGGAACAACACAGCCTGGGGTTGGCTCGTTATCTGGCAACGGGTGAAAAGCGGATGCTAAATCAGCATATTGAGGTTACCGCCATGGATATCCATGGGGCACGTATACCCACGGAGATATCCATCACCGTGACGAAAGATAAGGAGTTTACATTTTTTACTGCCTATATGCGTGATATTACTGCTCGCAAACAAATGCTCACATCTTTGGAAGATGCCATCTCTTCTTCGGAGCTGGCCAACCAGGGACTACGGGAAGAAGTTCTTCGTCACGAGAAAACCTTGTCTCTGCTGCAAGCCAGCGAAGAACGGTTTCGTTCGGTAACCATGTCCATTTGGGATGCTATTGTTGCCGTGGACCAAACCCAAAAGATAATTTTCTGGAATCGAGGTGCGGAGACCTTGTTTGGCTATACTCAAGAGGAAGCCTTGGACAATAATTTAAGTATGTTGATTCCCGCAAGGTTTGAGAAGTCCCATACCTTGGGAATGCAACGATGTCTTTCCCAACGAGGCCACGGCCCCCTGGTGGGACAAACCACTGAATTGACAGGAGTACACAAAAGCGGCCATGAGTTCCCATTGGAACTCTCTCTAAACTCCTGGATGACCAGTGAGGGGCCTTATTTTTCAGCGATAATCAGGGATATTACCGAGCGCAAGAGGACAGAGGAAACGTTGCTGGAGGCCAAGGAGAGTGCAGAAAAGGCCAATCAGGCCAAAAGCATCTTTTTGGCGCATATGAGTCATGAAATTCGCACGCCCATGAATACCATTATTGGCATGGGATATTTGTTGTCCCAGTCGTTGCATGAACCGGTACAGCGAAATCAAATGCAAAAAATTCAGAATGCGGCAGAAACTCTGTTAGGTATTATTGATAATATTCTGGATTTTTCAAAAATTGAAGCTGGTCGCATGGTTTTGGAGAGACTTCCGTTTGATTTATTTAATATTATGGAAAAAATTTCTGGCATGATATCCCAGCAGGCTGAACAAAAGGGATTGGAGGTGGTTTTTGCTCTTCCTGCCCAACTGCCCCATGCCTTGATAGGGGATGCCTTACGCTTGGAACAGATACTGCTCAATCTTTGCACCAATGCGATTAAGTTTACCCATGCGGGGGAGGTTATTATTGCTATTGAGGCGGTGGAAAATAATGCTCCCAACATAAAGTTGCGTTTTTCAGTGCGTGATACGGGCATTGGCTTGTCTGAAGAGGAAATAGGGAGGCTCTTTCAGGCTTTCGCCCAGGCGGATTCTTCCACCACCCGCCATTATGGTGGCACGGGTTTGGGGTTGGCCATTTGCAAACGGCTGGTAGAAATGATGGGCGGGGAAATTTCAGTCAGCAGCAAGAGTGGTGAGGGAAGCGAATTTGTAGCCATCATACCCTTTGAGCAACAGTACCCTGGTTGTGAGGGCAAGAGCAAGGCCAGTGCGATTCCTGCTCTGCGTGTGCTGGTGGTAGATGATAACGACTGTGCCCGTCATGTTTTACAAAGCATGGTTAAGGATTTGGGATTTGAGTGTGTGACCGCCTGTTCGGGTGAAAGTGCCTTGTTGGAGCTTGAGCAGACGGTGGGAGGCCAGCAGAAAAACTATGACATTGTACTTTTGGATTGGCGCATGCCGTGTTTGAATGGCATAGAAACAGCCCGTCATATCAAAAACCATATCCAGTTTGCTAAACCACCGGTGATCGTCATGGTCACTGCCTTTGGTCGTCAGGATGTGTTGGAAGCAGCCAAGGATGCGGGTATAGAGGGGATCATGCTGAAACCGGTCACCCCTTCCACGTTGTTGGATACCATTGTGAGTTCCCACGGCGGCATGGAACTGTCAGATGGGGAGACAGCCGTCAAAGCCTCTGACCAGATGAATTCTACCAGAAATTTGCAAGGGGTGCGTATTTTGGTGGTGGAGGACCACGAGGTTAACTGGCAGGTGATGGAGGGTATTTTGCACAAAGCAGGTGCGCTGGTGACCTGGGCTGGCAATGGTCAAATTGCCCTGGACCTTTTGATAGGGGGGAATAAACCCTTTGATTGTGTTCTCATGGATCTGCAAATGCCTGTGGTGGATGGATATGATACTACGCGGATCCTTCGCCACCATTTTTCTAAGGAGACCTTGCCTATTGTGGCCATGACGGCCCATGCCCTCAAAAGTGAACGGGACAAATGCATGGCTTTAGGCATGAACGATTATCTTACCAAACCGGTTCATATCAAAACTTTATTGGCATCATTGGCAGAGGTAATCGGTCACAAATGGCCTATCCTCAACTCCTTGCCGACTTCCCCCCTTGTTCCGGTAACGGAAATGAACAAAGTTCCAAAGGAGGCCCCTCTTTATGGGATTAACAGAAGCGAGGCTCTGGACCGTATTGATGGCGATGAAGAGTTGTTGGACAGAATGCTGGAAATTTTTGCCAACAAATATGTCAGCCTGGAGATGGAATTCACGACAGCGTTTAGCCAGGGAGACAGGGCGGCTATTCGTCATTTGGCCCATGCGGTCAAAGGAGCGGCGGGGGCCATTGCTGCGGGCAAGGTGGTTGAACTTGCGTCTCATTTAGAATCCCTAAGTCAAAGATCGGAATTGGGAGAGTGTGCAGAGGTAGCCCAACAGTTAAACCAGGAGACAGGCAGGCTGGTGCAGGACATTTTCCGCCATTCGTTTGGTTCGCCACAACCGATCCTCCCCCCTTGCCAGGCCATGATTCAGGACAAGGTGGTATTAAAAGAACGGTTGACAGAGTTGCATACGATGCTTGAGGACCAGGATATTGGGGCGCGAGAGTTTTTTTTGGACCTGAAAAATTCCCTGGAACAACATGCAGGAAGGGAGTTGGTTACCAGTATGGAACAAAGCCTGTTCAAGTTAGAGTTTGCTGGTGCGGCAACCACAATAGCGGAAATATTGAAAAGCTTATAAGTATTGAACAAGTCGTAAAAGGAAGAAAAATGGAAAGAGCCAGTAGTAAATCGACTGTATTGATCGTAGATGATGAGCAAACGACCATCGAGGTATTGGCAAAGATATTGGGTTCCGAATATCGGGTACTATTTGCGACTCAACCAAACCACGCTATAGAATTGGCGCAAAGCAAGTGTCCTGATCTTATTTTGATGGATGTCTTGATGCCTGGAATGGATGGATATGCGGTATGCAAAAGATTAAAGGAGCTGGATACCACCAAAGATATACCCATTATATTTGTAACGGCCATGGGTGAAGAGCAATTTGAGGAAACGGGATTTATTGCGGGTGGCGTGGATTATGTGACCAAGCCCATCCGGCCCTTTGTCTTGCGCTCACGGGTGAAGACCCATATTGATCTAAAGATCAAGGGGGATATGTTAAGAGAGATTGCGTTGACAGATGGTTTGACGGGCATTCCCAATCGGCGCAATTTGGATGAGTTTTTACAGGCTGAATGGAAGCGGAGCATTCGCCAGGGGGAGAGCAGTTTGTCCGCCCTGTTGATTGATGTGGATTATTTTAAAAGGTTTAATGATCATTATGGCCATCAGGCGGGGGACCAGTGTTTGATACAAATAGCCCGGACCATTATGACCTCTTTGGAGCGGGATACCGACCTGGCCGCCCGTTATGGTGGTGAGGAGTTTGCATGTATTTTACCCGTAACCCCTGTCAACGGAGCCATCAATTTGGCCAGGAGAATTCAAGACAATGTGGAAAAGTTACGCATTGAGCATGATTTTTCCGATGTGAAAAAGATTGTTACGTTAAGTATCGGGGTAGCAACCGTCATCCCCAACTCCAACGAAACACCACGCCTGCTACTTACCATGGCGGACAAATTACTCTACGAAGCCAAAAAGAATGGCCGCAACCAAATTCGACATGATCAAGTGGTGGGTGGTGCGGGCGATTTTTCGTAACAGAAATAGTTTTTCTAATAAGGGCACTATGGTTTTGGATGAGTTCCTAATATTCACTCATTTTTGATCTCTTCCCAATTTCTATATTCACCAATAATGATGTAAGTGGCTATTGCAACTATAAGGTTGACAATAGTATCCCCTTCCAGAAACCAAAAGGAAATGTAAGCTGCCAATCCGGCCAAGGCCACGGATGAGGCACGATGCACATGGCGTACATGATGATGATGGCCTGCATCAAGATGACGATATCCTAACAATGCATGCTCTATTTTATAAGTTACCTCCTTCAACTCACCGAATATTTCAATATGTTTATCACGACCAAGATCATGTATCAACCACATGACAAAAATGTAGGCTAAACCCAAGAATACAACCAATGCCCAAGGTGTGACCACAGAAAATTTACAACTGTATGAAACCTCCATAGAGTCCCAGCAAGACGAAAGGGTTGACTCAAAGTAGGGAAACAGGGAAAAAAGAAAGGCCAGTAAAATGATTCTAGTTATCCAATGAAACATAACGAAGGTGACTATGGCGAGTTGCTCGCTTTGTTGGAGGGCTGGGAGTAACTGGAGTGTCCATGGTTACCTCGTAAGACGGTCAATAATTTCAACACTACAAGAGGTTGGGGACTCACCTTCGTACTGGGATTTATCTTTGCATTGCCACGCAGAACAGCTTTTATCAGCTTTCACCCCAGGTCGAACAATTGGATCCACATTATGCTGGTAAAAAGAGGGAATCGCCTTCTGCAAATAGAGTTTCCAGACAGTGGCACAATCTGGACGATCCGTAACCTCAGGGAATGCCCATTGCACAACTTGATGGCAAGAAGTTGCGCGCTCCATATTTCCGATACCAGAAGAGCCTTCACGGAGCAGTTTATGGATATCAACCATCAATGGCTCTCTCATGGTGATCATTTTGTCTAGGGTGTTTTTATAATCATTTTCGCAAACAGCCACACTGTCCTTATTACATTTTTGGATGGAAATGACACGGTTCACATCAGCACCTGGTGCCACAATAGCACTTACGTCCCGTACGTATTGTGACCACATATTGGCATCAACCTCATGCTCAGAGAAATAGTCCGGTGCAACACTATCCCGTGTGTGTCCCAGGCCTACATCATACATTTCTGTTTCTGCCGGAGTAGAAAGGAGGCCGGAAAACCATTTTTTATGCCCGTTTCTAAGCTTTACATGCGCGAAGGAGTCGCCAAAAAGGTGCAGGGCAAACCCACGAGCACAAATAAGATTGCTGCGTTCGCCTTTGGTGAGTCCCTTTTGCGCCAATTCGTCGGTCAGTTGATCGATGATCTGTTTTGATGCCAGCCTTACCGGTAGAGCAGGTGCGCCAGAAAGTCCATGCAGGTAGTTATGGGTGGCTACCATATGAGATGAGAGACCTTGGTCGGTTTTACACCGTCCCAACAGCCCCCACAGATTGTCACTGAGGCTTTCAAGAACCAATATGCGCTGGGTAATAGCGTCGAATTCCTTCGCCAAGTCTGGAAGCTGAGCACAGAAAGCCTCCAATTTGAATTCACTTAACGATTGTTCTGGTATGTCATCGGAAAGGGTGCTCTCGTAGAGTGCGATCAACGTGAAGTAGTGTCCTGCTTCATTGTACGCATGCACATTGGGGACAAACCACCCAAATAAGAACAAAAGCATACAAGCAAATCTGGCCAAAATGCGCTTCATATATACCCTACTGGCTCTCCCCGTCCCATGGTACCTACCAACCATTTACAATAACAAGCAATTTATTAGGATACCCTAGCCCGTGGAGTCTCATCTCTTTGGAAAACATTGTCAAGTGAAATACACGGTAGAGTTACTACTGCACGGGGTAGAAATGGGGTGGAACAACAATAGAATAGACACCATGGGTCACCAGTGGAGAGAATAAAACATAGCACCAAAATGCACAAAAAAACCCTGAAAAACGCCCCATTATGGAACATTTATCAGGGTTCTATGGTAACTGTTAGGGCAGAGCCGGATGCATGCTGCCCCGAATAGGGTTAGGCTTTTCTGGTCAACTTGGCTTTGATTTTGGCAATGACAGCGGCGGGAGTCCACACCAGGCCATCACTGACCAAAGAACGGGTACGACGGGAGGCCAGCATGGCCGTCACACCTTGAAATTCTACCCAAGACCGCTTTTCGGTCACGGGAATGGTAACGGGATGATGATTCAACATCAGGGCAGACATGGCACACCTCCCATACGTCTTCTTCGATTATAGGACGCCCACCTGTGGGTTCCCTTGAGCTTTATCCTACCAATGGAAGTTGAATTCAGGCTGATTGATTTTGTTTTTTTGCAAAAGTTTTTTCAGCAATACTTCCACTTCCTCCAACCCTTGGGCGGTCGGTAAACAGGTGGTACCCTGGCAAACCGAAATGGCCGGGGAAGGCAAATTGGGATAAGGAGCCTGCCATAGCAAGCTCAAACCGGGCAGCAAGGCGTGACGAATTTTTTGCAACATTTGGCGAAAAGAGCCATCCTCCCATACTCCGGTGATGACCATATGAATGCCGTTGCCAGGCAGGTAATCCACCGCCTCCAACAGAGCCACCGCAGCCCCGCCCCGCTCCGCCAAATAACCCGAAAGCCCTTGCAGAGTCCGTTCTCCATTGGCAGCAAAACGGGCATCCCCTGTTAGAGCCGCCAAGCGCAACAAAGACAACACCGCCCCGCTTTGGCCAGAAGGCAGAGCATCATCTTCCAGGATGCAAGCCGGTGGCAAAGGCGACGGCTCATGGATGGGGGTTTGATAAAAAGGTTCCCCCTCCTCCCCTTGGAATCGTTGCACCATCTCCCTTGCCAAGTCCACTGCACGTTGCAAATCCTGGGGGGAAAAATCCACCTGGTAAAGATCCAACAATGCCAGGATCACAAAGGCATAATCTTCCAGAAAAACAGCCGTCTGAACCCGATCTCCCCGGCGGGAGTGGATTAAACGCTGATTGTGCATGTTGTGAACAAGCAGACTTTCCATGGCCGACCGGGCTGTGGCCAGCCAGTCGGGACGGTCAAAAACAGCCGCTGCCCTGGCAAAGGCACTGATCATCATACCATTCCAGGAGGTGATCACCTTGTCATCCAAGGCGGGGGCCACCCTTTGAGTACGATGGTGATAAAGTTTATTCCTGCTCTCCTCAAAAGCAGTCCAGTGCTGAATAAAGCTCTTGCCATCCAGGTCAGCCATCCAGCGTACCAACCCCTGTCCGCTTTCCAGTTTCACCTCTGGGTTGAACCAATACCGACACCAATCTTTTCCTGCCTGGGAGCCAAGGATGGAAAGGATTTCTTCTTTGCTCCAACTGTAATATTTCCCCTCCTCCCCTTCACTATCCGCATCCAGGGAAGAGGCAAAACAATGGTCTGGCAATAAAAAGCGTTGCTGAACATCCTTCAGGATACCTTCCACCACGGTTGCATGGAGCAGGTTTGGGGAAATTTGCCAGGCTTCCAGATAGGTACGGGCCAGCAATGCATTGTCGGTGAGCATGATTTCAAAATGGGGCAGATGCCAATACCGGTCCACCGTATAACGATGAAAACAACCCGCCAGTTGATCCCGCAATCCTCCCGCAGCCATTTGTTCCAAGGTATTGGTCAACGGCTGTTGCAACTCCTCCTTTCCTTGCTCCCTGATATACCTCTGCAAAAACAATAGTATAACCGGTTGGGGAAACTTGCTGTGATCGCCAAATCCCCCATATTTGGGGTCCATGCGTTGCTGCCAAAAAGTGGCCACCCGATCCGCCACCCTCGCAAAATCCACCACCTTGGTTGGCCGTGGCGTATTCAACGCCTGTCGCAACTCTTCGTGTAAAGCCAATGCCTGCCGGGTGGTCCAATCTGGATGCTGCTGCCATTGGTTACCCAGAGTGAATAAAATATCCTTGAAGGAGGGTAAGCCATGGCGAGCTTGCGGTGGAAAATAGGTACCCGCATAGAGCATGTGCAGATCAGGCGTCAAAAACAGACTCATGGGCCAACCGCCACTGCCGTTGATGGCCAGCAGGCGTTGCATAAAATAATGGTCCACATCGGGTCTTTCTTCCCGATCCACCTTGATGCTGATAAACCAACGGCTTAACAGGTCACCAACTTGTTGATCCTGAAAACTTTCCTCTTCCATGACATGACACCAATGACAGGCACTGTAGCCGATGGAGATAAACAGGAGTTTATTTTCCTCCCGCGCTAAAGCCAGGGCCTCCTCTCCCCAGGGATGCCAGTCCACCGGATTATGGGCGTGCTGCAATAAATAGGGACTGCTACTGTGGATCAAGGCGTTGGCCCGTTGTTCCATGGCCGCTCTCCATAAAAAAAGGTGACGGCACACCATGTGCCATCACCTTTTCAGACCAGCAAGAGACCAGCAGAATTCCCAAAAATAAAAAAACCCGCACAAGGCGGGCAGGATTTCTTCTTCTAAGACAATTAAATAAAAATGGCTCCCCGGCACGGACTCGAACCATGGACCTAGTGGTTAACAGCCACCCGCTCTACCGACTGAGCTACCGGGGAACATCCTCACCAACAAGGGAAAAAACCCTCCCGTTGCTTCGGAGGTGACATAGTACATAGGAGAAAATTTTCTGTCAAGAAAATCCTCTTCCCCATCCATGAAAAATTTTACCACGGTGGAGACAAATCCAAAAATACGCAAAAACTAACGTGGTTCACCAATTTAATATTATTCTAATAAATAACAAAAAACTCGTTATAAAGAAATTGTTACCATCTGGAACAAAACGGTGCTATAATTTGGTATATAAAAACAATTTTACCTAGCAATGCAACCAAATTAGCAGTAAACCCATGGATGCCCGATTAACAGGAGTACCCGTCATGGCCAGAGCATTATTCTTTTTTCTGATGTGGACATCCCTGATAGCCTGCTCCCTGGCCTGGACCTTGTATAATGAAAACACCCAGCTCCAGGCCATGGCCATCAATACCGCACGGGCCAATTTCAACAAAGACCTGGCTATTCGCCAATGGGCCACCAACCATGGCGGGGTATATGTCCCCATTACCCAGGATACCCCGGCCAACGTCTATCTCAACCATATACCGGAAAGAGACATTGTTACTCCAACCGGGAAAACTCTCACCCTGATGAACCCGGCCTATATGCTGCGACAGGTCATGGAACAATATGCAGAGCTGTATGGCATCCGCGGTCGCATTACCAGTCTCAAACCCCTCAATCCCAACAATGCCCCCGACGATTGGGAAATCAAAGCCCTGAAAGCCTTTGAAAAGGGCACCCAGGAAATTTCCGAATTCACCGAACTGCACGGCAAGCCCTATTTGCGTCTGATGCGTCCCATGGTGGCCACCGTTGGTTGTCTCAAATGCCATGCCCATCAAGGCTATAAGGAAGGGGATATCCGGGGTGGAATTGGCGTCGCCGTACCCATGGAACCCTTTCTGGAAGAAAGCGACAAATTCAACCTTTCCATTGCCCACTTGATCATCTGGTTGTTGGGGGTGATCATGATGGTGGTGGCCATGGAGAAAATGCGTAAACAAGAGCGGGTGCAACAAGATACCAATGAAACCCTGCGCAAGAGCGAAGAACGCTTTCGCACCCTCTTTAACGTTCTCCCTCTCCCCCTGTGCTACATAGCCAATGGCAAAACCATCGCCAATTGTAACCATCGCTTTGAAAGCCTGTTTGGCTTCGGTGCCCAGGAAGTGACCACCTTGGAAGAGTGGTGGAAAAAAGCCTATCCAGACCCCCTTTATCGTCAAGAGATGGTCAACAGTTGGTTTGCCGACCTCTCTCTTGCCGCCGATCAAGGCGGAAGCCTACCCCCGCGACAAACCCAAATAACCTGCAACAATGGGGATGTACGAATCATGGAACTGTTCGGGGTTACCCTGGGCAACGATATCCTGGTAGCCTACATCGACAACACCGCCCGCAACCTGGCTGAAGAAGAGTTAATCCAAGCCAAACTGGTGGCCGAACGGGCCAATATGGCCAAAAGCGAATTTCTTGCCACCATGAGCCATGAAATCCGCACCCCGTTAAACGCCATCATCGGCATGGCGGAAGCCTTATGGGAGTGCAATCTTGGTGAGTTGGAACGCCACTATGTGCAAATATTCCGCTCGGCAGGGGAGGTATTGATCTCCTTGATCAACGACATCCTGGATATGGCCCGCATTGAATCGGGCCAAATGATCCTGGAAAAAACCCCCTTCAACCTGCAGGAAAAGGTGGATACCAGTATGGAAATACTGGCGGTGCGAGCACAGGCCAAAGGACTGAAACTCAGCAGCCGTATCACTGGAGAACTCCCCCACCATGTGATTGGCGACCCGGTACGCTTTGGACAAATTTTGCTCAACCTGTTGGGCAACGCCATCAAGTTTACCGAAAAAGGTGAGGTCTCCCTCACCCTGTCCAGCACCCCAGCGGACTCCACCTCCTGCCTGTTGACCACCACCGTGGCAGATACCGGCATTGGCATCCACCCCGACCGGTTGCCGCAAATTTTTGACTCTTTCGTGCAGGAAGACGGTTCCATCCATCGCCGCTATGGTGGTTCGGGCTTGGGGTTGGCCATCTGTAAAAAACTGGTGGAAAAAATGGGAGGAACCATTACCGTCACAAGCCAACCGGGCCAAGGCAGTCAGTTTACCTTTACCATACCCTTGCAACTGGCGGAAGAACCCGCCACCTCCAGCCATTACGAAGAACACCACTCCCCTGTCATGACCTCCAAAGATTGGGATAAAACCATTCTGGTGGTGGATGATGCAGAAGATAATCTCTACGTTATCGAAGCTTTTCTCTCTGACTATGGCTGTCGACTGGAATTTGCCAACAATGGTGAGACAGGGTTGACCCGCTTTAAGCAAAACAAACCAGACCTGATTCTCATGGACATGCAAATGCCGGTTATGGATGGCTTGACCAGTACCACAGCCATCCGGGCATGGGAAACCACAAACCAGCTTACCCCCACCCCCATTATCGCGTTGACCGCCAATGCTCTGCCTGAAGATATTGATAGTGCGTTGGGCGCGGGATGCACCTTCTACCTGAGAAAACCTTTTAAGAAGAGGGAACTGCTGGAAACCATTCAGTATTATCTAGTGCATGGGTGTAAAAAATGAGGTGCACCTAGCCACCATCGATTGCTCTATGGCTTCTACGGAATTTCCTTGTACTTTCATTCTGGATAATAGAGGCAAGATATCTTTGCAAAGAAATTGGGGGGTCAACGATTCCGGGATGACGGAATCAGGCATGGGACATTGCAAAGCCAGACATGTCAAATTTTGATAGGCCGTGAGTAAGGGCAAACTCTCAGGATACTCCCGCTGAATTTTACCGATAGCCTTCTGCCAATAGGCATTCACCTGCTGATAGTGGCCATTCATCATACCCAGACGCCCTACCTCTAAAATCAACTCTCCGGGGACATGGGTCCGCTCCACCAATCGCTCATACCACTGCCAAGCCTGGGTAAATTCCCCACTGTGCAAATAAGCATTGGCCGCTTCCAGAGTATAATAGGGAAATTCTGGGTTGCGCCTGGCCGCTTCCAGAAAGAAAGGGAGTGCTTGCTGATGATTTCCCTGGCGAGAATAATACATTCCCAACATGCCATGGGGATAATCAGCCCCTTTGACTTCTCCCAAAACTTGAATGGCATTTCCCCACAGGCTGGTACTATCCTGCCAGTGGAACAACTGCTGCCTGGTCAAAACCATCATGGCCAGGAGCAATAAAATACCAACCGTCTTCGTCCACCTCCCCCAGCCAAACCTCTTCAGCCACCAGCTTGCCAGGGCCAAGGTCAAACCCACATGACTGACATAGCTCCAACGGTGGGCCATCAATACGGGCATACCACCGGTGACCAAACCCAAGACCGGGAACAAGAGTCCTAAAAACCACAACCAACCAACGAGTAAGGCCGGATTTTGGATCTTTTCACGCCAGGCCAAAAGAGTGATGAACACAACAACCAGCACCCCCAATCCACTGCCCACCCCCCAGGCAGATTCAGGACGAGGCTGATAAACACTCAAATCCACCGGCCAAAAGAAGTTGGCAAAATAGAGGAGAATGGCATGAAAGGCATGCCCCAGTCGATTGACCAGAGAAAGGTCTTCCAATCCCACCAAACCGGAGGAAGCCTCCATTCCCAGTACGGTCAAGAGAGAAAAGAGCAGACTTAGCAGGAAAAAGGACCATTTTTCCCCCAGGAGCACACCCCAACCCAACTTCCATCGCTGCAACGGCCAATAATCAAGAACCAGAAGAAGAAAAGGCAACACCACCCACAAAGGCTTGGCCAGCAAGCTGCAAAGCATAAACAGAAGAGAAGCCAACAGGGCCAATCTTCCCAACCCCATGACATACCGGTGATAGAACAACAGGGCGAGCATGGCAAAAAAAGCCGCCATCACCTCCTTCAACTCGGTGATCCAAACCACTGCTTCCAACCGTTGCGGGTGCAAAGCAAAGACGGCAGCCACCACCAGGGCCAACGGAGCCTGCCTGGTATAGACAAAGATCACCCAGCCTACCAAACCAATATTAAGCAAGTGAAAAAGCAGATTGACCAAATGAAATCCCCCGGCATGGAGGCCAAAAAATTCCACTTCGGTCATGAACAGCAGGCGGGGTAAAGGCATCAGAAAGGGTTTGCTGGTGGTAAAGGCATAAGACCACCCCTCCAGTGACCAACCAGCCAGGATCACGGGATTGCGGGTTATGTAATAATCATCATCCCAATTGACAAAATCGAACCCCGCCACCGGCAAATAAAGAATCGCAGTAGCCAACATCACCCATAACAGGGCGCGGCGGAGGGGAAAATCCATGGGACACCAACAAAGGAGGGAAAATCAAGAATGGCCGGGATTGGCCTTCATCATGGCGAAAACAGCCACTGCATAACAGGCAAGACCGGTAAAGGCCACGGCAGTTAGACCACTGTTCAAGGACAAGACCACCCCCAAGGTACCGGAAAGAACCGAAAACATACCATTGATGGACCAGGCCCAGGGCATCATTTCCGGTTTACCCACCAGCAGGATGGCACGCACCCCATTGGGGAAGAACCAACCCATCAGCCAGGCCATGGGAGCAAGGGCCAAGATGACCGCAAAAAGCCGCCCGGTAAGGGAAAAGGGGGCGACCAGATCATAAAACCGGGGGAAGGCCAACCAGAAGAAGAGAACCAAACCGCCCAAGACTAGCCCAGTAACCGAAGCCAATCGGGCGGGAGCAACCGTCCAACGTTCCGATGTCATACTGCCAAACCCGGCAAAAACCAACAACGCCGCCAACACCGCCCCCACCGCATAGACAGGATCGCCCAGCAAAAGGGTCAATTTTTGAATCAAGACCATTTCCACCAGCATGAAACCCGCACCAATACCGGCAAAATAGACCAATAACGGTGATGATTCCCCACTTAAAGAAAGGCTGCGATAACGGAACCACAAAGGTAGGATGATCAATCCCACCCCACCAATGAACAGGGCAATAAGGGTCATCCACACCATGACATAGCCCCACTCCAGCAATAACAAGCCGGCAGGACCATAGCGTTCCCGCAACAACTCCATACTTTCCCTGGTGAGAAAGTGTTCAAAGTAGGGGTGATTGTCGGTGGGAGGGGAAAGGTTGAAGGGGGACTCCACCGGTTCACCAGCCGCAATGGCCGCCAAAGTTTCACCGAAACCTCCCTCGGCGGTCTGATGTTGGGCCGGACCTTCCTGCAAATTGGCTGGGAAGACGGGATCAAACCCTTCATCCGCTGCCCATTTGGCCGTCTCTTTTAATTCATCCTCTTGAAAAGGATGTTTGGAGAGCATAAACAAGGTCAAATTCCAACTGCGCACTACCAGCAAATGTTTTTCCGGGAAAGTAACGCCCTTCTGCCGCAGGGTTTCTGCCAGAATGGCGAACAGGCGCAAGGGGCGGCGGGGCGGTGCATCCAGGGAGACGCTGCAACGAATGATGCCATTGTCATTAAGCCGGTCAAACATGGCAGAGAAGGCATCCACGGTCATTAAATAATCTTCATAGATGGAACGCATGGCCGAAGAAACTGCGGTTTGGCCAGAAACCGTGGGCATGGCGATCAGGTCGAAGCGTTCCCCCGATTGTTCCAGATAGGCGCGGGCATCCTGATTGAACACCTCCACCCCTGGGGTATTATAGACGGTGGGATAACCGGGCAGACCCGCTGTGGCCAGTCGAACCAGGGTACGATTGGGTTCCAGGGCAACGATTCGTTTGGCCCCTTTCATCCCAGCCAGTAAAATTTCCCCGCCTGCTCCCGAATGGGGAACCAGAACCGAGCGAGGATTGCGCAGGGGATAGGGCAAGGCATACAGGGTATGATTTAAATAATCCGACTCTTCCGGTTTATCGGTCTGGGGAAAGGTATCCATGCCGGAGCCGTTGAAAAAGACCACTGGGCGCGGCGGAATCAAACCGGCATAGGTAAGGCTCAAGCCTGCGGCGGAGCGCAAATAAGGGGATTGCACCACGGTGAGCACGCCACGGGGATCAAACCCTTCGGCCATCACCTTGGTATCGGGCATCAAGAGGGTGCGAGCCAAATCTTTATATTGGGAGAGGGGTAATTTGGCAGGATCATACTGGCCCATGAAAAAGACCAGGACAACGGAGACCAGACCCACCACAAAATAACGACTACCAGCCATATAGGCGGGAAAAAGAGCAAGAATGGCGGTAGCCACGCCCAATAGATCCAGGACTTCCAGGGGATGGCGTCCATCCATCAAAAACAGGGCACCCACAGCCCCCACCCCGGAACCCACCAGGTTTGCCCCGTACAACCAGCCCACGCGTTCAGGTTGCAGGGTGAAGAGACGCAGGAGGGTCAGGGCACCCAGAAAAAAGGGCAAGAAGAGCAGGATGACCATGGCCAGCAACCAACCCCATTGGCTGGGCTGGAAGACGGCCAGGAAGGTGTCCTGGGGAAGCATCACCATCAACGGATGGACAGCTCCCATGACCAGGGCGGTGGCGAGAAACAATACCGCCACCGCTTTTTTACCCTGGCGTTGGAAGTAGCCCTCCATGAGATGGTGGGCGGTCCCTGCCGCACCAAAACCCAGCATGGCCAGACTGATAATGAGGTAGGCAAAGTGATACCACTGGAGATAAGCCAGGGTACGCAGCAATGCCACCTCCAGCCCCAGCAAGGTGAAGGAGAGTGCGGCAATAATCAGACTCATTGCGGGCGATTACCCGTGAGAGGCACGAATTTAACCGGCATCAACTCTTTGGAGGTGATTTTGCCATCCTTTTTTTCCACCATAACCAGCATTTGGGTGACGAAGGGATGCCCCACCGGGATGATCATAACGCCACCTTCAGCCAATTGCTGAACCAGGGGAGGAGGCACATGTTCGGCAGCGGCGGTCACCACGATGGCCTGGAAAGGTCCTTTTTCCGCCCAGCCAAAATAGCCATCGCCCTGACGAATGGTCAAATTGGTGATGCCCAGATCGGCCACCACTTTTTTGGAGCGTTCCGCCAGTTCGGGGACGATTTCGATGGAGTAGACTTCTTTGCCCAACTTGGCCATCACCGAGCCATGGTAGCCAGAACCGGACCCTACTTCCAGCACCTTGTCGGTATCCTGGATTTTGGCCAATTGGCTCATGTAGGCCACGATGTAGGGTTGGGAGATGGTCTGCCCCGAGCCGATAGCCAGGGGATAATCTTCATAGGCGTCGGCTTTGCGATCATCGGGGACATATTGGTGCCGGATGACACTTTTCATGGCCTCGATGACTCTGGGATCCTCGATTTTGCGATCGATGATCTGTTCTTTAACCATTTTTTCCCGTGCGGCCACGGTAGCCGGAGTATCGAAGCTGGATGCTGCCAGGGAGGAACCTGCCCCCGCCGTCAGCAAGACTGCCAAACTCAGGCTGAAAACACCACGTACCAAAGATTTCACCATGCCAACCCATCCTTCCTTATGGTTCTGTGCCGATTCCCCCAGACCTTACAGTATCACACATTTTTGCAACAATTGCAAGGTACTACCTACTGCCTGACCCCATTGCACATATTTCACATGGTAGAAATATTATTCCACAAAAATCAAATAAATAAGAAATTTTCTTAAACCAATCAAAAGTTCAACAGCTTTCAACAGGGTTGAATAAACGAAAGGCCAAGGAGTGCTCCTTGGCCTTTCGAAAACCGCATCAAGTATGGATCAAGCCTGATTTTTGCGATTGAGAATATCCTGACAGGCTTCCTCAAAGGCAAGACGGCGGGCCACCAGGTTATACTCTGCTTCCCCTTCCGGCAGGGAAGCCAGCCTTTTGGAAAGATCCTGGATGGCCTGGGCAATAAGATTGCCATCCATATTCTCCCTTGCCAGGGCTTGATCCACCAGCAGGGTAACCCGTTCGGGCAAAACTTCGGCGATACCACCGGAGACTGCCAGGTGGGTGGTGGCATCAGCCCCTTCAACAATCACCTCACCCGCTCGAATATTGGAGAGGAAAGGGGAGTGACCGGGCAGAACGCCAAAGTCCCCTTCGCTGCCAGGAACGGTGACCGACAGCACCTCTTTGGCCAGCACCACCCGTTCGGGGGTAATCAGTTCCATTTTGAGGATGGTGTTGTTCATGAAGCTCTCCGTCAGGCGGCCAGTCTCTTGGCCTTTTCAATGGCATCCTCGATGGTGCCGACCATGTAGAAAGCGGCTTCGGGCAGGCTGTCATGTTTGCCTTCCACCAACTCCTTGAAGCCCCGGATGGTATCTTTCAGTTTGACGTAGACACCTTTTTGGCCGGTGAAGGCTTCTGCCACATGGAAGGACTGGGAGAGGAAGCGTTGGATTTTGCGGGCGCGGGAGACCACCAGCTTGTCCTCTTCCGAGAGTTCGTCCATACCCAGGATGGCGATGATGTCCTGCAAGGATTTATAGGATTGCAGGATGCGCTGCACTTCGCGGGCCACCTGATAATGTTCCAGACCCACCACATGGGGGTCGAGAATACGAGAGGTGGAGTCCAGGGGGTCCACGGCGGGATAGATGCCCATTTCCGCAATCTGGCGCGACAGCACGGTAGTGGCGTCCAAATGGGAGAAGGCGGTGGCCGGGGCCGGGTCAGTCAAGTCGTCGGCGGGGACGTAGATGGCCTGCACCGAGGTGATGGA
>JADFXB010000052.1 GCA_015233935.1 Magnetococcales bacterium | reverse complement strand
AGCAAATTATTGGGTATCATCTAAGTCGATTCTCATCATTGATGGGTATAAAGTATCATGGTTTCTCATGTAGGAGAATTGTCCCTCTGCACCATCGGTAATATACCCGATAGCAAAGGGAGATACAGATGGGGGGATGGAAAGAAAAAAATCAGGAAACCTTGTGGGTTACATACTGGGAGATATCCACCTGGTCAATCTGAAAGGGTTCCAGATATTTGTGGGCATAGGATAAATAGACACCTTGTTGCAGGAAAATATCGAACAAATCTGGATCGATATGGCCATCCTTTTTCATGAAGCTCATGATTTTGATGGACTGACTGAGGGTTTTGGGTTCTTTGTAGGGGCGGTCGGTGGCGGTCAGTGCCTCAAAGACATCGGCAATGGCCATGATGCGGGCGGGGATGGACATTTCCTCCCTTTTGAGTTGCCTGGGATAGCCGGTTCCAATCATGGTTTCATGGTGGGCACCGGCAAATTCGGGAACTCTTGTCATTCCTTCAGGGAAGGGGAGTTGCTCCAGCATGGCCAGGGTTTGCACCACATGTTCATTGATTTTATAGCGTTCCTCATAGGTGAGGGTGCCACGTTCGATGCAAAGATTATAAAGCTCACCCATGTTATAAAGATTTTCCGGGCAGCTCATGCGGATACCCATGATGGCATCCCGCTCATGGGTGTCTCTTTCCCGGGGAATGATGTGTTCTAATTTATCAGACAACAGGGTTTCTTCTGTAGAACTTTCCGGATTGACCGCCTTTTTGCGTTTCAATTCCATATGGGAGAGTCCCAGGGAGTCATCAAAGTAGCGGTGCCAACGGCGGCTGCCAATTTGTTTGACTCGTTCCTTGTCCGCTGCGGCCATAAATTCGCCTCCCACGTTACAACGGGCGATAAAGGCGAACTCCTCCTGCAAGGTGGCCAGGTGTTGGTCCAGGCTCTCCTGCAACTCTTCCGGGGTTCCCAGATTGGCCAATACCCCCTTCAGATAGGTAATCACAGCGTCCCGATGGAGAACTTCAAAACGGGTGCGTACTTCATGGATGCGATTGTGGATGCACTCCAGTTTGGTGGCCTTGTCCACCACATATTCTGGGGTGGTCACCTTACCGCAGTCGTGCAGCCAGGAGGCGATGTGCATCTCCCGTAATTCGTCTTCGTTCATTTGAAAATCGGCGAAGGTGGCCTTGTCCGACTTGCAGGCGGCCTCCGCCAGCAGGCGGGCCAATTCGGGAACCCGTTCGCAATGGCCACCGGTATAGGGGGATTTGGCGTCGATGGCGGCAGCGATCAAGCGAATAAAGGCATCAAACAAATCTTTTTGGGCTTGCAACAAAATTTGGTTATCCAGGGTCATGGCCGCCTGGGCCGCCAGGGCCTCCACAAAATTGACCACTTCAGGATCAAAGGCCACCACTTCACCGGTTTCCGGGTCGCAGGCGTTCAGCAGTTGCAAAACACCGATCACTCTGCCCATGCGGGGTTTCAAGGGAACGGTGAGAAAGGAGCGGGAGCAATAGCCGGTCTGTTGGTCAAAGAGTTTTACACCAGAAAAATCAAACCCTTCTTCGTGATAGGCATCTTCAATCACCACCGTTTTGCCGGAAAGGGCGGCATGGGCGGCAATGTTTTGATGATTTTCCTCTCCGTCAAGGATCAAGGGGACTTCCGGCAGGGTGACGGGGGTGTTGCTGGAACCACCCATGGCCATTTTCAGGGAGTTGTTGCGCACCAGACTGAATCGTAAGGTTTCCTCTTTGGTGCGCAGATAAAGACTGCCCCCATCGGCAAAGGTAAGATCCATTCCGCCTAAGAGAATATTTTCCAGCAGTTTGTTTAAATCCCGTTCGGCGGAAAGGGAGATGCCCAATTCCACCAATTTTTGCAATTTTTTCTGGGTTCGTACCAGGTCGGCGGTACGCAGACGCACAGTCTCTTCCAGGATTTCCGCATGACGCTCCAGTTTTTCGTGGGCGATCTCAAGGGCTTCCTGTTGTTGCTGAATTTTGATATTGGCCTGTTTGAGCTTTTGTTCGCTGCGGTCGCTCATGCGCATGAGCTTTTGGGTGGTTTTGAAAAGATTTTCAAATCCTTTCAAAAGATCCTGTACACCCTGGCGCATGGCTTCTGGTGAGGCCTCCTCTTGTTGCAGGAGGCCCTTGGCCATGGCGATGACCGCATTTTCTTCTTCAAAAAGATCAAAGCTCATCTTCAGCCCTTGGGACACATGTTGAAGGTGGCGGCAGATAAATCTTCGCCAAACTCTTCGCCCAGTTCCTGCATGTTGTCGTCGTCGGCTTGGAAGTGCCAGTTGATCACCACCGCCACACCGTTGCCTGCCACCGATTCCAACAGGTCGAAGAGTTTCATCACCACCTTGGCACTGGTACTGTTGAAATAGATCATTTCAAAGTTAAACTCCACCTGGCCATCGGTCAGTCCCTTTAAATGAGTTTCCAGACTGGAAATGGGCGGACCAAAAAAGGCGGGCACATCTTCCGGGTAGGACTCGCCACGCAAGGCAAAGCGGTTGGCGGCAAAATCGAAGTCGATTTCCGGGGTACGTTCGGAGCGGGCAATTTTAATGTTGTCCATGGTTGTCCAAACTAAAGAGGGTTTAGATGATGGCTTTCAAAGAAAAGAACGAATAGTTCTCATCTATGAGCATGAAGTCGAATTCTATGGGACGGGAGGCCCGTTTGGCAATGTCTACAAAACCGACGCCCGCTCCTTTGCTCCCCTCTGGAACTTCACCTCGCAAGATTTGCTTGTAGAGATTTTTTAATCCGGTGCGATCCAGTTGGGAAATCATGGTCAATTGTTCCCGCAGGCGATCCGCATGGCTGTTTTCCACCTTGTTGCCGCAAGTGACAAAAAAAGCGTCTCCTTCACGACCAACGGTGAGGGTTCCATAACTCAGCACGCTTTCGGCGGGGGTGGTGTCCGGCTCCCGCTCTGCCGAATAGCGTATCACGTTTTGCATTTGTTCCACAAAAATGGAAAATACCCCATTGACCGTATTGGTGTCTGCCTCTTCCAGGACCAATTTTTGTTTGATGGCTTGGCCGATGCCGGTCAAAATATTTTCGTTCATGTAGCCGCTATAACAGAAAATAACTCCCTGCTCGTGGAGTAATTCGCGAATCTGATAATGTTTGTGGGCCAAATTCATGATTTTTCTCCAGCGGCAGGCAGCGGGCAAGAATAAACAAAGTCGAATGTCCATCCATATCCATGACTCGAGCATCCGAGAAAGCTACCATATTACCAATATAGTAACAAGCCAATTTTACGTACAATCCTGTAGAATTGCCTTTGCTGATTAACGAGAGAAGAGGAAAAATGGCACCAAGGAGGAGAATTGATTGACGAAATGGGCAATAATAGATACTCTGCAGCTTTGGCCAAATGAGGCCGGGGTAGTCATAGATAGGGATTAATAAATTAGGATAGGACAACAATGTCTTCCCCACGCATCTTGATCGTGGATGATTCCCGCACTGTGCGCGTGCGGGTGCGCCAGCTTTTGGAAGGGACCGGTATCTACCAAGTCTTGGAAGCCTCTGACGGCGGAGAAGCCTTGCAATTGCTGGAAAAAAACCCCATCGATCACTTGCCAGACCTGATTCTTCTGGACCGTAACATGCCTCATGTCAGCGGTGATGCCTGTATCCGCATCCTCAAATCCGATGCCGTCTGGCGCAATATTCCGGTCATATTTTTAACAGCACAGGCCGACAAGGCCGAGGTAGCAAAGGGACTCACCCTTTTGGGCTGCAACGACTACCTGCCCAAACCCTTTGACAGCGGCGAAATGTTGGCCAGGGTCAATACCCAGGTACGGATCAAGCAGGCCGAGGATGAAAACCGGATTCTCACCCGTAACCTGGAAGTGGCCTTTGCCGAGCAACAAAAAGCCTACGCCGAATTGCGCCAGAGCGAAGAAAAAATCCGTCTCCTTATGGAATCGGTGGGGGAAGGGGTGATCGGGCTGGATCGGTTTGGCACCATCACCTTTGCCAATCCCCAGGCCATCCTCCTGTTGGGACGCTCTTTGTCCGATATGCTGGGCCAAAATGCCCAGCAACTCTTCCACTATAATAATTCACACGGCAATCCGGTGACGGCGGAAACCTGCCTGTGGCGTACCACCCTTACCTCCGGGGTGGCCATTCATACGGAAGATGAGGTCTTCTGGCGGGGGGATGGCTCCTGGATGGAGGTGGAGTGCCGCGCCACGGCTGCCCGCCAGGGAGAAGAACTGGTGGGGGCGGTGATCTCCTTCAGCGATATCACCGAACGCAAACGCATTCAACGGGAACGGGATGAAGCCCTGGAAGTCATCTCCAGCAGCATTCGTTATGCCAGCCGGATTCAACACGCCATTTTGCCAGAATTAAAATTGTTTGAAACTCGGTTTAACGATTATTTTGTCCTGTGGGAACCACGGGATGTGGTCAGTGGGGATATCTACTGGTGTGATACCTGGGGTGAGGGAACCTTATTGATCCTGGGAGATTGCACCGGTCACGGTGTGCCAGGAGCCTTCATGACCCTGATTGCCGGTGGAGCCTTGGGGCGGGCCAAAGGGGATATTCCCCATGGTGATGTGGCTGCTCTTATGCAGCGCATGCACCAAATTATCCAAATCACCCTGGGACAAAATACCGATACCGGAGGTTCCGACGACGGCATCGAACTGGGACTCTGTTTTATCCATGGGGACGGCCAAAACCTGACCTTCGCTGGGGCACGCTTTGATCTGCTGGTGGTGGAAGAGGGCAAGGTCACCGAGATCAAGGGCAATAAAAAGGGTATCGGCTATCGGGGGGTGGTGGCCAACCAAACCTATGATAGCCAGATGGTAACCATCCAACCCTCCTCCAGATATTACATGACCACCGATGGCCTCATCGACCAGATTGGTGGCACCAGCCGCCGTGCCTTTGGTAAAAACCGCTTCAAGGAATTGCTCCTTTCCGTGCAAAACTTACCCATGCCAGAGCAGCGGGTGCAGATATACTCTGCCCTCCTGGCCTATCAGGGGGGTGAACGCAGGCGGGATGATGTCTCCGTCATCGGATTCCAACCAGCCCGTTTGGTGGAGGCATGACCATGGGTGGGGAAAACATGCAGGGCATCTTTCTGGAAGAAATGGGGGAACTGTTACAGGATGTGGAGCGGGATCTCCTGGCCTTGGCCGACTCCCCCACCGACGGTGCCCTTGTGGATCGCCTCTTCCGCAATCTCCACACCATCAAAGGTGGGGCAGGCATGGTGGAGATGGACGATCTCTCCCACTATACCCACGGGGTGGAAAACATGCTGGATGAGGTGCGCAAAGGTCGCATCGCCACCTCTCCCGCCATCATCGCCCTGCTGCTGGAAGCCCTGGACTGCCTGAAAAATTTCTTGGAGGAGGCTCTGGGAAGCGGTCCCCTGGACCAGGAACGGTTGGCCGCCAGCCGCCAGCGTATTCAGGCCGCCATGCAGGGCAATAGGGTTGCCCCTGCTCCGCTGCCTCCCCCCACTCCACCGCCTCCCCAGGAAGAACCACCAGCCGCCATGGCCAGGGAGGAGACCTATATCCTGCAAGTGCGCGCCCGCATCGAGAACTTTCCGTCGTCAGAAGAGTTGGCCGGTAAAGAGGAAGGGTTGCGTCAACTGGGTACTTTGCTGGTGATCTCCCATGAGCACAGCTTGCCCCCCATGGATAAACAACGGGCCGATGAATTTTATTTGTGGCGCAGCATGCACCTGGTGACCATCGCCAACCTGGAGCAGGTGATGGCCACCCTGGCCCCCTGGCCCCTCCACCATCAGGTGGAGATCATCCACGTCAATAATGTGCCGGAAGCCCCTGCCCATCAGCAGCAGGTGGATGCCGCCGTGGATGGTTATGCCCCGGTGTTGGAAACCCTGCCTGCCTTTTCACCACCTCCCTTGCCGCTGATAAAAAGATCAACCACCGGTCGTACCGACGCCCCCTCCCTGGTCAAACTCGGCTCCATCCGGGTGGATACCGGCAAGTTGGATAAATTGGTCAACCTGGTGGGAGAAATGATCACCGTGGCTGCCCGCCTGGATAGTTTTCAAACGTTCATGGAGGAGCGGGATACGGATCTGGCGGAAGGATTGTTGGAAATTCTGGACGACAGCTCTCGCATCGTGCGGGAGTTGCAGGACCAGGCCATCACCATCCGCATGGTGCCCATTGGCAACGCCTTTGATCCCATGAAACGTCTGGTGCACGACTATTGCGCCACCAGCGGCAAACAAATACGCCTCTCCATTCTTGGTCAGGAGACCGAGGTGGATAAAAAGGTGGCGGAACAGTTGAGCGGTCCTTTGAAACACTTGATCCGCAATTCGTTGGATCATGGCCTGGAGACTCCTGCTGAAAGAGAGGCGAAAGGCAAACCCCCGGAAGGGGAGATCACCCTTTCCGCCTGCCATCAGTATGGACTGATTGTGATTCAGGTGCTGGACAATGGCCGTGGCATTGATGTCAAACGGGTGATTCAATCAGCCAAGGAAAAAGGGATCATCGACGGTAGCCGGGAGTTGTCGGAACGGGAGGGGTTGGAGTTGATCTTTGCCCCCTCCGTCTCCACCGCCCGTGAGGTGACGGAAATTTCCGGGCGCGGGGTGGGTATGGACGTGGTGCGCCGGGATATCGAGGCTCTGCGGGGCAATATTGAAATTGCTTCCACCATGGATCAGGGAACCACCATCACCATCCGCATTCCCTTGACCCTCTCCATCGTGGAAGGACTGCTGGTTTGCGTGGGGGACAATCGCTATATCATTCCCCTCTCCATGGTGGAAGAGTGTGTGGAATTGACCGATGACTCTGCCATGGATGAAGAGGGCAGCAATTTTCTGGATATTCGCGGAGATTTGGTCCCCTTCCTGCGTTTGCGGGATCTCTTCAAAGTACCGGGAGAGGTGCCTGCCTTTGAAAAAATTGTCATTGTCACCTCCGGCAACCGGCATGTGGGATTGGTAGTGGACCACCTGCTGGGCAACCATCAGACGGTGATCAAATCCTTGAGTCCCCTGCATCGTAATGTGGAATGTTTCATGGGGGCCACCATTCTGGGGGATGGTCGGGTGGTGCTCATTCTGGATGTCCTCCACCTCATCGAATTTGGCCAAAACCGGGAGGAGCGGCGGCGGATACAGGAGAGGAGGGAAGCCCCATGAGTGAACCCTTGGAGATTGCCGAAATCCTCACCATTGCCATGGGACGGGAAACCTTCGCCCTGCCAGCCAGTATGGTGTTGGAAATTTTGGATCCCGGTCCCGCCACTCCGGTTCCCACCGCCCCCGCCTTTGTCAACCATTTGATCAACTTTCGTGGGCGGGTGGTCCCCCTGGCGGATCTGCGTTTGCGCTGCGGTATGCAGGCCACGGTCATTACCAGCGACACCAGGGTGGTGGTTTTGGAGATTCAGTTTGAAGGTCAACCCATCCTGGTCGCCATCCTGGCCGACAAGGTCTACGATGTCAGTACTCTGGAAAGGGTGGTGGCCGATCAGGTTCCTCGTATCGGTACCCGCTGGAATCCAGAGTTTGTCAAAGCCATTGGCCGCCGTAACGATGAATTTGTCATGATTTTGGATATTGACCGCATCTTCGCCACCAGCGATCCGGTCATGTAACCCTGATATTCAGAAAAGAAGGGGAATACCCGTGCGCATTTCCATTAAATTCAAGCTGCTTGCCATCTTTGCCGTTGTCATGGTGTTGACGGGCGTTGCCTCCATCATGGCTATCCAGGGATTGTCGGAGATGGACTCCATGCTGGAGCGGTTGGTCCACACCGAAGCCCAGCGGGTGGAAACCGCCCTGTCCCTGGAGAAGACCATCTACTTGATCCAGAGGGAGGAGAAAAACTTTCTGCTCTCCTCAACTGCCAGCGATATTGAACACTTTGAAAAATCCATGTTGACCCGGCGGGAGGAGTTTCGCCAATCCTTGGATAAACTCCGCAAATTATCCGATGAATCGTTGCTGAAACTGGTGGTGAGTCTGGAAGGTCATTTTTCTGAATTTATCGCCGCCCAGGACAAGGTGCGTGAATTGGGAAGGGTCCGTTCCAACGAACAGGCAGGAAAAATCATCATGACCGAAGGGCAGGCCGCCCGTGATGCCGCCGTCAATGTGTTGCAACCCTTCCTGGAAGCCATCAACAAGAACAACCCCTCCCTGCAAGAGATGCGGGTGGCGGAACGGGTCAGGGCCATTATTTCCTATTGGGCCATTGCCCGTGGCTTTCTGCGGGAGAGCACCATGGTGGATGAGGATGCCCAAACTGAGGTCGTCTTGAAAAAAATGGCGGACAACGTGGCCCAGATTCCCCGCATCATTAAAGAACTGCGCACCCTGGTAGCCAGCGAAGAAGATCGTCGCACCATGGACTTGTTCCAGGAAAAATTTAACCACTGGGAGAAAATTACCGAGCGCACCATTGAATTTACGCGTAAAAATACCGAATCCAAAGCTTTTGCCCTCTCCCGTGGTGCGGTGCGGGAGGCGGCTGGTCGTCTGGGGAAGACCTTGGCCAGTATTGTTGAGATGGTAGACAAGCAGATGGAGGATCGGAAGCAGTCGGCCAATGCCACCTACCTCACCCTGAAAAACACCCAGATGATTTTGATTACCGGCACCTTCCTCTTTACCTTGGTGGCGGTTTTGTGGATTGCCATCAGCATCAGTCGCAATCTGGGCAATGCGGTCAAGCTGGCCAATGCGGTGGCGGAAGGGGATCTTTCCACCGAAATTACGGCCACCTCCAACGATGAAGTTCGGGATTTGATCGACTCCCTCAATCGCATGAGTGTCACCTTGCGTGCCACCGCCCAAGTGGCGGATGAAATTGCCAACGGACGCCTGGGTATTACCTTCCGCCGCAAGTCGGACCAGGATGTGTTGGGCATCGCTTTGGAGACCATGCTGGAACGGTTACGTTACGTGGTGGAGGATGCCAACCAGGCGTCCGCCGCTGTCTCTTCCGGCAGCCAGGAACTTTCCGCCACTGCCCAGCAGTTGAGCCATGGGGCGGCCAAACAAGCGTCCGCCGCCGAGGAAGCCTCCTCTGCCATGGAGGAAATGGCCGCCAACATCAAACA
Source organism: Magnetococcales bacterium (assembly GCA_015233935.1). GTDB lineage: Bacteria > Pseudomonadota > Magnetococcia > Magnetococcales > JADFXB01 > JADFXB01. The sequence continues at coordinate 14,364 of JADFXB010000052.1, read as the reverse complement.
GACTGCCGATAATGCGGGACAAACCGAGCGCATTGCCAAACAATCGGCCAAACATGCCCAGGAAAGTGGGGATGCGGTCAGCAAGACGGTTCACGCCATGCAGACCATCGCGGCCAAAATTTCCATCATCCAGGAGATTGCCCGTCAGACCGATCTCTTGGCCTTGAATGCCGCCGTGGAAGCGGCACGGGCAGGGGAGCATGGCAAAGGTTTTGCCGTGGTGGCCTCTGAGGTGCGCAAATTGTCGGAACGCAGCCAGCGGGCCGCCACGGAAATTGCCGCCCTGTCCACTGAAACGGTGCAGGTGGCGGATCATGCCGGGGAAATGTTGGAAAAATTGGTCCCGGATATCATGCGTACTGCCGATCTGGTGGGGGAAATCAGTGCCGCCTGCCGGGAACAGGATATCGGTGCCAGCCAGATCAACACCGCCATCCAGCAATTGGACCAGGTGATTCAGCAAAATGCCGCCGGATCGGAAGAAATGTCTTCCACTTCAGAAGAACTCTCCGCCCAGGCCACCCAGTTGCAGGAGATGATCTCCTTCTTCGATCTGGGGGATGGCCAACGGGGTGACGGCGGCGGCTACCAGCGCGCCCGTCCCAACCCAACCCGTCATGGCTACGGTCGTGGCAGCAGTGAAGCGAACAAGCCCCGCATTCAATATGCAGGCCGTCCGGCCAATGGTGGACCACCCGCCATTGCCGCTGCCCCCAAAAAAGGCAAAGGGTTTAATCTGGACTTGAGCGGTGAGGACCATGAGGATGAACGTTTTCACCGCTATTAGTTTGGCCTCATGAATACGTTGGAATCCACTCGCAAGAATGAAGCGGGGATGCAACGGCTGGTGGATTTTTTCCACAGCCGCACCGGTATCAAGGTACAGCCATCCAAAAAAACCTTCCTGGAGGGACGTTTGCAAAAACGTCTCGACCAGTATGGTTTTGTCAGCATGGATCAATACTGTCACTGGCTGTTTGAAGAAGGGGGATTGCACCAGGAAGAGGCGTTGCTGATTGATCTGGCCACCACCAATAAGACCGATTTTTTCCGCGAAATCCACCATTTCGACTATTTGGCCAACCAGGTGCTTCCCCTATTGCAGGAGCGGGGGGCGGGCATGCTGGCTCCCTTGCGCATTTGGAGTGCGGGTTGCTCCAATGGGGCGGAACCTTACTCCCTGGCCATGGTTTGTCAGGAGTTTGCCCAGGCCACTCCTGGTTTTCAGTTTGAAATTCTCGCCAGTGATCTGTGTACCAGGGTTTTGAAGGAGGCGGTACGGGCCATCTACCCCCATGCAGATGTCAAACCGGTGCCCCTGCCTTTGCGACAGCGTTATCTTTTGCGGGATGTCCAGCAGGATGAAGTGCGCATCATTCCTGAACTGCGTCGTCAGGTGCGTTTTTACCACCATAACTTGATGGAACTGCCCTATCCACCCAATACCGCTGTTGAAGTTCTCTTCTGCCGCAATTTATTGATCTATTTTGACAAGCCAACCCAACGGGAGGTGTTGTTTCGCTTGTGCCACTATGTCAAACCGGGGGGCTATCTGTTTTTGGGCCATTCGGAGACGGTCACCGGCTTGGATTTGCCATTGCAACCCATGGCTCCCACCGCTTTCCGGCGATTGCATGACGGATGAAGACACCGCGCATACTCATTATTGCCGGGGCAGCCGGTGTGCGCAACACCCTGGCGGAGATCATCACCAGCGATGGTCAGCTCTCCCTGCAAGCCACTGCCGCCGACCCTTTTATTGCCGCTCGCCACATCGCCGATGAAATTCCCAACGCCATTGTGTTGGACCTGGAAACCCCGCGTATGAGCGGTCTCTCCTTTTTAAGAAAGGTGATGGCCCAGTGTCCCATACCGGTGGTGGTCTTCTCCACCCAGGTCAAGGAGGGGGGGCCGGAGTTGAAGGCGGTCATGGATGCAGGGGCCATGGATTTTCTGCCGGTGCCGGAGGAGCGCACCCGTGACTATCTGATGGCTTCCGCCGCTCTGCTGCTGGCCAAGGTGAAGGCGGCGGCCCGCTTGCGGGTCAGTGAGGAGAGCGAATGGACCGGTCCCGATGTGCAACCCAAATTGTCTGCCGATGTGATCCTGCCCCCACGTCCCCGTTGGGCCACGGTGGCCAGGACCGAACGGGTCATCTGCATGGGGGCATCCACCGGTGGGACCGACTCTCTGCAAGTGGTTCTGGGCATGATGCCACCCGATTGTCCCGGCCTCCTGGTGGTGATCCATATGCCGGAAATGTTCACCCGCACCTATGCGGACCGTCTCAACGGTTTGTGTCGCATTCATGTGCGTGAGGCCCAGCATGGCGACCCGGTAAGAGCCGGTCAGGCGTTGCTGGCTCCGGGGGATCGTCATTTATTGTTGGCCCGGCGAGGGGATCGTTATGTGGCCGAATTGAATGATGGTCCTGCCGTCTCCCGCCATCGTCCATCGGTGGATGTGTTGTTTCGTTCCGCCTCCCGTTCAGCAGGGAGCAATGCCATTGGGGTAATCATGACCGGCATGGGGGATGATGGTGCCCATGGTCTGTTGGAAATGCGGCAGGCAGGGGCCAATACCATTGCTGAACATGAATCCACTTGTGTGGTCTTTGGCATGCCCAAAGAAGCCATTCGTTTGGGAGCCGCTGAATCGGTGGTTCCTCTGCCTAAAATCGCTGAAAAAGTGACCTCCCTTGCTGCCCGTCGTCCTGGGGCGTCCTTCTGATACCGCCACTGTCCAGTTCTTGAAGAAACTTGTTATTCGGTATGAAAATTGCTTCCTCTTTAGGGCAAGGCATGTTCACCACCCATGCCCCCGGCAGGACCGCCCGCAATACACGCATTTGGCCTGCCTGTCAGTGGCAAAACGTCAAAGAATTGGCGAGGATACCATGGCTGATTTTGGCTTGCTGGGAACAGGTGGGGCCTATATGCAAAACATTCTTGACCTGCGGCAAAAGCGGCAAGCCTTGATCGGTGCCAATATTGCCAACGCCGACACCCCCGGCTACAAGGCCAAGCGACTGGAATTCGAGGATGTGCTGAAAGAAGCCATGCCCATGCCAGGGGAACTTCCCATGGCCCGCACCAACGGGCAACATTTGCCTACCCCCTACGGTGGCGATGTGGCGGGAGAGTTGCATGAGGTGGAAATTCCCATTCCAAAAGGCGACAAAAACAGCGTCGATCTGGAACAGGAAATGACCCGGCTGTCGGCCAACCAAATCCTCTACAACTACGGGGTGCAAGCCTTCAGCGGTCAGGTGGAAAAACTTCGCATGGCCATCGAAGGTGGTCAGTAACACATAAACAAGGAGCGGTAAGATGGACTTTTTGACATCCTTCAAGGTCACCGCCTCCGGTTTGGCGGCCCAACGCTTACGCATGAACCTGATTGCGGAAAATGTGGCCAACGCCAATACCACCCGCACCCCGGAAGGCGGTCCCTATCGGCGGCGGGATGCTCTCTTTGTCGCCCGTCCCTTTGAAGAGCTGATGGACGAACAAATGGCCGCCGGTGCAACCGGTGTGGTGGTGGATCGGGTGGTCAAGGATACCAATCCTCCCCGCATGCAATACGATCCCAGCCATCCCGATGCCAACCCAGAAGGCTATGTGCAAATGCCCAATATCGACCCGGTGATGGAGATGGTCAACATGATGTCCGCCTCCCGCACCTACGAAGCCAATGCCACTGTCCTCAACGCCAACAAGGCCATGGCCCTGAAAGCGTTGGAACTGGGACGCTGATTGGAATAAAGAGAGGCTTTAAACCATGGATATCAAACCGGTCTCCTTCTCCTCCATCGCCAACTTTGGCTCTCCCAGTGAGAAAAAGGTTTCGGCGCAACAAGGCTTCGAGGATATGTTGCTCTCGCAAATCAACGAGACCAACCAGGTGATGCAGGAGGCCAGAGATATGACGGAAAAGGCGGCACTGGGTAATGCAGGGGTGGATATTCACGACGCCCAAATTGCCTCAGCACGCGCCGATGTCCATTTTCGTCTCATGGTGCAAGTGCGTAACAAGGCTCTCGAAGCCTACAAAGAAATTATGAACATGCCGGTTTGATCCGGTTAATCACAACCCTTAACTGACCCTGTTACCGGAAGGAGCAGATACCCATGGCTGAACTGGCACAGGATATGGCGGATAGCGGTAGTGATTCCGCATCCCTAATGCGTCTGCTCAGTGGCCTGCCCCTTGGTGGACGTAATGGATTGATTGTCGCAGCGGTAGCCACACTTCTTGCCCTTTCCTCCCTCATATGGTTTGCCACGCGCCCGGCCTATAAGACCCTCTTTTCAGGAATGCCCGAAGAAGAGGCTGGCAAGGTGGTGGAAATGCTGAACAAGATGAACGTGCCCTACCAGTTGACCGGTAAGGGAACCACCATTCAGGTTCCGGGGGATCGGGTCTATGATCTGCGCCTGGAACTGGCCACCCGTGGCATTCCCAAAAAGGTGGAGGGGGCGGGTTTTGAGTTATTCGACAAGACCAACCTCATGGGCATGACCGATTTCATGCAGCGCATGAACTATCAACGCGCCCTACAGGCGGAACTGGCTCACACCATCGAAACCATCGCAGCGGTGGAAACAGCCAGGGTTCATTTGGTGCTTCCCAAAAAATCCATGTTTGTGGATGCAGAACAGCACGCCTCTGCCTCAGTGGTTTTGGCGTTGAGCAAGTCGTTGAGTCAGGCCCAGATCGATGGCATCGTTCACCTGGTCTCCTCCTCGGTGGAAGGATTGGATGAGAGTCGGGTGACGGTGGTGGACAATAAAGGCAACATGGTGGCCGGTGGCAAGACCGCTCCACAGGATGGTCGTATGCCGGTGGAAGAGAGTCTCACCCTGCAAAAACAGGTGGAAAAGTCCCTGGAAGAGCGGGTGCAAACCATGCTGGACCGGGTGTTGGGGAGCAATCGCAGCATTATTCGGGTGACTGCTGAACTGGACCTCTCCAGGGTAGAGCGGCAGGAAGAAAAGTTTGACCCGGACGGCCAGGTAGCCCGTAGCGAACAAACCACCAATGAAAGCAGTCGGGGGGTTTTTGGCGCGGGTGGTGTACCTGGTGTAACTCCCAATGATCCCAATGCCAATGCCGCCGCCGGTGGTTCCAGCTCCAATCAGACCCGTGATGTGGAGCGGGAGACCATCAATTATGAAATTTCCAAGACCGTCAACAAAATTCTCTTGCCAGTGGGAACCATCAAACGTTTGTCAGTGGCGGTGTTGGTGGATGGTATCTACAAGCCTGGTAAGGAAGGTGCTGCTGAATACCACGCCCGCGACGAAGAAGAGATGGTCCGCCTGCAAAAAATTATCAAACATGCGGTGGGCTTCCGTTCTGACCGGGGTGACACCATTGAAGTGACCAACGCACCCTTTGAACCCATTGTGGCCCCGGATGATACGGAAGCACGCATTTGGCAGCAACGGGAGTTCTATCTTAATGCGGCCAAGATGGCGGGTATGGGATTGTTGATCCTCCTCATCATCTTCTACGTGATGCGTCCTTTGGTGAGAAAACTGCTCATCCCGGAACGGGTGGCAGAAAAGAGCGGTCTGCCCAGTACCGTGGCCGATCTGGAGCAACAGTTGCTGGCCGAGGGTATTGGCAGCTTGCCTTCCGAACGGCCAACCAAGATGGTGATTCCGGACAAGACCCTGCAAATGTCCCAGCAGATGATCTCCGATCACGCAGACGAAGCACGGGATATCCTGCGCTTCTGGATGGGACAGGATTAATTGTGACCTTGGGGGCCTGTTGGCCCCCTCTCTTACAGCCAACAGTTGAGGTAATGGGACCATGAAGGGCGGGGATCAAGAACGCAAAACATCGGGACTGAAACTTTCCGGCAAGGAAAAGGCAGCCATTTTTGTTCTTTCGCTACCAGACGAGGATGCCCGCAAACTGCTGGAGGGTATGGCTGAAGAGGAAATTCGCGAACTCTCCCGTGTCATTGCCCGCATGGGCAACATGCCCCAGGAGGTGGTGGCCGAAGTCCGCCACGAATTTTTGGACCGTTTTGAAAACTTCCAGGTGCAGGTGCGGGGCGGTATCAATCAGGTCAAGGAGTTGGTCTACAACGTTCTGGGTAAGGAAAAGGGGCGGGTGCTCCTCAAGGAGTTGCAGCAAGGCCCCAAAAATACCCCCTGGGAGCTGCTCAACGACATGGAACCCACCCTGGTGGCCACCTTTATGGCCAACGAGCATCCCCAGACCATCTCCCTGGTTTTGTCCAGAGTGCACACGGAACAGGCTTCCATGGTCCTGGAATTTTTGCCACCAGACGTGCAACAGGATGTGGTCTTCCGTATGGCTAAACTGGGCAACCTGCCGCCAGGGGCCATCGAGGATATCGAAGAATCCCTGCTCATGGAATTGGATGCCCTGGGGGCCACCCGTGGTCTTTATACCTCCCAGGGTGGCGGTGGCGTGAAAAAGGTGGCAGAGTTGCTCAACACCCTGCCCCGTGAACTTTCGGACAAACTGTTAGCCTATCTGGATGAAGAAGATAATCCGCTGGCAGAAGAAGTTCGTAAGGAAATGTTCCTGTTTGAAGATCTCTTGATGATGGACGATCGCAGCTTCCAGATTCTGCTGCGTGAAATTTCCAACGATGAGCTGCTGACGGCCCTCAAGGGAACCGACGAACGCTTGAAAGAAAAATTCTTCAAGAACATGTCGGAACGTGCTGCGGAAATGCTCAAGGAAGACCTGGAAATGATGGGACCGGTGAAGGTGACCGACGTGGAAGCCGCCCAGCAGGGTATCCTCAAGATTGCACGCCAGTTGGAGGGTGAAGGCACCATCGTCATCATGGGTAAGGGTGGCGATCAGGTGGTTATGTAATCTGCTGAAAACGGGACTATTGGCAATGGATGAACAGGAGGGGTGGTCATGAGTGGGGTGCCGTTGATCATCCGGGCAGAGGAGTTGGAAGTTGAAGAGGATGAAATTCAGCCTCTTCGATTTATCGAAATTGTTGACCGGGAGCGACCGGAGCTGGTAAACCAGTTTATCCGTCTGCGTCGTGATGGACGCATGCCCACTGCCAGTCAACCCAAAAAAGCTCCCGAAGTTCCTGCCGAAGAGATCCACAAACGGCGTCTGGAAAAGCTGGAACGGGAAACCTACCAAAAAGCCTTTGCCGCTGGTGAAAAGGCCGGTCTGGAAATGGGCGAACAACGCATGCGCATCATGCTGGAAGAAGCCCAGCAATTTTTGATGCAATTGCAAGACATTCCCAATCAAGTGATGACCGAAGTCTTCTCCTACAGTGAAGAGTTGCTGGTGGAGACCGCCATTTTGTTGGTGCGGGAGCTTCTGGGCCATGAATTGACCGTCAATCCTGAAGGCATTGTCCATCGGGTGCGACATGTTTTGCAGCAGGTGTCGGGACGCACCCACCTGGTTTTGCACCTGTCGCCACGGGATGCCAAAATTCTCTCTGAAATGCCCGAATTCCCCCATTTGACCATCGAGGCAGATCCTGAAATATCCGATGGATCGGTCCGACTGGAGACCGATTTTGGTGGGGTGGAAAATCGTCTGGATCTGCAATTGCAAACCATGGAAACCATGATTCGTGACTATTTGCGTGGTCGTCTGGAGATGATTGAAACCCAGGGAGTGGGGGAAGAATCTTCTGAAAATGGGGAGGTGGAGGGATGAGCGGCAGCATGCAGATTCCCTGGCACTCCTATCATGCCATGGGGCGTATGCACTTTGGCCTGCGCAAGTTGGGACGGGTCAGTCAGGTAGTGGGTCTGCTCATTGAAGGGATCGGTCCTTCGGTGGCCATCGGTGAATTGTGTGATGTGATCTCCGACAATGGGGATGTGGTACAGGCAGAGGTGGTGGGCTTTCGCAGCGATGCGGTACTGCTCATGCCTTTGGGACCATTGAAGGGTATTCATCCGGGCAGTCGGATTGTTTCCCATGGGGTTTCCGACATGGTCCCGGTGGGAGAGGGATTGTTGGGACGGGTGATCGGTCCGTTGGGTCATCCCATGGATGGTCGTCCCATTCCCCAGTTGACCACCAAAGTTTCTCTGCATGCCCAACCCATCAATCCCATGTTGCGGCGGCGCATTGATACCCCGTTGGATCTGGGAATTCGTGCCATCAACGGCCTGCTCACCGTGGGCAGAGGGCAGCGTATTGGTGTCTTTGCCGGTTCCGGTGTGGGTAAAAGCACCATCATGGGCATGATGGCCAGGTATACCGAGGCCGAGGTAAGTGTCATCGGTCTGGTGGGGGAGCGTGGTCGTGAGGTGGTGGAGTTTATCGAAAAAGAGTTGGGACCGGAGGGTATGAGCCGTTCAGTGGTGGTGGTGGCTACCTCTGATCAACCCCCGCTTATGAGATTGCGGGCGGCCTTTGTGGCCACCGCCATTGCCGAATATTTTCGTTCCTTGGGTAAAAATGTGTTGTTGCTCATGGACTCCATCACCCGTTTTGCCATGGCGCAACGGGAGATTGGCCTGGCCCGTGGCGAGCCACCCACCAGCAAGGGTTATCCCCCTTCCACCTTCATGTTGCTGCCTCGTTTGTTGGAACGGGCTGGGCGGGACGAAGGGGAGGGAAGTATTACCGGTCTATACACAGTCCTCATGGAAGGGGACGACATTCAAGACCCCATTGTGGATACGGTGCGTGGTATCCTGGATGGTCATATCCTGCTCTCCCGCGACCTGGCAGCCCGCAACCATTATCCTGCCATCGATATTTTGGGTTCCATCTCCCGTTTGATGTCCGACCTGGCCACCCCCCGTCACAAACAGTTGGCTGGGGAGTTGCGCAACGCCCTGGCGGTGTACGCCCGCGCCGAGGATATGATCAACATTGGGGCCTACTCACAAGGTAGCAACCCGGAGATCGACCGGGCCATCAAACTCATCAATCCCATTCGCGACTATTTGAAACAGGTGGTGGAAACCCCTGCCAGCCTCGCCGAAAGCATTGCAGGCATGGAAAAAATATTCGCCGGGGTGCTCAAAAAGTAAGTCGAATACCTTCCCGAATCAGGCTATCGCCTTCTTCACCGCCGCAACAATCTGGTCCTGAATCTCCCAAGACATGTCTGCATACATGGGAAGGCTCACCACTTGTGCAGCGGCAAGCTCCGCATGGGGGAGGGTGGTTGCTTTGACCAGGGAGGTATAGGCGGGTTGCTGATGAATGGGAATGGGATAGTGAACGGCGGTGGGAACGCCTTGTTCGGTCAGGGAGGCGACAAAAGAGGCGCGGTTGGCCACCCGGATGGTAAACTGGGCAAAGACGCTGGTGCAATCTGCCAGAATGGTGGGTGGGGTGACGCCGGGAATTTGGGAAAGAAGCTGGATATAACGTGCCCCCAGTTGGTGGCGTTGGTTTACCTCCCAGGCAAAGCGGGGAAATTTGGCCAGAATGATGGCGCATTGCAGGGTATCCATGCGCCCACCCACGCCGATACGGCTGTGGACATAGCGTTGGGATTGACCGTGCACGCGAATTTCCCGCATGGCGGTTGCGAGGGTGTCGTCATTGGTAAAGGCGGCTCCCCCATCCCCGTAGCATCCCAGGGGTTTACTGGGGAAAAAGCTGGTGATGCCGATGGTGGAAAGGTTGCAGCTTTGTTTTCCCTTGTAAGTGGCACCAAAGCTTTGGGCAGCGTCTTCGATGACCGCCAGTTTGTGTTGTTGGGCGATGCCATTGATTTCGTCCATCTGGGCGGGTTGGCCATAGAGGGAGACTGGAATAATGGCCCGGGTACGGGGAGTGATGGCGGCAGCCAGCAGGTTGGCATCCAGGTTATAGGTAACAGGATCGATATCCACCAGGACCGGGGTAGCTCCCACCAGTACGATGGTTTCCACGGTAGCGATAAAGGTAAAGGGGGTGGTGATGACCTCATCCCCTGGTCCGATGCCCAGGGCCATGAGGGCGATGAGCAGGGCGTCGGTTCCTGAAGCGACGGCGATGCCGTGTTTGCTCCCCACGTATTGGGCCAGGAGTTTTTCCATCTCCTCCACTTCCGGTCCCAGAATAAAGCGACCGGATTGGAAGATGGCCTGCATGCGCTTTTGCACGTCTCCCTCAATGGCTGCATATTGTGCTTTGAGATCAATGAATTCAATCTGCCCCATGTTTCCCATACCTTTATCTGGTTTATGTCAACGAAAGGGGTCACGCAGATACGCGACCATTAGGAGATCACTCAATGAAGGCATTTATACTGCCTCTTGATTTCTATTATTGTCAACCGTTGGGGGTTGGGATGCAAAAAACTTGTTTGCTGAATAATTGGAATTTTGGGGGGGAAGTAGCTGATTTATAGAGAGTTAATGTTTTGACAAAATTGGAGAAAATGTTTTTTCTCCTTATTAATGGGTGGTCATCTTCAGAATAATCTAAGGAGATTGATATCATGCATACCATCACTCTACCCGATGATTTGGCCGGTGAGTTTCAACTCTTGGTCGAAGAAACCGGAAAAACGCTGACAGAGTGTGTGATTATATCCCTGCGTCATTACCTGGAGGAGTTGGAAGAATGTCAGGACAGGGAAGATGCGGCAAAAGCCTTAGAGGTCTACCGGAAGCACCCTGAAAGGGTTGTTACCATGGATCAGATCTCGCACGAATTTGGTCTTTCCAGGAAAGATGTTGCTTAAAATTAGTGTGTGCGTGTGGGAGACTACCGGATTCTGTATACCATTGAGGATGGCCTGTTGGTGGTCCTTGTCGTCAAGATTGGGCATGGTAGGGAAGTGTACTGTTTTTAATAATGCAGATTAGACCAACTTGTTTTTGTACCATTCCAGCAATCCCAGTTGCTCCAGCCCACGGAACTGGTCGAAGGCTTGTTTTAATAGTTCTGGGCAGTTTTCAATGCGGGCCTTCAACAGCAACAATTCTCCCCGTCGCCGTTCGTAGCCCATGTCGTTAATGAGTTGTTCAGCCTTTAGGTACTCCTCTTTGGCTTCCTGGCCTTCGTCCAAAGCAATTTCCCCTGCCAAAAGATAACCATCTGCCAGATACAAACGCATCTTTCCCCGCTCGGCAATCTCCAGAGCTTCGGCAAGATGCTTCTTGGCTTGCAATAAATCACCGTAACGGTGTAAAACTTGAGTATATGATAGGAGAACCATAGGAAGAAATAGGTTTATTCCAGCCCGTCGTATTTCCACTAGGGCATTATGCAAATGGGCAACCGCCTCTGAGGTGCGGACTAGGCTTGCCAAAGCAAGACCTGTGATCAGGTGGCCAAAAGCAGTCTCCATGGGACGATCTTCGTACAGACGCTTGATATACCTTCCCCTGTCCAATACTTCTACCCTCATACTCGGTGTGACAGCACATTCTAAGAGAAAAAGGGCATAGGTGGTTCCTGGCACCGAAAATAGCCGAGGCAAAGAGGGTTGTCTTTTTTTTTGTAAAAATTCGGCCTGCCCAAAGGCGGTAATTGCATCCACTATTCGGCCCTGCATATGGGCCACCCGTCCCTGGTAGGCAAGGCAAAACATACCTTGGATAAGCCTTTGGTTACTTTCGTAATCCCAACTCTCGGCAATCCGATCCACAAAGCCAATCGCATGACAAGCTGCCTCCCAAGCCTCCTCCAGCCGTCCCAGAGGGAGGAGCAGGTCGATCAGGTTTTGAGTACTGGTTGCGGCTTCCTTCCAATCATTCGCCTTCTCCGTTAATTGAATATCGACCCTTTGTAGCCCAACAGCCTCGGTCAAACGGCCCAGGGACATGAGTAGGAAGGAGGCTACAGCAACCAGCCAATTTCGTCCTGTTTCTGAGAGGCGGTTCACCGGCATTTGCTCAAATCCATTGGGGAAAAAGCTGCTGATGACGGATAGATCGGAGGAATAGGCACCAAGAATTTTCATGCTGTAAAATTGATTACCCCGCAATATGCGACCCCAAAAAACCTTGGCGCGCGCCTCCTCATACTCCCCTGCTAAACATCCATGGCGGACAGCACGGTAGAGGGGTTCCATTTCATCCAGGGTGCCGGGATATTCTTTTGCGGGAATCTGCTGATAGTGGCGAAAGAGTAAAGCGTGGGCTTTTCGGAAGGCTTTTGGAGAGTCGGTTTGCAAGGCTTCTGCAAACCACTCCCGCACCAGGGGGTGTGCGTCCAGGTCGGGGCCGGGGTTAAGAAGACCCCATTGCCGCAGGCGAGCCAGGGACTCTTCTACCTCCATAAGGGTTGCTTGGCAATACAAAGTAGTAAGGCCGGAGATAGGGGTAGCGTTTTTTAAGGCTTCCATGGCAGCCGTTTCTGCCGGTCTGTCGAACAGTCCCAGCAGGCGCACCATCTCCCGGTCCAAATCCTCTCCTGCCTTTTGCAAGGCTAAGTCATAGGCCTTCATGACCGACATGGCATGGCGTCCTGCCTTGGTCTCCTGTGCTATGAGCGGGATTTCCAAAGCCTTTTCCACCCTTCCTGCATGGAAAGTATGCAAATATTCGGCAATCAATACCAAAGCCAGGGCATGGTAGCCATAGTGTGTGGCAGTGTTTTCCAAATCCTGATGCCTGCCATTGGCTCCACGGGAGCATAGCAGTTCCACACTGGCTGTCGGGGAGAGGTGGTTCAGGTCATGTTGTTGAATGAAGCGGCCATTCTTCATCCGCAAACTGGTATCCGCCAAATGAACCCGGCTGGATACCAGGCAACGGCACTCTCCCGGCTCCCTGGCCAATTCAGTAAGCAACCCTGCCAGCCCTTGATCTTTGAACAAACCACCCAGTTTGCCCTGGGGACTATGCTGTAACGGCTCAACCCCATCCAAAACCAGCACCGTATTTTTTTCCCTCATCTTTTGCGCAAGAAGTTGTCCCCGCTCATAGTCGCCGGGAGAATTATCTTTGACTCCAAAACTCTGCAATATCTGCTTAATAAATGGAGCTGAGGAGGAGGCCTGCTCCCTGGTCCCCTGGCTGTAGAAGGAGTGACCTATAAAGCGCGTTCCTTCCGGCCAAGTACGATTCACCAGCCAATAGCGGGTCAACGCCGATTTCCCCGTCCCACCGCCAGCCACCCATACCATCACTCCAAAATCCCATGCATCCAACAGCCTCAACTCCTTCTCCCGGCCAAAAAGCTGTGTGCCGGTGTCGGGCAGGGCGATAAGCAGCTTATTCAAAGAAAATTCTTCAATGACAGGCGGTGGTTTCGGAGCTTCCGGTTGCAAAGTTGGGATAATCCTTTGTACTTCAGCGTCCAACCGCCGCGCAATCATAGTGAAGGCACGGGTGCGGGGTGTATAGGCTACTAGGGGAGAGTCATTTTCATTAAGAAATTGCAGTTTGCACAAATAATCCAGAGGTCTGTAATGACAGTGATCCAGCAAAACGGGAAAGATTTTCAACCCATCCTCTCTTCTCCGGAAAAAAACAGGTAACTCTGTGTCGTGAATGTAGTTGGACGCAATAAAATCCTGACTGAGTAAAAGCAAAACCACATCGGCCTTGTTCATATGATCCAGGATTTCTTCATGCCATATCTCCCCCGCACCAATATTCCGGTCATGCCAGGGTTCAACCAACCCTGCGCGTTGCAAAGGGTGCAAGGCAATCAATAGTTTATCTAACCAGTGACGATCCTTGCTAGCATAAGAGATGAATAAACGTACTGGTCGAGACACGGCAAGCCTCTTTGATTCTTAAAAGCCATAATTTATGCATTTTGCCCTAGCTTCCATGGTTTTTCAACATCCTTCCTTCCAACGCTGAAACGGATTAATATTCTTTGGTATTTTTAAAGGTAGAGATTCATATCACTTTGCATCCTTCTTATTCTGTCAATAAAAAACCATCAAGGTCAATAAGGGAGAAATGAAATTGTTTCAATAGGTAAAACTCAGTAAGTTATTAATTGTCTATATCATTGGAATATTATCAAAATAATAAAATAATATTTTTAGCAACTGCGAGATCAAAAATTGCCATGGCATTCGTGAAAAGAAACTCATGTAGATTATTGATCAAGTCAATGGATGATTTGTTCCTGAAAGACCTGGGATTGATTATAATGGAAGCTATTATCTTGTTTTATCGGCAGGTTGTGATGCATATGGTATTGCTGTTACTCGTGAAATTACCCAATCCCACAAGAAAATCGATTAGTTTTTCACGATATAAGAACCACTCATCACGCCTATGTTTGGGAGGTTATGCAAGAGGGGGAAGGCAAAACTCACCTGTAGAGAAGAATAGCAAAGTGTGGGTCTTTATGTTAGATTCTTTGCCAAAGGAGAAGATATCGTGACGACCATTACATTTGATACTCTCAAGTTTGTGCGGCGTCTCCAAGAGTCTGGTATCCCGGACAAGCAGGCAGAAGCCATTT
>JADFXB010000051.1 GCA_015233935.1 Magnetococcales bacterium | reverse complement strand
ATATTCCAGCCGCCTTGTACAAGTGTCTGGGGGGATTTGCCACCAACGGTATCAACTTGACCAGGCTGGAGTCCCGTCCTGCCCCCGGCAAGCCCTGGGCCTATCATTTTTATTTGGATTTCCAAGGTCGTTCCGATGATACCCGTGGCAGGCTGGCCTTGGAGGAACTGGGTTTTTTCACCACCAGCATTAAAATATTGGGTTGTTATCCCGAAGCCCGCAAACCGGTGGAGTGAGCATGTCATGATCGCCTACCCCCAGATCGATCCGATCCTGGTTCAAATTGGGCCTTTGGCCATTCGCTGGTATGGTCTCATGTACACCCTGGCCTTTCTGTTGGGTTGGCCATTGTTGTCCAGAAGAGCGGCCCGCCATCAGCCCCAACTTACCGAAAACGATCTGGCCGATTTGATGACCGCCCTTTTGTTGGGGGTGGTGTTGGGGGGACGTTTGGGTTATACCCTGTTTTATCAACCTGCCCTCTATCTGGCCAATCCTCTTGCCATTTTAAAGGTATGGGAAGGGGGGATGTCTTTTCATGGTGGTTTGTTGGGAGTCATGTTGGCGGTGGTTTGGTTCAGTCGTCGCCATGCCATCTCTTTTCTTGCGGTCATCGATCTGGTCACCCCGGTGGTTCCTCTTGGTCTCTTTTTGGGACGGATCGGCAATTTTATCAATAGTGAATTGTGGGGACGTACCACCGATCTTCCCTGGGCCATGATTTTTCCCAATGGTGGTCCGTTGCCACGTCATCCCAGCCAACTCTATGAGGCCTTTCTGGAAGGGATTGTGTTATTCATCCTGTTACAATGGCTGGGACGCAAACCCCACCGGGATGGTTTTCTAAGCGGGGTCTTCCTGCTGGGCTATGGTTTGAGTCGTTTTGCGGTGGAATTCGTGCGGGAACCGGATGCCCATTTGGGATTGTTGCAGTTGGGTTGGAGCATGGGCCAATGGTTGAGCATGCCTATGGTGGTGGTGGGAGCTGTCATGGTATGGACCCTCAGGAAGAATCCCTAGAACTTGTCCAACATCCCTTGCGGGAGCAGGCGGTCAATCTGCCTGCCCGTCCTGGTGTCTACCGTTTTTTGGATGGGGCAGGGGTAGTCCTCTATGTGGGCAAGGCCAAGGATTTGCGCCGCCGGGTCTCCTCCTATTTTGTACCGCAACGTCTCTCTTTGCGTATTCAGTTGATGGTCAGTCGTGCCAGGGCGTTGGAAATTACCGTCACCAACACGGAAAATGAAGCCCTGATTCTGGAAGCCAATCTGATTAAACGCTACCGTCCCCGTTTCAATGTCTTGTTGCGGGATGACAAGTCCTACCCTTATCTGCATCTTTCAGAGGATCATGATTTTCCCCGTCTTTCCATCTATCGGGGGGATCGGCGGGAGAAGGGGCGTTATTTTGGCCCCTATCCTTCCACCACCGCTTTACGGGAAACATTAAAATGGTTGCAGCGGGTTTTTCCCTTACGTCAATGTGAGGACAGTGATTTCAGCCGCCGTCAACGGCCTTGTCTGCAACACCAGATAGGCCGGTGTGCCGCTCCCTGCTGCCATTTGACCAGCCAGGAACGCTATGGGGAGTGGATTCGGGAGTTGGTTCTGTTTCTGGAGGGAAGGGATCGACAGTTACTCTCCCGTCTGGAAGAAAGCATGTGGCAAGCGGCGGCCACCAATCAGTTTGAAGAGGCGGCCCGTTTGCGGGATCGTCTGCACGCCATTGGTCAGGTGGTGGAAAAACGCAAGGTGCAGTTGACGGCGGGCAAGGGAGGCCAGGGGATCGATCTGGATGTGGTTTATGTGGCCCGCCTCAATGAGGTGACGGTGGTGGAACTCTTCATGATTCGAGGAGGACTCAATCTGGGCAATCGCTCCTTCTTCCCGGAAAATGCTGCCGAGGGAGAGCTTCCCCAAATTTTGGCCAGTTTTCTTGGTCAATATTATTCCCGCCATCAGCCCCCTGCTGAAGTTTTGGTCAGCCACGATCCCCCGGAAAAGAGCTGGTTGCTGGCGGCTCTTACCCAACAGTGGGAGAAGAGTGTCTCCCTGCACCGTCCCTTGCGGGGTGAAAAGGTCCACCTGATGACCATGGCAGAAAACAATGCCATGGATGCCCTGCAACGAAAATTGGGCACTCTGCGGGGAATGAGCGAACAATTGGCTGGTCTGGCCGCTCTCTTGGAGATGAAACACATTCCCAAAAGGGTGGAAGCCTTCGATATCTCCCACCATCAAAGTGACAGTGCGGTAGGAGCCATGGTGGTGTTTGGGGTGGAAGGATTTCAGCGGGATCACTATCGACGTTATGCCATTCAGGATATCTCCCTACCCGATGACACCACCCGCATGGAAGAGGTCTTGTTCCGCCGTTATGGCCAGGGCAGCAAGGAGGAGGGGGTGGTTCCCGATTTGATCCTCCTGGACGGTGGTGAGGCCCAACTTGCTGTGGGACAGCGGGTGGTTGCCCAATCCCCCGTCCTCTCCCAGGTGGTTCTTTGCGCCTTTGCCAAGGGACCACAGCGTAAAATTGGCAAGGAACGTTTGTTTGTTGCTGGTAGTGCAACCCCCTTGATCCTTGACCCCCATTCCCCAATCATGTTCTTATTGCAAAACATTCGCGATGAAGTGCATCGTTTCGCAATAAACTATCATCGGGCAAAAAAAGGGAGTAGTATCACCCACTCTCGTTTGGAGGAAATTCCAGGAGTGGGGGCTGCCCGCAAGAAGGCATTGCTTCGTCATTTCGGTTCCCTGGCGGCCATCCGTCAGGCCGGGGAGGAGGCATTGAGCCAAGTGACCGGTATTTCCAGGGAGCTTGCGCAGAAAATTTGTTCTTATCTTCAGCAGGAATGAGTCGTTTATGGTTTGGAACCTGCCAAATACCTTAACTGCCGCCCGTGTCGTTCTGATTCCGGTGTTTATCGGGTTGTTCTATTTGCCGGATCGTTTGGGGTTGATTCTCTCCACCGCCTTTTTTGGCCTGGCGGCTCTGACCGATTGGGCCGATGGTTATGTGGCCCGCACCAGAGGATTGCAAACACCCTTCGGCAAGTTTTTTGATCCCGTGGCCGATAAATTATTGGTGGTCTCCGCCCTTTTTCTATTGGTAGCTTACGAACGCGCTCCCTTTCTTTTGGGGTTGATTATTATTGCGCGTGAAATTGTTATCATGGCTTTGCGGGAATATATGGCTGGTTTTGGTCATCCTATTCATGTTTCCCGTGTGGGTAAGTGGAAAACCGGCTTTCAAATGACTGCTATTCTCATGTTGTTGGTTCAGGAAGGATTGTGGGATATTCCTCTCCAACTTCCTGGTCTGATTTGCCTTTATATTTCCACTATTTTGACCGTCTACTCCGGCTATTTATATATGGCTGCGGCTTGGCCGGTCATTCGGGATATGGATTGACAACAACCTCTACATGGATTTTTTTGCCTTTGTCGTAAGAATCGGTTTCAACCACCGTTGACTTGTAAGGGCTAAATAGGGTATACCTCTTGGCCATCGGCGGTGCTTTGGTACTTGAATAGGCCGATTTGCGGGAGTAACTCAGGGGTAGAGTGCAACCTTGCCAAGGTTGAAGTCGAGGGTTCAAATCCCTTCTCCCGCTCCATTATAAATCTAACGCCTCCCATGAGGCTGTTGGCTTGTGGCCGGGTGGCGAAGTGGCCTAACGCTGAGGTCTGCAAAACCTCCATTCGTGGGTTCAAATCCCACCCCGGCCTCCATGCAGATTTTGGTAGTGGGTATTGGAAGCAAAGTAGAAGTGCGGGAGTAACTCAGGGGTAGAGTGCAACCTTGCCAAGGTTGAAGTCGAGGGTTCAAATCCCTTCTCCCGCTCCATCTTTTGTTATCGAATTGTTGTATGTTCTTGTTATTCCGACCTTCTCTAGTTCCTGTTCTCCACTACCCATCCTCCTATCCACGTCCCTTGGCCAACTGGATGCCTTTATGTGGGAATTGTTGGAAAAAGGTGGGATTGTCATGATCCCCATCGGCTTTTGTTCCATCGTCGCTCTGGCCATCATTTTTGAGCGATTGTGGTCCTTACGCCAAAATCAAATCCTGCCTGCTACGCTCCTCCGTCAAGTAGATGACCTGTTGGAATCCAACCAACTCCGTCATGCAGACGAATCGGTTCGCCATAACGCCCTCCAACGCGCCCAAGCCCTCTGTCGAGACTCCCAAAGTGCCTTTGGCAACATTCTCTGGGTGGTGATCTCCCACCTGGGACAACGTCGGCCCATCCTCAAAGAAATGGTGGAAGAGGCCGGACGCCAGGAAGTCAACTTCATGGAACGCTACCTGGGACTCCTGGGTACCATTGCATCCATCAGCCCTTTGTTGGGACTGCTGGGCACCGTCCTTGGCATGATGAAAATTTTTACCGCCATCGCCGAGGGGGGAATCGGGAATCCCACCGCCCTTGCGGGTGGCATCTACGAAGCGTTGATCACCACCGTTGCCGGTTTGGTGGTAGCCATTCCTACCCTGGCCATGCATCGCTTTTTGGAAAGCAAAATCACCCACTATGTGGCTGAGCTGGAACAACATGCCATTCGAGTGGTGGATCATATTAAATCAGGACATTGATTATCATGCGTTTCCGTCACAAGCCACCCACGCCCGTCAGCTTGGATATTACACCTCTGGTTGACGTTGTCTTCACTTTGGTGATCTTTTTCATGATTACCACTACTTTTTCGTCCGTCAGTGGTATTAAGATGGATCTGCCGGAAGCCTCCACCACCGAAGCCGCCAAAACCGATAAACAAGTGACCGTCACTGTCAGTCGGGCGGGTCAGTTTTTCATTCAGGGGGAGTCGGTGGCAGAGGATCAACTGGAACCGCGCCTTCTTAATGCAGTTAAAGGTGAACCTAATCAGTTGATTGTTGTCCAAGTAGACAAGGAATCTCACTTTGACCCGGTGGTCAAGGTCCTGGATACCGCCAGAAAGCTGGGACTGACCCGTTTGGCCATTGCCGCCAAACCCACCACGGATAAAGAGGCTAAACAATAGATTAAACATTTTTAAGGATGAGGAACTAACTATGTAAAATAAATAATTTTCCCAAAAATGAGAGAGTATCCTTCCCTATGCAACTAGAGTATGCTAAACAGACTCACTTAAGTGGAAGCCCCTGGCAATTGGTTTTTTTGGCATTGTCCTTGATGATATGGAAAATGATAATGATTCCCAAATAGGGCCTTCCATTATGAAGCAAAGTTTGGCACACTAAAGTAAGGGGGAGAGTCTCCCAGGCTGAGGCAGGAAGCCCAGGAATAGTACATTTCGCAAAGGTATGCATCGTCGAGTAAGCATTTCTGTAACAAATGGATATTGGCGGCATTCCTAGGGTAAAACCAACAGGGATAGTGTTATTGTGCGAAATGAACATTCCATATACAGCCTTGGAGGTGATCGTTTGGTGATCTGGACTCCAGATCAGTTAATGGCAGCCTGAAGGCAGAGGACAAAATGTTTTATCAAACTGAAAAAGTGGCCGTGTTTATAGATGGCTCTAACCTGTACGCCGCTATCAGATCATTGGGATTTGATTTCGACTACAAGAAACTGTTGGACTACTTCCAGGCCCGTTGCAATCTCTTGCGTGCCTATTACTACACCGCTCTTGGCGACGAACAGGACTATTCCCCTATTCGTCCCCTGGTGGACTGGTTGGCCTACAACGGCTATACCGTCATCACCAAACCCATCAAGGAATATGTTGACCCGGTCACCGGCAATCGCCGCACCAAGGGCAATATGGATATCGAAATTTCCGTGGGAATGCTCAGCATGACCCCCTACTACGACCATGCCGTCCTCTTCTCCGGTGATGGCGACTTCCGTAGCGTGGTGGAAGCTGTGCAACAACGGGGTAAACGGGTCACCGTTATCAGCTCCCTGCTCACCCAGCCCCCCATGATTGCTGATGAACTGCGTCGCCAGGCAGATGACTTTATCGAACTCAACTCTCTGCGGGATTCATTGGTTCGTCATATGTCGTCCTGAACCAAGGGAATCTGTTGGTTGACTCGGTCAACCCTCTATGAGGGGGACGCTTAAGTCTTGAAAGGCGACTCTGAAACCACTTTCAGAGTCGCTTTTTTACTTGTAAAAATAATCTTTGCTGGATCATCATGTTGTGGAGAAATCGTTTTACCCCATGGGGACCAATGGATGGCTGATAAACAAAAAATATTGATTGTCGATGACGCAACCGACAATCTGCAAATTTTGATGGAAATCTTGCGTGATCACTATGCCGTCATTCCCGCCCGCACCGGTGAACGCGCCCTCGCCCTGGCTGCCTCCGATTCGCCACCCGACTTGATCCTGTTGGACGTGATGATGCCCCATATGGATGGCTTTGAGGTGTGCCTCAAACTGAAAGCCTCTCCTAAAACCTGGTCCATCCCCGTTCTGTTTATCACCGCTTTGAACGATGAAGAAAGCGAAATCAGAGGATTGACCGTCGGTGGCGTGGACTTTATCACCAAGCCCATCAATCACGTCCTGGTTAAAGCCAGAATTCGCAGTCATCTGGAATTAAAACGACATAAAGATCATCTCAACGAACTGGTCTCTCAACGTACCAAAGAGTTGATCCAAACCCAGGATATCACCATCCAAACCCTGGCCTCCCTGGCGGAAGCCCGTGATCCCGAAACCGGTGGTCATATCAAACGGACCCAAAATTATGTTCGTTTGTTGGCCGAACACCTGCAATTTCACCCCCGTTTTACCCTTTTACAGGATGAGGGTATGGTGGAGTTGCTCTATAAATCTGCACCTCTCCATGATGTGGGCAAAGTAGGGGTTCCCGATCACATTCTCCTAAAACCGGGTAAACTCACCGATGAAGAGTTTATCCAAATGAAAAAACACTCGGTTTATGGCTGGAATGCCCTGCGGGCGGCTCTCGCAGAAATGGGCGAAAACTCCTTCCTGCGCATTGCTGCCGAAATTGCCTATACCCACCACGAAAAATGGGATGGCAGCGGCTATCCCCGTGGTATAGCTGGAGATGCCATCCCTGTTTCTGGGCGTCTCATGGCCCTTGCCGATGTTTATGACGCCCTTATCAGCCGTCGTCTCTACAAACCTGCCATGCCCCATGAAAAGGCCATGTCCATCATCATCGAGGGACGTGGGAATCACTTCGACCCGGATGTGGTGGATGCCTTCCTGGCCAGACAAGATGAATTTTACGCCATCGCTAAAGAGTACATTGATAGCGACGCCGCCCTGGAGATGGCGGTTAAACGTATTACCCATGGCTGATCTTCCTTTCTATTGATCCTTTCATCTAGGAAAGATGGCTATGCATGGCTTAAAATCCATCAATGATCCCCTTACCCTGCAAGCCAGACCTTTTAGCGGGGTATGGCTGACCCTGCTCTTGTTGGCCCTGGCCACTGTTTCCTTTCATAATTACCTATTGTTTCATACCATCGCTGAATTTTTCAGTGTTTTAATATCAATGACTTTTTTCATTATTGCCTGGCATGGTCGCCGATTTTTCGACAACCATTACCTGCTGTTTGTTGGCATCAGCTTCTTGTTCATTGGTGTTCTGGATTTGATGCATACCCTGGGTTTCCATGGTATGGCCATCTTTCAGCGACAGGATGACAGTCTGGCTCCCCAACTCTGGGTCGCTGCCCGTGCCATGGAAGCGATCTCCTTACTGATAGCCTATTTATTCCTTCAACGCAGAATTCATATCGGCTGGCTGATGACCGTTTATACGATTGTCACCGCCCTGATTCTTCTATCCATCTTTGAGTGGGATCTGTTTCCCGTTTGCTGGCAGCCTGGAGTGGGGTTAACCCCATTTAAAATATACAGTGAGTATGTCATCAGCGGCATGCTGATTTTGTCGGTGTTCCTGTTGCATCGTCACAAACAGTATTTTGAGAAAAAAATTTTATGGTTACTCAATATTGCCCAATTATCCACCGTGGGGGCTGAACTGGCTTTTACCTTCTATGTGGATATCTATGGCTTGTCCAATCTGGTTGGCCATATTCTGAAAATTCTTGCCTCCTATGCCATTTACAAAGCGGTGGTGGAAACCACCCTGGAAACCCCCTTAAAAACCCTCTACCACAATATTTCCACCACCCGTGATGACCTGGCGGTGGCCAACCAGGAGTTGCAAAACCGCCAGATGCAGTTGGAAATGGCCCAGGAAATCGCCCATTTGGGTCATTGGCATTGGATTATCGGTCCATCCATTCCAACAGAAGCAACCGCATTACCGGGTAAAATGACCTTCAGCAGTCGCTGGTTGCAAATGTTCGGTTACCAGCAAGGGGAGGATGAATCTGCCATGCCTTCCTGGCTGGAGCTGGTTCATCCTGAGGATGTAACCCATGTGTTTCAATCCCTCTTGGACCATTTGCATGGATTGAACAACTCTTACCAATCGGAACATCGGATTCGTCATCAGGATGGTCATTGGTTATGGGTACTGGAGCGGGGCAGGGTGTTGGAGTGGAGTAAGGAGGGCATGCCCTTACGGATGATCGGAGCTTGCCTTGATATCACCCAGCGGCGTACCGCTGAAGAGGAGATACGTATCTTTTCCCATGCGGTGGAACAAAGTCCTTCCTCCATTATTATCACCGATACCTTTGGGGTGATCCACTATGCCAATTCCAGATATGTTGCCACCTCCGGTTACGCCCTGGATGAAATCTTGGGGAAAAAGCCCAATATCATGAAATCTGGGATAACTCCTGATCATGTTTATCAGGAGTTATGGCAGACCATTTGCCGGGGACAGGTTTGGCGGGGTGAATTGTGCAACAGGCGCAAAAATGGTGAACTCTTTTGGGAGTTGGCCAATATCTCCCCCATTCGCCGTGCCGATGGGGTGACAACCCATTATATTGGTGTCAAATATGATATCACCCATATGAAAAATCTCCAGGAGGAGAAACAACAAGCCCTGGAACGAGCGGAACAGGCCAACGAGGCCAAAAGCCAATTTTTGGCCAACATGAGCCATGAAATTCGTACTCCTCTCAATGCCATCATCAATTTAAGCCATCTGCTTCAGGAGACCCAGCTTACCGCCAAACAGTCGGGCTACCTGGAAAAAGTGGCATCCTCTGGTCGTTTTTTATTGGGCATGCTCAACGATATTTTGGACTTTTCCAAAATTGAAAGCGGCCACATGGAGTTGGAAGAGATTCCCTTCCGTCTGGAAGATGTGATTGACAATGTGGCGGGAATTGCCTCTTCTGCCATGGAAGGCAAAAATCTTGAGTTGCTTTGCCATTGGGGAAAGGGGATTCCAGCCTTGCTGGTAGGGGATCCCATGCGATTGGGCCAGATTTTGGCCAACCTGCTGAACAATGCCATCAAGTTTACCGAGCATGGCCATGTCTTATTGCGTATGGAAGCGGTGGAGCGGCAAGAGACGAAGGTTGTTCTTAAATTTGCGGTGCAGGATACTGGCATTGGCATTAGTAAAGAGCAAAAAGGGCGATTATTCCAATCCTTCAGCCAAGCCGATGGTTCCATCACCCGCAAATATGGGGGGACTGGTCTTGGTCTTGCCATCTCCAGTCGTTTGGTAGAACGCATGGGTGGTGTGATCGAGTTGGACTCCACCCCTGGTGTGGGAAGTACCTTTTTCTTTACCCTGACCATGGGACTGCAACCGGAAAAACGATCCCTTCCTGAATCGGAAATTTCCCCATTACAGGGCATCCGGGTATTGGTGGCGGATGATCATCCGTTGGCAATAGATATTTTGCAGACCATGCTGACCCAACTGGGTACCAGGGTGGTGGCGGTTACCAGTGGCACTCAGATGATTGCTGCTTTGGAACTGGCTGCCATTGTACGGGATCCTTTTAAACTTCTCCTGGTGGATGAAGGTATGCCAGCCATGAGTGGTTTGGAAACCGTTCGCCGCATCACCCAGATGTCCCATTTGGCCCCCCTGCCAGAAATGATCCTGATTGCTTGTCATGGACGGGATGAGGTACGCAGGGAGGCAGAATATTTGGGAATCAAGGGCTATATACAAAAGCCTTTATCCCCCACCTCTTTGCGTCATACCCTGTTGCGTGTGTTGGCAGGCTATGCCAGCGAAGAGGTTCGTCAAGGTGGGGAGTTGATTCATCACAGCCAACGCAATGCCCTGTTGGCCATCCAGGGAGCCAGGGTTTTGCTGGTGGAGGATAATCTGACCAATCAGGAAATTGCCATGGAACTGTTGGTCATGGCAGGAATCCAGGTAACGCCCGTAAGTGGTGGTGAAGAGGCTTTGCATATCCTGGCGGTGGAAGAGCCGTTTGACATGGTTTTGATGGATATTCAAATGCCTGGCTTGGACGGATATCAAACCACCCGACGTTTGCGCAGGAATGCCCGTTTTGCCAATCTACCCGTGATTGCCATGACGGCCCACGCCTTGGCTGGAGATCGGGAAAAATCTTTAGCTGCTGGCATGCAGGATCATATTGTCAAACCCATTGATCCGGCGCGTTTGTTTAACGCCCTTTTGCAATGGATTCCACCGCGTCATTCTGTTCCCTTGGATGAAAAACCGTCCGAAGAAATCATCAATGAACATTGGCATGATCTACCCGGCATTCATACCAAAAAGGGTTTGGAACGATTAGCAGGCAACCATGTCTTGTACCGTAGATTATTGTGCCGTTTTGCTAGAGAGCGGCAGGATGTGTTAATTGACCTGGATAAAATGGTGCAGGAGAAGAATTGGCAGGATGCCAGGCATTTGGTGCATAACCTTAAAGGGGTAGCCGGCAATTTGGGCATGGAAAAACTTTTTCAAGCTTCTGACAGCATGGAAAATGCCCTGGCCCAGCAATCCATGGCGGAATATGAAGCTGTTCTGCCCAGCTTGCAAAACCATTTGCAGGAGGTGATGAAAAGTTTGGCCCCCCTACTTGAGGAGGAGCACACCCTTTCGGACAAAGTGGTTTTGGTGGATAAGCCCAAGATTGTGTCGGTGGTGGAAGAGATATTGGGAATGTTGGAAGAAGACTTTGCTGCCGCCCAGGACAAGTTGGATATTTTGCGCCCCTGGTTGCAGGAAAGTGAATATGCTCCCATCTTTCGTCAACTTTGCCATGCTGTGGGAGAGTTTGATACGGATCAAAGCCGGATGGTATTGGAACAACTGTTGGATCAACTGACCACGCCCTCTTGAACTATCCTCCCAAAGGAAGTTCCACCCGAACCTCAAACCCGCCTTCTGCCGGGTGAGAAAAGTGAATTTTTCCTTCATGGTCCCGGATCACCGAAGCCGCAATGGAGAGTCCCAAACCTACACCGCCCGTATCAGGACTGCGGGAGGGTTCCAGGCGCAGGAAGGGTTTGAAGACATTTTCCCACTCATGGGGTGGAATGCCCTGGCCAGGATCATGGATGGTCACCAGACAGCGGCTTCCTTGTGGTTGCAAGGAGACATGGGCTGCTCCTCCATATTTGACCGCATTGTGGATTAAATTGGTAAAGGCCCGTTTCATGGCCAGCGGTCGGCAGTGGCAGGGGAGCTTGTCTGCTTCCTGGCAGGTGACGGTCAGCCCCATGTCGGCCATGTCTTCACAGATGGAGGAGAGCAGGCTGCTCAAATTGACCCGTTGTTTGGACTCTTGCTGTACCGTTTCTCGGGCAAAGGTGAGGGTGGCGGTGAGCATGGATTCCATCTCATCCAGGGTGGTGCTCATACGCTGACGGGTGGATTCATCCCCCACAAATTCGGTCATCAGCTTTAATTTGGTCAAGGGGGTGCGCAAATCGTGGGAGATGGCCGCCACCATGCGCAGGCGTTCTTCCACAAAATCCCGAATGCGTCGATTCATGCGATTGAAAGCCCGTGCCACGGTGACGATCTCCCGCGCTCCTTCTTCAGGCAGGGGGGCGGCATAGACATCGTGGCCAAAATCGTCGGCTGCCCGAATGATACGCCGCAAGGGGAGGGTCATGTGGCTGACGATGATCAATGAAATGATGAAGATGGCCACCGTCATCACCAACACCGAAATGGTGGCATGGCGAAAGAGGGGGGCATGGTTTTCGGTGGGGTGGGTTTTTAACAAAACCCATTGTCCATAGGGGAGAGCAATCCAGGCGTGGAGTTCATGATCCAGGACCGCCTCATGCATCAGGCGGATGATGGCCATTTCCATGGAAAAAATGATGCGATGCATGGAGCCTTGATCGTGGTGCCAGTCGGGTTCGCTGATGGATAACGCCATCACTTGTGCCGGAGCAACCAGGGCGGCCAGTTGTTTTTGCAGGGTTTCATGATTGTGTAAATGTTCTGGCAACTGGGGGGGAACCAATTGATAATGCATGCCGCTATGACTCATGGCGGCCAACAGGGCTGGATGGCTGGCAGGAGGAATTTCACCCAACAGGCGAACGACGGTGGCCATGCGTTCCAGGATATGATGTTCATCGGTTAAGACTGCCGGTTCCAGTTTTTCGCTGGAAAAGATCAAGATACTGAGAATATGGGAAAAAGACAGACCCACCAGCATCATCAGCAGGGTACGGGCGGTCAGGCTGAGGGGAAAAATTTTTTTCATGACCAGACAATCTCTGGGGTAAACATATAGCCCCCACCCCAGACGGTTTTGATCAATTTGGGATCCTTGTGATCCTCCTCAATCTTGCGACGCAAGCGCATCACCTGGGTATCGATGGAGCGATCATAGAGTTCCGCGCTTTTGCCGTGGGCCAGATCCAGCAACCGCTCCCGGCTGAGCACCTGATCGGGATGGTGGAGAAAGGCCAGCAGAAGGTCGAATTCACCGGAACTTAGGGGTTCCACCAGGCCATCTTCGCCTACCAACTCGCGGCGGCCCATTTGCAGGGTCCAGTTGGCAAAGGTGGCCTTATTCTTCCGGCGGGGGGAGGGTTGATTTTCCGCTCCCTGGCAACGGCGCAGGACGGCACGAATTCGGGCCAGCAGTTCGCGGGCATCAAAGGGTTTGGTGATATAATCATCCGCTCCCATTTCCAACCCCACCACCCGGTCGGTATAATCCCCCAGGGCCGTCAACATGATCACCGGCAAGCGGGTGGTCTCCCGCAATTTGCGACAGAGGACAAATCCATCCTCTCCTGGCAGCATCACGTCCAGGACCACCAATTCCACTTTTTGCCGTTCCAGGGTCTGCCACATGGCGCGCCCCTCGGCCACGCCCACGGCGCGTACCCCGTGTTCTTCCAGATAGCGCACCACCAGTTCCCGGATCTCCCGGTTGTCCTCCACCACCAGGATGCAGGGGGATTCGTCTGAAGAACTGCGTGGGGAGGTGTCATACTTTTGTGACATTTGTGCCATGGGTCCGTGACAAAGAGGGAGTAGGATGACCATCCTGAAATAAGGAGTGGTCTATCGAGAATTTTTGATCAAGTGCGGGAAACTTGCAATGCGATTTGCACAAATGGCTCTGATATTTCTCATGCTGCTGATGATTTCCATGGCCGAGGCCGGTCAAGGCAACAGTGGGGAAGGGGATCGTTATGAGGTGGTGATCACCCCGCAAGGGGAAGGCAGTTCCCGCCTTTATTTGTCGGATATCACCACCAATGCCCCCATTGGTGAGGCCAACATTCAGGTGGAGGTGGCCTCAACGCCGCCCTGGTCGGGATCGGCAACTCCAACTGGGACAAAAGGCATCTACCGTTTGCTCTGGTCTCCTTCTTCCCCGGAAGGGGTGGATTTGACCCTCACCATTCTGGCCAAGGATGGCGACGATCTTGTATTGCTTGCCATGTCCGGCTTGGAAATTCCACAAAAATCAGCCCCTTCACAGGCAAATACCCCGGATTATTCCTTGATCCTTCTGGGGGGGATTGTTCTTGTTGCGGCCTTCTTGTTGCTAAGCTCCCGAAGGAAAAAAAGCGTCCAGACCGTTGCCGTGCTTTTGGTATTGGTGAGCATGGGGGAGGGGGAGGTTTTTGCCCATGGGGGAGAAGATCATGGCACCCCTGATGGTGAAGAAAGCAGTTTGTCGGCTGGCAGAAAGGTTCCTTTGAGCAAGGAGAGCCAGTATTTATTGGAAGTGCGGACCGTGGTGGCGGATAGCAATCAGGTGGCGGAAAATGTTCGCCTGGTGGGCAAGGTGATTCCCGACCCCGCCGCCCATGCCCGTATTCACCCCTCCATTCCGGCGCGCGTGGGGTTTGATCGGGATTTTCCCCCGCCCACCTCCGGGCAGTGGGTGAAGCAGGGACAAACCCTGGCGGTATTGGATCCCATTATGTCGGCAGCGGACAAGGCAGGTCAGCGTCTTACTTTGTTTCGCGGAGAACGAACCGATTCCATGCCGGTGCGGGAGCTGGTGCTGGCCCCCATTCCAGGGCAGTTGACCGATGTGCATGTGGTTCCCGGTGAAGTGGTCAGTGAGGGAACCGTTCTGGCAGAGATTATCGATCCCAACCGGTTATGGGTGGAGGCGGTGCTGTTTGATTTATTGCTGGCAGATCGTATTGTGGCGGCAACCGCTTCCAGTCGGCAATTTCCCGGTCGTTCCTATGCCCTCTCCCTGGTGGGTATCAGTCCCACTGTCAATCCAGAAAATCAGGGCTTGCATGTGCAATTCAAGGTGCAGGGAGCTGTCGCCCCCCTCAAGGCGGGTATGCCTCTTGATGTGTATGCCCAGACAGGTACAACCCAGTATGGGGTGGCGGTTCCCCGGGTGGCGGTGTTGGACCATGGGGGTATTCCACGGGTATGGGTGAAAGTGGCTGCTGAACAATTTGAGGCCCGCCAGGTGCAAACCGGCAGGCGCACCGGCGAATGGGTGGAAATACTGGCAGGACTGCGCAAAGGGGAAAAGGTGGTGGTCCAGGGGCATAACCAGATCAACGCCATCCGGTGAGGACACATGTTTCTTAATATTATACATTTTTCCCTGCGACAACGCTTGCTGGTGGTGGCCCTTTCCCTGCTGCTGTTAATCTACGGCGGTTGGGTGATGATGGGGCTGCCGGTGGATATTTTCCCTGATCTCAATCGTCCCACGGTCACCATCATGACCGAGGCCCCCGGTCTTGCCCCGGAAGAGGTGGAATCTCTGGTCACACAGCGCATTGAGGCGGCCATGAACGGCATGCCGGGGGTGACCCGTCTGCGCAGCAACTCCGGGGTGGGGCTTTCCATTCTGTTTGTGGAGTTTACCTGGGGGAGTGATATTTATCGCAATCGGCAACTGGTGGCGGAAAAACTGGCCACGGTGGCCGAATCTCTACCCAAAGAGGTGGTGCCGGTCATGGGTCCGGTGAGTTCCCTTATGGGGGAAATCATGTTGATTGGGGTGCGCAGTGAAAAGGGTATTACCTCTCCCATGGAGGTGCGCACCCTGGCGGATTGGACTTTACGTCCCATGCTCATGAGTATCGCCGGGGTGGCCCAGGTGATTCCCATTGGTGGGGAGGTGAAACAATATCAGGTGTTGGTCAATCCTGCCCGCATGACCGCCTTGGGGGTGGGATTTGAAGATTTGGAAAGGGCACTGGCAGGATTTTCCCGCAATACCACCGGTGGATTCATCTCCCAGCGGGGACGGGAATATTTAATCCGCAATCTGGGACAGACCACCCATTTGGAAGATTTGAAAAATACGGTGGTCGCCGTTCGCAAGGGAGCCGCCATCACCCTGGGACAGGTGGCCACGGTGGGAATCGGGGCGGGTGTCAAGCGGGGGGATGCCAGCATCAATGGTCAACCGGCGGTGATCATGGCGGTGCAAAAACAACCGGGAGCGGATACCGTGCAGTTGACCCGGCGTATTGAATCCCTGCTGGCTGATTCCCAACGTAGCCTGCCTGCCGATGTGCGCATTGATCAAATTCTTTTCAAACAGGCAGATTTTATTCAGCGGGCCATCGACAATGTGGAATTGGCCCTGCGGGATGGGGCGATTCTGGTGGCGGTGGTGTTGTTTTTGTTTCTCATGAACTGGCAGACCACCATGATCAGTCTGGCGGCCATCCCCCTCTCCCTGGTGGCCACGGCTTTAATCTTTCAATGGTTCGGATTGTCCATCAATACCATGACCCTGGGTGGTCTGGCGGTGGCGGTGGGTGAACTGGTGGATGATGCGGTGGTGGGGGTGGAAAATGTCTTTCGCCGCCTGCGTGAAAATGCTGTGGCAGGTTATCCAAAATCGGCCATGCAGGTGGTGTGGCAAGCCTCCAGTGAAGTGCGAAATTCCATTGTCTATGCCACCATCATTGTGGTGTTGGTCTTTCTGCCTCTGTTTGCTCTGTCGGGGATCGAAGGTCGCTTGTTCACCCCTCTGGGTATTGCCTATATCGTCTCCATTCTGGCCTCTCTGCTGGTTTCTCTCACCCTGACGCCTGCGTTATGTTACTACATGTTGCCCAACTCAACGGCGCGTATTCATGAGGATTCCTGGCTGGTGCGCTGGTTGAAGCGGGTGGATCGAAAGATATTGCATTGGTCTTTTGCCCATCCGGTGGTGGTGATTGGTCTGGCTGTTGTGTTGATGGTAACGGCGGCCTCCTCAGTGCCCTGGTTGGGTCGCGCCTTTTTGCCCCCCTTCAATGAAGGAACGGTCACCATCAGCGTGATCATGACCCCTGGTACCTCCCTGGAAGAATCCAATCGCATTGGCACCATCGCGGAAACCTTGTTGCGGGAGATCCCGGAGGTGATTTCCACCGGTCGCCGTACCGGTCGTGCCGAATTGGATGAACATGCAGAAGGGGTGCACTTTTCGGAAATCGACGTGGACTTGCGGGTCTCTCAACGTTCCCGTGAAAATATTCTGGCCGATTTGCGCCAAAAGCTGGCGGTGATTCCAGGGGTGGCGGTCAATGTGGGACAGCCCATTTCCCATCGTCTGGACCATCTTTTGTCGGGGGTACGGGCGGAAATTGCGGTCAAACTTTTTGGCAACGACTTGGATACATTGCGGGCCAAAGCGGAGGAAATGCGGGAGCGCATGGCCACCATTGCCGGGGTGACCGACTTGCAGGTGGAAAAACAGGTTTTGATCCCCCAGTTGCAAATTCGTCTGGATCATATGGAGGCCATGAAATATGGACTCTCCTTGAACCAACTGGCGGAAATTCTCCAGGCAGCCCTCAACGGGCGGGTGGTCTCCCAAGTCTTGGATGGTCAGCAAAGCTATGATGTGGTGTTGCGTCTGGCGGAAGAGTGGCGGGCGGAAACCGGCGATTTTCGTAAAATTTTAATCGACACCCCCGGTGGTAAAATTCCCCTGGAACTGGTGGCGGAGGTGGTGGAAACCAGCGGTCCCAACTTGATCAACCGGGATGACATGCAACGACGCATTGTGGTACTGGCCAATACCCAGGGACGGGATATGGCAGCGGTGGTTGCCGATATTCAGTCATCCCTGGCACAGGTGGAGCTGCCTCCTGGCTATCGTTTGGCCTATGAAGGTCAATTTCGCAGTCAACAGGAGGCTACCCGTTTGATCTCTTTGTTGTCCCTGATATCCCTGTCTGGCATCTTCGTGGTACTCTACAGTTATTTTCGCTCCACCACCCTTGCCCTGGTGATCATGGCCAACATACCCATGGCCATGGTGGGGAGTGTTGCCGCTTTGTGGTTGGCAGATGCCCCGTTATCGGTGGCCAGTCTGGTGGGATTCATCACCTTGACCGGTATTGCCGCCCGCAATGGTATTCTCAAGGTTTCCCATTATCTCCATCTGGTGCATCAGGAAAATGAAACCTTTGGCCCCGCCATGGTGATACGGGGATCCCTGGAACGGCTTACTCCCGTGTTGATGACGGCACTGGTTGCCGCATTGGCCCTTATACCTTTGATCCTGGATGCAGATGCAGCAGGTAAGGAGATCCTGCATCCGGTGGCGGTGGTCATCTTTGGTGGATTGATCTCCTCCACCCTGTTGGACACCCTGGTAACCCCGGTGATCTTTTTGTTGGTTGGTCAAAAACCTTTGCAACGCTGGCTGGCCACCCAATCTGACTCCCCTACGACTTGACAAGGAACTGACATGAACAAACCTGCCATCTTACTGGCTATGGGATTTTTTCTTTCCGGTTTGGCCTGGGCCGATGGTGCCATGAAAGCGTCCCATAATGGACGCATGGTGGAGGCCAACAATATTCGCTTTGAGTTGGTCACTTCAGATAAAAAGGTGGATGTCTATATCACCGATCACAGTGATCAACCGGTAGGGGCTGATAAACTGTCGGGGCGGGTTACCCTGTTGGGAGAAAAGGGTAAAGTGGATGTACCCCTGTCCCCTGCTGGGGGCAATCGTTTGACCGGTGAGAGTGGTGAAACCATTGCAGGTCAGCCTGCTGCCATCATTCTGGTGGAAGGAATGACCAAACGCATTACCACCCGTCTGGCCGCTGGCAAACCTTGATGAATCCTTTGTGCCAACAGCCATTGACCTGTCATGGAAAAAACGTCAAACTCAAGGCGTTGGGATGATTGGTGTTTATAGAGGATTGGGAGGAAGAGGGTGGAAAAGACCATGGCAGCCCTGCACCAGCAATGGTTGCAGACCAATAGCAGTCAGGAAAAAGACGATTTGGTTGCCTGGGCTTTGGGTACTGCGCAGCCGGATCAACCGCCGCCGCCCTATTCCACCGACCTGATCTATGCCCAGCAGGCCATGGATCGAGCCTGGATCCTTATGGAAGAAACTGCTCCGGTCCGAATCAGCTGCAACCTGTCCAATGCCGGTCCCCAAGGACACAGACAGTGTTATGTGGAGTGGTGGCCTGCGGATGGCAGCCATGTGTTGACCCCCTGTTTTACCACCGAAGCCGAATCACGCGCCTTTGCCGCCTTTGTTTTTGCCAAATTGTTGGGTAAAGTGTGAGAAATTGGGCCTGCTTGGTTTTTTTTCATTTGCCAATATCAAGTAGGGTGTGTATGGTTCTGATTTTTTGGCCTCCTTCGTCTGTGGCAACTCGCAGGGGTTGTTGAATGAGCAAACTAGCCTTTTTGTTTCCAGGTCAAGGTTCCCAAAGCGTGGGCATGGGACGCGCATTGCTGGACCACGGCGGAGCTGTGGCACAAGTTTTCCAGCAGGTGGACGACACCTTGGGTTTTTCCTTAAGCGATATCATGTTGAATGGCCCGGCGGCCACCTTGACCGCAACGGAAAATGCCCAACCCGCCCTGGTGACCACCGCCATGGCCGTATTGACCCTGTTGCGGGAAAATTACAACCTTACCCCCGATTTTGTGGCAGGCCACTCGCTTGGTGAATATTCAGCCATTTGTGCAGCAGGTGGCTTGACCCTGGCAGAGAGCGTCTCTTTGGTACGCATTCGCGGTGAAGCCATGCAGGCTTCTGTGGTACCCGGCCAGGGGACCATGGCCGCCATGCTCAATATGGAACGTGCTCTGGTAGAGGAGGTTTGCCAATTGGCATCCCAGGAGACTGGTTTGATTGCCGTGGCCGCCAACTTTAATACTCCAGGACAAATTGTCATCTCCGGTCATCGGGGTGCGGTGGAACGGGCGGTTGCCATCTCTAAAGAGCGGGGCAAGCGTTGCATGATGCTGGAAGTCTCCGGGGCCTTTCACAGCCCGTTGATGGAACCTGCATCCCACCGTATGGCCCAGGCTCTGGCAGCCACCCCGGTGCGGGATTTATCTATTCCACTGGTGGCCAATGTTACTGCCAGTGCGGTCCAAAATGGGGAAGAGATCAACCGGCTGCTGATTCAACAAATCACCAGCCCGGTTTTGTGGGAAGATACCATCCGTTACCTGGCCTCCCAAGGGGTGACCACTTTCCTGGAATTGGGCACCGGAAAGGTATTGACCGGCATGATCAAACGAATTGATCCAGCCCTTGTCGGCATCACCATCAATGGGCCGGAAGATTTACCCCAACTGGCCAACCTTTGTTCTGTAAACTCCTGAGGAGACCATGGCAGAGTACGAACAAGATCTTAAAGATCGGGTAGCCATCGTCACCGGCTCTTCCAGTGGCATCGGACGGGTCACCGCTTTGGAACTGGCCAAGCGGGGAGCCAAGGTGATGATCACCAGCAATGAGTCCAAACGGATTCTGGATACCCTGGAAGAAGTACGCCAGTTTTCCCCTGAATCCGAATCCCTGGAAGCCGATGTCACCTCTCCCCCTTGTATGGAAGAGGTGGTAGCCTATACCATGCGTTGTTACAACCGCATTGATATTTTGGTCAACAATGCGGGTATCACCAGAGATAATCTGTTGATTCGCATGTCGGATCAAGAGTGGTATAAGGTGATGGAAGTCAATCTCACTTCCGTCTTCCGCATGACCCGTCTGGTGGCCCGTCCCATGATGAAGCAACGCTACGGGCGCATCGTCAATATTACCTCGGTGGTGGGTTTTACCGGCAATCCCGGTCAGGCCAACTATACCGCCACCAAGGCGGGCGTGGTGGCGTTTACCAAAACCGTGGCCCGCGAATTGGCCGGACGCAACATTACCGCCAATTGTGTCGCACCCGGTTTTATCGCCACCCCCATGACGGACAAGTTGAAACCGGAAGCACAGAACGCTATCCTCTCCCAAATCCCCCTGGCCAGACCAGGAACTGCGGAGGATGTGGCGCAGGCAGTGGCTTTTCTGGTCTCCGACCGGGCTTCTTACATTACCGGTGAGACCTTGCATGTCAATGGCGGCATGTATATGGGATAAGGTAGTCTTCCCATCATGCCAACTGAAAATAACAAGTGGCTGTTGTATCAATAATAATCATAGAAGGACACGTGTGATGAGCGATATTTCCGAAAGAGTCAAAAAAATCGTCATGGAGCAGCTCGGTGTGGAAGCCGCCCAAGTGACCGACGATGCCAATTTTGTCAATGATCTGGGTGCTGACTCCCTGGACCAGGTGGAACTGGTTATGAGCCTGGAACAGGAATTTGATATTGAAATTCCTGAAGATGCCGTTGAAAAAATCAACACGGTCCGTGATGCCATCAATTATGTGACCGAGCATTCCAAAGGCTGATAGAATCCTTCGGATTTTACACGGGCATCCACGATGCCCGTGTAAATGGTGTTATCCACTAGCCCATGCGGAGAAACGGCTGTGAATCGGAGAGTGGTCATTACCGGCGTCGGCCTGGTCACCCCGTTGGGGACCGGCACGGAAAAAAACTGGTCTGCCCTGTTGGCTGGCCAATCTGGAATAGGGCCGATTACCCGCTTTGATCCGACGGAATATTCCTGTCGCATCGCCGGTGAATGCCGTGACTTCAAGGTGGAAGATTGGGTCACCGCCAAAGATATCAAGAAAATGGATCCCTTTATTCATTTCGGCATGGCCGCCTGCCAAATGGCTTGGGAAGATGCCGGGATTCAGGTGACCGAAGAAAATGCCGAGCGCATGGGGGTAATTGTTGGATCGGGCATCGGCGGTTTGATCTCCATCCAAAATCAGGCCATGTCTCTCAAGGAAAAGGGTCCGCGTCGTATTTCGCCCTTTTTCATCCCCATGTCTTTGGTCAATCTGATTTCTGGTCATGTAGCCATCCGTTATGGACTGAAAGGTCCCAATCATGCAGTGGTCACCGCTTGTGCCACGGGCACCCACGCCATTGGCGACGGTATGCGGTTGATTAAATGGGGTTATGCGGATGCCATGATTGCCGGTGGTTCGGAAGCCGCTGTTTGTGAATTGGGTGTTGGTGGCTTCGCCGCAGCCAAGGCTCTTTCCACCCGCAACGACGATCCTACCCGTGCCTCCCGTCCCTGGGATCGGGATCGGGATGGTTTTGTCCAGTCGGAAGGGGCGGGCGTGGTGGTGCTGGAAGAGATGGAATCCGCCATTCGGCGGGGTGCGAACATTTATGCTGAAGTCATTGGCTACGGCATGTCTGGTGATGCCCATCACATTACTGCTCCCGAACCCACAGGTGATGGGGCGACCCGTTGCATGCGGGCGGCTCTGAAGGATGCGGGCATCTCTCCTGATCAAGTGAACTATATCAACGCCCACGGTACCTCCACCCCGCTTGGGGATCAAGTGGAGACGGAGGCGGTCAAACGGGTGTTTGGAGATCATGCCAAAAAAGTGATGGTTTCTTCCACCAAGTCCATGACCGGTCATCTTTTGGGGGCGGCGGGTGGAGTGGAGGCGATTTTCACTGCCATGATGCTCAAGCATGGGGTGATTTTGCCCACCATTAACTTGGACAATCAGGATCCTGCTTGTGATTTGGACTATGTGCCCAATACCACCCGTCAGCATCAGGCGGAGGTGGCCATGTCCAACTCTTTTGGTTTCGGTGGCACCAATGCAACCGTGATCTTGAAGCGGGTGCCTTGATCCGGCGTTTTTCCTGGCATTCTTTTTTTTCCACAGCGGGAATCCTGCTGCTGGGAGCAGGTTTATTTGCCTGGTCTTCCTGGCAGGATTTCAAGCTGTATACCAATCCGCAAACTACGGAAACCACCATTGCCAAAGGTATGGGCATGGTGCAGGTAGCTGAGCGATTGGCTTCTTTGGGGGTTATTTCCTCTGCCAACCTGTTTATAGCTGATTATTACTTAAATCATGAAGGCATGTTAAAGGCGGGGGAGTATCGTTTTGAAGAGGGGGAAGATGCAAGGCGGATTTTGCAAAAGTTGCTTAAAGGCGAAATCATTCAGTACAAATTAATCATCCCGGAAGGATTTTCACTCAAAGAGATAGCGCGTGAGATGAGCAATCAGGGGATTGAAGGAGCGGGTCAGTTATTATCTGACCATGCCATGGTCAACCAGATGGGGGTTGCGGCTACCACTTTGGAGGGATGGCTTTTTCCCGACACCTACTTTTTTCGCAAAGGCACAAATGCACAGGAAATAATTCGTCGCATGGTGGATCGTTCGCGGAATATTTTAACCCGTGAGTGGGAATCACGGCAGGAGGGGATTACGCTTACACCCTATCAGGGATTGATTTTGGCATCTATTGTGGAGAAAGAGACGGGGATAGAGGGGGAGCGTAAGCGGGTGGCGGCTGTTTTTCATAATCGATTGAAGCGCAAGATGCGTTTGCAGAGTGATCCTACTGTTATTTATGGAATTTCTGATTTTAATGGGGATATTACCCGCAAGGATTTGACCACGCCCACCCCGTTTAATACCTACACCATGGAAGGTTTACCGCCGTCGCCTATATGCAACCCTGGTCAAGCCAGTATTCATGCCACCTTCCACCCGGAAAAAAGTGACGAACTTTATTTTGTGGCTAGTGGGGATGGTGGCCATGTGTTTGCCAAAACGCTGGCAGAACACCAAAAAAATGTATCTCGTTACTTAAAGCGACAAAGGCAGGACTAGCCGTTCAATCCATTAAAAAAAGGAGGGGGTCTGGGGGAGTTCATCTCCCCCAGGGTGTTGCCTTTTCCTAAATCGCCATTGTCCAAAACAAGTTACCCGCGAGAACAGCTCAACAAGAATGAATAAAGTATTACCCCCCGACGATGGCGATGGGGTCCGGGGTGCTCCCGCACCCCGAATCCCTCAAAGCCCCCTAGTTTTGTCCGATCAAACAGCAACCAAGGTGATGTCATTAGCATTGAGGGTAGTTTGCTCGATCACCACCAGGGCAATGGCCGATCTGAGACCGGAACCATCGGGATCAAACAATAAGGTACTGTTGGCAGTATTATAGATAAACCGCTGTTCGGCAGTGGTAGCTTCTCCGGTGTCG
>JADFXB010000050.1:20435-23881 GCA_015233935.1 Magnetococcales bacterium | reverse complement strand
TCGTTTTTCAACACCATCCCCATATCCATGCGGGAATAAGCCGCTTCCGGTTTACCAAATCCGGCAAAGATAGGATCCCCTTGGGAGCCGTAGCGTATGGTTTCCTGGGAAAACCATGCCCGTTCCAATATCCATGAGGAGAGGGCCGATGTTACCCGGTTATCTTTCAGGCTTGCCAGCAGGGGATCTACTCCCTTGTTATGCATGGCCAGGCTGACCAGACTGTCCATGAGGGTGGCTGATTTTTTGTCTGATGCAGTCTTTTGGCTCGAACCGGTAATGTTCATGCCGATCACGTCGGTGACGTACAGAAGATTATTCCTGCCCAACAGACGATGGTGAAAGGTCAGACCCACCAGGATGGAACCGTAGTGACGGGGAGCGTCCGAATAATTGACAAGAAATTTACCCTTGATGCGATAGAGACGATATTTGAGACGTCCTTCTTCACTTTGCCGTTCTGGTTTTTCCAGAAGAATGGGTTCGATGGCATTGGCAAAGACCACATCCTGGGGTTCAAAATCTCCTCGCCAGCGAAACCAGATTAGGGCTTCCAGGGTGGTGGTTTTATCATTTTGATTGACATCGATAATTTTTTGAACAGTCACCCCGGAATAGACCACGTTGGTTTTGTACATGAACTGATCGTTCACATACAGCATGCGGCCATCCATCACCTCTTTCAGATAGTTGAAAACCCCTTCATCCCGAATGGGCAGCAGTTGGGTCATGCTGGAGATCAAGTCAAACCCGTCGTACTGACCCATCACCGGGGGTAGGGTGACCTGGTGGGATTTGTCAAAGTAGAGGGGGCCAGCCATGGCAGCAAAGGCTGTTTCGGGATTGTTCAGGCCATGGAGCCATTTTTCAACGCCTTGCACCACGGGAGCCAGTTGCTTCCAGGGGCCGGGGTGGCTGGTCAGAATGGCACTCTCCACCATGCGCAGGGCATCATAGGTGATGGCCCCCACCCAGTCGGGTAGTTCATCGTGGTATTCGATGAAGGAGGAGCGAAAACTTTGTACCGTTTCGCCGGAGGTGTCGAAGGAAAGCGGAGTGGTGACCACGGTACCATTGAGAATGGACTGGGGGGAGGAACTCCCTTGCCATTGTTCTTGCAGATTGCGCCGGAAGGCCAGGGTGGCCAACTCCTTGGTGCCTATCAGGCGATTGCGAATGCCCTTTTTCTTGAGTGCACTGATGATCCTGGCTGACGTGAGTGTATCGTCAGCCAGGATCAAGAGGGAGCCGATAACCATTTTGCTCTGCACTTCATCGGCAATTTCCACCAGTGAAGTGTCAGAGATGGATTTTTTGGCATCCACCTCCCACTGATAGACCAGCTTGGTGCCGAAGCGTTGCAGGGTTTTATCAAAGGCATCCACCAACTGGCGGGAGCGGTCGCTGTTGGCATGGACCACTGCGATGGTTTTTTCTTCCAAAATATTGCGCACATAGTTGGCAAGAAACTGTATTTCCTTTAAATCGTTGGCCAATAGGGGATGATGCCCCAGCGACTCTTCCCCCGCAGGAGAAACCAGAGAGATGAAAGGGATGCCCATTTGACGATAAGTAACCGCACCCACCTTGGCCATTTCGGCGGACCAGTGGCCAAAAATGGCAATCACATCGAGTTTTTTCAAAAGGTTGGCCCGTTCTGTCACCTCAATTGGAGAGGTTCCTTCATCGACAACCACCAATTCCAGGGGATGACCATGGATCCCCCCATCCGCATTGACCTTTTGGACGTAGAGTTGGCCACTACGCAGGATCATCTCCCCTATTTCTTTGTCCGGTCCCGACAAAGGGGCTACCACCGCCACATAGACTTCTTTACGGGAGGTCTCATGCAACAGCACATATTCCATCATCAGGGAGATCAACATGGCAAAGAGGGCGGCCAAGAGCAGGATCAACAGGAACAGCTCCCGTTTGCTTAGGCGATCCCGAATCATCAATAGTTGACGCAAGGGCTGGATCATGACTTCTCACCTGATGCTGGCTCAAACAGCACTAATGGAGTTGGAATGATTGGTTTCCTCATGGGTGTTTTCATGGGGAAAAAGTGGATTTGGGAGTTCTTCCGATTGTACCAGAACCGATGAAGGCTCTTGCCAACCAGATCCTTCCATCACCATGGATTGGTACTCTTCTCCCCGGAGGAGTGGGTTGGCTGTTAGAGGGGCTTCAGCCATGGTTGGAATATAGTTGAATCCAACCTCTGCCATGAGGCCGTTCGCACCAGAAGTACGGGTGAAAGTAGTTTGCCCCAGAATGGTCTGGCCCTCTTGCTGCTGGGTTTGCTGGTCAAAGTTCAGAGTCAGGGAGCGGATGGCCAAAGCGGACAAACTGGAGAGTTCTTCCGGGGTGGATTGGCCGTCGCTGTTGCCATCCTGCCAGACCAGGAGTTGGCTGAAGGCGGAATCCTGTTGGTCGATGATGCCATCGGCATTTCCATCCAGGGAGGCCAGGGCTTCTCGACTGCTGGTGGTGTGTGGATTGAACCCAGGAGAGATCAATTCTCGAATGCTGGTGATGGTGCCGTCTCCATCCACATCCATGGCCAGGAGACCATCGTTGGCTGAAATCCAGCCGGTAGAATCGGCCAGACCATCCCCATTCATGTCAAATTGGCTACCCTGTTGCTGGGAGGCCAGTTGAACTCCGTTGCCATCCAAATCCAGTACAATGGGATCGCCAGAACAGGAGACGGACAGGGTGTAAGTTCCAGTATAGAGACTTTGGAAGGAGCCAACCCAAATGTAATAGGTTCCTGTTGAGGGGGCTGTGTAGATGATCTGGGCATTCAGGCCAACGCCAGCATCGTCGTCTTCAGTGATGTAGGCTGAACTGTTGTAAAGGTAAAGGTATGGGTCCGACATGGTGCCTTGATTTGTGGCTGCCGCCAAGCCATCAATGGTGTAGGTGGATCCAGAAATCATGGTAATGGCATATGAGTCTTGATCGGAAGAGTTTTGAATGCCCCCGCTGGTAGAGCTGTTGGCCGTGATGGTTCCTCTGACAGGCAAGGTTACCGGATTGCCGCTACTGTCATTAACTACAACGGTCGAACCACTGTCTGAAACATCGGTGACGGTGATGGCAACGGCCAGGTCAGCAGTGAATCCACCACTATCTTTCACAGTGACCACAATATCGTAGATGTTATCACCGCCAACGGGTGCTTCAAAATCAGGGGCTGTTTTAAAGGTAACCACACCGGTGGAGGCGGCAATGGAAAAGAGTGAGGCATCGGTTCCAGACAGTGACCAAGTCGCTGTTTCGTTGTTGTCCGCATCGGTAGCGGTTGCAGTATAGACGGTGGCGGTGGAATTTTCTGCAAAGTTGACTTTATTGCTGGAAGTTACCGATGGTGTATCATTACTGCCTGCAATGTTGATGGTGACCTTGCTGGTGGTGCCATCACTGCTGGCGACGGAAAAGGT
>JADFXB010000050.1:0-20340 GCA_015233935.1 Magnetococcales bacterium | reverse complement strand
GCATCGTTGCTGCCCGCAATGTTGATGGTGACCTTGCTGGTGGTGCCATCACTGCTGGCGACGGAAAAGGTATCGGTATAGGTGGTGCCCGCAGCAAAACTGTTCCAGGCGGCGGTGGTGTCATAACTCCATTTGCCATCGGCAGCCAGGGAAAAGGTGCCATATTTGCCAGCGGTGTTGGATTGGCTCTGGAAGGTGGTGGCCGAGTCCACATCGGTAATGGTGAGGGTGCCGGAAGTATTTAATAGATTATCGGTTTCCGTCAAATCCACAGAAGGCGCGGAGAGGCTGGCGGCATCGTTGCTGCCCGCAATGTTGATGGTGACCTTGCTGGTGGTGCCATCACTGCTGGCGACGGAAAAGGTATCGGTATAGGTGGTGCCTGCAGCAAAACTGTTCCAGGCGGCGGTGGTGTCATAGCTCCACTTGCCATCGGATGCGAGAGAAAAGGTGCCATATCTACCAGCGGTGTCGGATTGGCTCTGGAAGGTGGTGGCCGAGTCTGCATCGGTAATGGTAAGGGTGCCGGAACAACTTAATAAAGAATCGGTTTCCGTCAACTCAATAGTTGGGGAGGAAATGTTGGCGGCATCGTTGCTGCCCGTAATCTTGATGGTCACGCTGGAAGTGGTTCCATCTGAACTCATGACTGAAAAAGTATCGGTATAGGTAGAATTCTCTAAAAAATAATCTGGACTGGTGTCGGTAAAATATTTCCAGTTGCCAACGCTATCTATGGAAAAAAGACCGTACTTTCCCTGAAAATCAGTTTGGGATTGAAATGTGGCAGGGCTATCCATGTCGCTGATGGAAAGAACACCAGTGACTTGCAAAGGAGAGTCGGTCTCATTTATGGAAACCAACGCCTTTCCCAATTGAGCGGCCTGATTAATATGGGGAGGGGGCGGTTCGGATTCGATGACAATGATTGGATCAATGACCGGCTCAACGGGAGAAATTGGTGGAGGGGGAGTAATAGGTGAAATGGGTTGAGGAGGTGGTTCTGTGGTGACAGGTTGAAAAACAGGTTGGTTATTCAACACTTCCACCTGTGCTACAACTGTTGTAACAACAGGCTGAGAGTCAGAGGTATCGGTGGTTGTTGAGGAGGCGGAACCCGTTGAGGAAGTGGTTGTACTGGTCTCTGGGGTTGGATTGCCTTGATTTGCGGATAAAACCTGCTCTTGTGTACTCTGGGTTGACTGAACCGTCGTTTCGGCAGGCTGGGAGAGGGTCTGCACCGTGCTATCACTTAAGGTATTGGCATTTTGACCATTGGCCAGTATGGTCAATGCAGGATCACCGGTGGGAGAGGATGAACCAGCCACCACCTGTTGCATGGTATTGTTGATTTGATCCACTGTGGTTGATGAAGGGGTTGTCCCCTGGGCCAGTTGATTGGACAAAACGGCCAAGGTTTGATTGTCCATGTTGTTTTGGCTGGACAGATTACCGGTTGCCAAGGATTCCACCAGAGAGGTGCTGGTTGCACTGCTGCTTTGACCGTTTGCCTGCAAGATGGAGGTGGATTGTTCCGCATTGGCCGCATTGTTGGAGGCTTGTTGGGTGGTTTGCCCTTGGGCCAGAGAGTCCACAAAGGTGTTGGAGGTGTTGGAATTGGGTTGTTGACCGCTGGCCAGGGCCAGGGCCAGACGATCCGCATCGGAGAGGGGCACCGATTGTTGTTGAATCAGATTGGTTTGTTCCAAACTTTGTTGGGTGGCTGTTTGCAAGGCATCGGCTGGTGAACTCCCCTGCGCCATTTGATTGGCTAAATTATGAAGGAGATCCTGGGTAAGATTGGCTGTGGACTGGGAAACATTTCCGGAAGATAAGGCGGCAGATAGTTGATCCGCTGGTGATAAAGGCGAATTGGCAAGTGCGGTGGTGGTTTGCACTTGTTGTTGGGAGTTGGTCACCGCCTGGTTAATTTGCTGATTGGTTCCCCCATTGCTCAATGCAGTTTGTAAGGCATTTTGCAGTGCCTGCATTTGTTCTTGTGAAAGACCACTAGCCATGGTGGTCAATATATCGGTAGGAGAAGAGCCGGACAGGGCCTGCAATACTTCCGAACCCGGCTGACCACTTTGGGAGTTTTGGGTCAATTGTTGGGCCTGATTCAAGCTCTGGACGGCCTGTTCCACGGCAGAGGCAAAAGAGACCCCCTTGGCCATGGCCTGTTCCAGTTTAATCAGAAAGGCAGCCACTGCTGGATCATTCAGATTGAAGGATTTGCCCAATATTTGGGAGAGAGCTTCTTTAATTTCCGAGCCGTTGGCCAGGGATTGCCCCAGTTGGTCACCTGAAGAAACATTTTGTGGGGGTTGAAAGGTTAATTGATTTTGCAGAATGTGGATGGCCTCATTGGGGGATGCCCCCCGGGCAATTATTTCCATCCATTGGTTGATCACCTGGAGGGCAGCCTTTTGGGCCAGATCAGGGGACATTCCCTGCTGGACCAAAAGGTCCACCACCGATTTTTCAGCCAGTTTTGTGGATTGGGCGGTCTGGTTACCCGTGAGTATTCCCGTGACGATTTCCTGGGAAAGCTGCCAATTCTGGAGGGAGTAACTGGTGCCCATGTTGCCCTCAATTCAGAAAAATCTGACCACGCCATGGTGAGGATGGCGTGGTCAGAAAAATTCTATAGAAGTCAATACTTGATGTTGTAGCTGCCAAGAACACTGTTCCAACGGGAGGAGTTGATGGTACTCATGATGGTGTGGTCGAAGGCTTTCCGCAGGGGGCTGTTATCCGGGAAGGCGATGGCGTAGTAGTATTTCTCGAAAGAAGTTTCCAGCATGGCCAGTTTGCCCGAATGCCACCCACCTACGTGATAGTGCAAGACCGGCGAATAGTAGACCGCAGCGTCAATCTGCTTGGTTTCCACCGCTTCCAACATTTTTTCCACATCGTCATAGGCTTTGAAGCCGATGCCATGTTCTTTGAGATATTTGGCGGCTGTTGTGTTGGCAATGGTTCCCACTCGCACATGGGGAAGGTCGGCTTCGCTTTGAATCTTGGGATGAATTTTATTGACGGCCAACGCCGCCGTGACATTAGCGGTGAAACCGGAAATCAGGATGATGGAGGCAAACATCCAGACAAAGCCAATCATGCGTCCCATGGGGGTGATGGGAACCTTGTCGCCATAGCCTACGGTAGCCATGGTGACCCCGGCCCACCAGGCACCATCACCAATACCCTGCACCACATCGGGTGGAAATTGGGCATTTTTGCGGCGTTCCACCAGCCACATGAGGGTTCCCACGGCAAAGATGATGGCCAGGAAACCACCAAAGACTTCTATCAGAACTTTCAA
This sequence comes from Magnetococcales bacterium, assembly GCA_015233935.1. Lineage (GTDB taxonomy): Bacteria > Pseudomonadota > Magnetococcia > Magnetococcales > JADFXB01 > JADFXB01. The sequence continues at coordinate 17,018 of JADFXB010000050.1, read as the reverse complement.
GGAGAAGAGGGCCATCAGGCCACCTTCCTGTTCGGGCAATACGGCAATTCCCAAATTGCTGACAAAGTAGGGCAGGGAAAAATCAGTGTTTGCAGCCCGTTCGGGGGTGACAGAGATGGCAGAGGCGGCCAAGTCGGCTTTGCCATTTTTCACCGCAGCCAGGGATTCATCCACATTGGAATATTTTTCCCATTTGACTACTTTGCCCAAATCCTGGGCGATGGTTTGCACCAGTTCTACGGCGGCTCCCTGGGGTTTGCCACCATTTTTATCCGAGTAGATGACGAAGGGTTCTTCTTCAGAGGTGGCAACCACGATGGTATTGGCGTGGTTATCTGCCAGAACCGGGATGGGGGCCAGCAGGCAACCGACCAGCAGCAGGCTGGAAATGAGTGAGCTTAAGTTAATATTTGGTTCTGTTTTGATCGTCATTAACAACTTCCCTAATGTGAATTGAGTAAGAAACCCCCGTTTCCAGGGGTATTCTACTAGGATATTACAACCACTCTACCTGACCAGTCTCCAAGACATAGACACCACCCACCAGTTTGATTTTACCCTCTTTTTCCATCTGGGCCAAATCCGCACTGTGGGCGCGCATATCCAGAAGACCTTGACGCACATTTCCCTTGATGGATTCGTTGACCAGCTCTTCCCCGGTGAGGCCTTTGGCTTTGAGTTGATCCACCACCGGCTGCACACTGGATACCAGTTGGGGGATGCTGCCTCCCACCGAATCTCCCTTGGCAACAGCTGTCACCGCTCCACAATGGGTATGACCAAGGATGACGATAAGGGGAACGCCCAGATGCTCAGAGCCGTATTCAGCCGAAGCGATTTCATCCGTATGGGCCACATTGCCGCCCACACGAATAATAAACAAATCACCAATACCCCGGTCAAAAAGCATTTCCACCGGAACGCGGGAGTCGGAACAGGAAAGAATGGTGGCAAAGGGGTGTTGTCCCTTGGTAGCGGTTTCCATTTGACGTTCCAGGGAGGAATTGGGATGTTGCAGAGACCTGGAAACGAAGCGTGTGTTACCTTCTTTCAACAGGGCAAGGGCTTCATCAGGAGACATGGTGGGGGCTGCTGGGGCCGAGGCCATGCTCCATCTGGGAAGAGCCAAACTGACAGCCCCCAGGGCTACACCTTGCAGAATTTGCCGACGAGAGAGAATTGGGGAATGGTTGTTACACATGGAGAGATTCGTCCTTGATCTGGATATCGTTGTTGGAAGTTGCTGTTTTTCATATAGAAATAACTAACAAAAGGTGGAAGACGCTACCTCTGTATGGAAATATTTAATTTTTTTAATATTTCAAAAAGAAATTGAAATTTTTTTACTAAATTGACAAGTATTTATTTTAAAATGCTGCTATGTCACGTATTCCTCTGTTTCATAGCGTAATTGTGGCTAAAAAATATCATCAGCTTAATATTTATTCAACTGGAATGTTGAGGACGTTGTGGTTAGGATTTGAAATAAAGTCAAATTAATGCAATATTGTTAAATAATGTATGCGGTGATGAAGCAGTAAAACATGTTATACAATTAATTTTGACTAAAAAAGTTTTTATCTAGTTATATTAGTAATTAAATGATCAATTATTCAGTATTTTATTACAATAATTTTATTTATGCTTAAAATATGTTATTTAAATGAAAATCCATGATGAATAGTGGCTATCGATTAGAAGTTGCAGGGAAAAATGGAGCTGGTGGAAGAAGTAATGAAGAAAACATCATGCATGTAATCCAATAAAAATGGGGGGCAGGCCCCCCTATCCTCAATCCTCATAATATCCTTCCGAGGCCCGCTTATGACAGGCAGGACAATTGGCGGCAGATTTCACCTCCGGGCGGGCAAACGCCTCTGGGGAGACCTCTTTTTTGTGCTCACGCTGCCAGTAAGGGGTCTCGGTTATGCGCAACGGCACATCTCCTGCACGCATTCCTCGCAAAAAATGGTGGTTGCGACGGGATCCGCTATCCCCCGAATTGGCCTGTAAAAAGTCGCTCACCTGCTTCCGGGTGGCCTCATCCAAGGTGGCGTTCTCTCCAAAATGGTTATCGAGAGAGTTCATTATTTTTTCCCAGGAGGCTTTGGGCAACATTTGGGGTGGAAACAGCATGTGACAGTCGGTGCAGGCTTTACTGGTGGGTTCATGGTTGGGTACCACCACCCGCTCGTCTGAAGCTATGGCCAAAGAAGCGTGTAAACCCAACAGGGTGAGTGCGGTTACGATAGTCTTTTTCATGTCAGAATCCCTTCGATCCAGTTTATAAATTGCCCAGATAGGTGATCACATCCCCTTTTTCCTGGGGGGTGCACTCCCGTCCCAAGACGCTTTGGCAGTTACGGGTAAACCATTTTTCCACCTTTTCCCGGTCGGTGAAGCGGTCCGGGGTTTTGGAGACCGCCATAGGATCAATGGGTTTGTTGGCCCTGGTCTGCCCCATGGCCATGGGCGAAGTGTTGTGACAGGTGGTGCAGGAGGGGGTGTCCGGCTTGCCTCCAGTATGATTTCCCTGGAAAAATTTTTCTCCCCGTTGGGCAGAAAAACCGGCAAAGGAACCATCCGCCTGCTTGGCCTGGCTGGTGTATTCATTCAACAGGGTGGTGCGGGGTTGGGAGGTCGCGGCCCATCCGGGTGAGGCAGTCCAAACAAACAGGCTTAATAGGGTTGGGATAAGGGGTTTCATAACCGGATCTCCTTGGGTAGTTCAATGGCATGGTCATCAAAGCGACCGTTATCGGCATCCCGATGGCAGGCAGGACAATTGATTTTGGAAGCCACAGCCTTGTTGGAAAACGTTTCATCGCTGAACGCACGGTGCTTCTTGCGCCAGAACGAGGTGGCGGTTATGCGGCTGGGATCGGTGGCGGACACCTTGCGAAAGCGATTGGCCGCTTCGGTATCCCAGGTGTGGCTGGCGTTGGCGTTTAAAAACTCCCCTACCTGTTGCAAACTTTGGCCATCCAGAGTGGCATCATCGCCAAAATGGTCGTTGAGGTTGGACAGCATGAATTGCCAGGAAGAATTGGGCAGCAGGCTGGGATGAAAGGACCAATGGCATTCGCCACAGGCTGATTTATAACTGTCGGGCATGGAGAGGGGACGCCATTGGGAGGGGGGAAGCTGGTCGGCCCCACTGGACCAACTGGTCACCGCCCAGACCAACAGGGCCATCCAACCAAACGCCCACAGGGGACGGGAACCGGCCAGAACCGGCATGGGGTGCTGGGCAGGCAGGGATTTATAGCCGGTGATCATGGAGCGCACCAAATTTTCCCGGCTCAACAGACTCTCCACCAAAACACCGCCCACATGGACTGGCACCAGTACAAAAAGGAAGGAGACCAAACCCTCATGCACCTCTTTGGCCATGTGACCCACCGAATAACTGAACATGCCCGCCAGAACGCCCCGTTTTTCCTCACCGCCCAAGGCGATCAGGCCGGTGATGAGGATCAACCACAAGGTCACAAGCAGGGCGACGATCATCCAGCCACCTGCCGGATTGTGTCCCACATGCCAGGCCGGGCGTCCGCGCAAAACTGATAATATGTGGTGCCATACCTCTTGCCAGGGACGGACAAATTGCCCAAAACGGCTGGTTTCTGGTCCATAAAATCCCCACACCAACCGCCAGGCCAGCAAGGCGGCAATGATATAACCTGCTGTGGCATGCAACCCCAGCATCCATTCCGGTCCCACCCAGCCGGTTAAGGCGGCAAACAGGACCAGGGTCACCAATGACCAGTGAAAAATACGGGTAGCCCAATCCCAGACATATATTTTTTGCGGTGGGTTGGGTTGCAGGGGAGCAGGTGGTATCATGACGGTTCTCCTTGTCCATCGGGGTCGAAGGGCGCAACAGGTGGAATGATTGGTAAGTTAGCTGGTCAAGATGAAACATTCCTGATGCCACGGTTCAGTTCCTGTTCAGTTTGCTGGGATATATTTGCAGCAAAACCAAGGATCAACCGTTTTGGAGCAAACCAATGACGGGATGGCGTATCATCATGGTGTTGGCCCTTGTTGGTCAGAGCTTGTGGGCAGATTCACCTCTACCAACAGAGCAGAATACCCCGGCTTCCATGGATAAGTTATTCACCCTGCTGCGTCAGGAGTGTGCCGAATGTCGGGTCCTGAAAATGGAGTTGGAAGAGGAAGAGCATGGGGCGGTCTATGAAGTTAAATTGCTCACTCGTGAAGGGACCGTGATCAAGAGGGAGTATCGGGCCTCGGATTTGCAACTTTTGCGGCAAAAAACCGGTAAACACCGTTAGGGAGCCCTGCTCTTTCGAAAGGAGCTTGGACATGCGTGTCTTGGTGGTGGAAGATCAACGGGATTTGTCTCGCCAGGTGGCTTCCGCCTTGCGAAATGCAGGCTACGTGGTGGATACCATCGGCAACGGCGAAGACGCCCTGCACATGGGATTGCAGGATCCCTACGAGGCCATCATCCTGGACCTGGGACTGCCCGGTCTGGACGGACTGTCCGTTCTGGATCGCTGGCGACGCAAAGGATTACGCACCCCGGTGCTGATCCTCTCCGCACGAGATACCTGGCGGGAAAAGGTCACCGGACTACGAGCCGGAGCCGATGACTATCTGGCCAAACCCTTTGAAATGGCTGAACTGCTGGCAAGAGTGGAGGTGATCATCCGCCGCGCCTCCGGCTACGCCTCCTCCCGCATTGCGGTGGGAGAACTGGCCCTGGATCAAGCCGCCAAACAAATTTACCTCTCCGGTACCCTCCTGCAACTAACCGCCATGGAATATCGCCTGCTGGCCTGCCTGATGGTCAATGGTGGTCGCATCATCTCCAAAAGCGAACTGGCTGCCAAAGTCTACGAACAAGGCACCGAAGGAGAGTCCAACAGCCTGGAGGTGTTGATCCTACGCCTGCGCAAGAAAATTGGTGGGGAAGCCATTCTCACCCATAGAGGATTGGGGTATCAACTGACGGACAAGGCCCATGACCCGGCCAACCACGGATAATACCCGTTCCCTCACCAGTCGCCTGGTTCTGGCCTCCCTGGTCTGGATCATCCTGGCCTTGTCGGCATCCGGCTTTTTTCTGGTGTATCTCTTCCAGGATGCCTTGGAGCGGCGATTTTTGCAGGAGTTGGACGACCACCTGGTGGAATTGGTGGCTGCCTCCGACCTGTTTGAAGATGAAGCCATTCGCTTGATCTGGACCCCCGCCGATTCCCGCTTTCAACTGCCCTTCTCCGGCTGGTATTGGGAGGTGGTGGCAGGCAAACGAACCTTGCTCCGCTCCCGCTCCCTCATGGGCAAAAGCTTGTTGCATCAGGACTCCTCCCTGAATGAGGAGGGACAATCCTTTACCCGCCAGCAAGGCCCCGATGGTTCCATGATTGTGGTTTCCAGCCAGTTTATCCGCTTTCCCGAACGGGATGACCCATTGCTCTACCTCATTGCCGGTCCCGCCGAGGTGGTGGAAAAAGAGATCCGCACCTTTACCAGTTTGTTGATGGGGATGCTGGCGGTGTTGGGGGTGGGATTGATGGCCGGGGTAGTGTGGCAGGTCCAATATGGCTTGCGCCCCCTGAACTATGTGCGACAAGAATTGACCGCCATTCGTCAGGGAGAGCAGGGGCGGCTCTCCGATAACTTTCCCGGCGAGGTGATCCCCCTGGTGTGGGAGATCAATGCCTTATTGGCCTACCAATCGGCCTTTCTGGAGCGGGTGCGCTCCCAATCGGGTGATTTGGCCCATGCCCTGAAAAATCCTCTGGCCATTCTGCGTAATGAGGCAGCCGATTTGAGTGGGGAAAAGGGGGAGAGGATTCAGCGGGGCTTGGCTTCGGTTGCCACCATTCTGGAAGACCGTTTGGCCCGCGCCCGTCTGGGAGGAACCGGTAATTTACTCTCGGCTCGTAGTGATGTGCATGGGGTGGTGGTCAGTTTGTGTATGGCTTTGAGCCAACTCCATCGGGATAAGGGGGTGCAGTTTACGGTGGAAGGACTGGAAGGGCTGGCCTTTCGGGGCGATGAACAGGATTTGGAAGAAATGTTGGGCAATTTATTGGACAACGCCTGCAAATGGTGCCAAAGCCGAGTGGCCATCATGGGACGCCAAATAGATCATCGCCTGGAGCTGACCATCCATGACGATGGACCAGGTGTTGCGGAAAATCAGCGTCATTTACTGATGAAACGGGGGCAACGACTGGATGAAACGGTGCCCGGTTCTGGTTTGGGACTGTCCATTGTCGCCAACACCCTTTCCCTCTATCAGGGAGAGATTCGCCTGGAGGGGGGACCATGGGGGGGCTTGCAGGTGGTGGTCTATCTGCCTGCGGTGTAATGGCCTTTTAGTGCAGGGTTTTCAAATAGGCAATCAAGTTTTTCCGGTTGGCCCTATCGGTAATGCCGCTGAAGGCCAGGGCATGTTTGTTGGTGGTTTGGGTCATGCGGGTACCGGTGAGAAATTCGTTGGGAGCCTTCAAAAATTCATCCAGATGGGCCTCATCCCACACAAAGGGGGTGGAAGAGACGCGGTTGCGGAAGGCATCGCTGTAGTTGAATCCCACCGATCCTGCCTGCCGATTGACCACCCCCCACAGATAGGGGCCTTTTTCATGGAGTTTGTTATTGGTCAAATCGTGACAGACCCCGCAATGGTTATCTGCCAATCGTTTACCCGCCGACACATCCACCCCCACCATCTCCCAAAAACCAAACAGGAGGATGGCTGCGAATAAGACCATGATGCTGGATCGAATCAATTTTTGGTACATGGGATTCCCGGCTGGCAAAAGGTGAGTAACCCAAAAGGGCTGCTGCTGCGGCAAGACTACCACATAAAAGGGAAATTTCCTAGTATCGCCTGCAAAAAGAGTTGGACAAGGAAGGGCGTTATACATTGGTGGATTTCGACTGAACTGCGGAAAAATAGACTGGGAAGGATGTTAAACCATTGAACGCTTGTTTGCCGGAGTGGCTTTATCCTATTATGAGTTGGAGCAATAGGGATTAAAGATTTTCTGGTGATTATGGTTGATGTCAGTGTTGCCTGTAAGTGGTATGTCGCTGGAATGAAATAGCACATTTATGGGGATAGATTATGATACCACCTCATGCCAATGACCAGGCTGTGACCCAAAACCGAATCATTTCCTCTGAAACCATTCGGAACATCGTACTTACCATTGTGAAACACTGCCATCCTTCCAGGATCATTCTTTTCGGTTCTTACGCCCATGGCAATCCCGGACAGGACAGTGATTTGGATTTGTTGGTGGTCATGCCATCTTCCTTGCCAAGACATAAACGGGCGTTACCGATTCGCATGCTTTTTCGCCCTTCTCTGTGCCCTATGGATATTCTCGTTTATACTCAGGAAGAGGTTGACCATTGGCTGGGAACAGTCAACCATATCATTACCAATGCCTTTCAATCCGGTAAGGTTTTCTACGAGCGAGCGTAACGTAGATTCTACGGCACCAGAGTCAAAGATCCCTCATTGATCACGATGGTGCTGATTAATCTTGGAAAATAATAATCCAACCGTTGGCTGGTGGGAATGGCTTGGCTGTTGGAAAGATTATTCAAAGGGGGGTAGGCGGTATTGTTATCCTCGTATTCTTGCAAGGCCCTGCCCCGATTATTCAAGATACCATTAAGAATGTGCAAACCGGGATTGGCCCCGCCACCCGTGAAAAATTTCAATCCCCCCTCAGCAGCCAGATTGCCCCGGATGTCGTTATAGGAAATTCGCAAATCTTCCATGCGGAAGGTCAAGTCGGGCAGCATGTTCACTTCATGGGCCACATCCACATATGAATTGGCCAGATCAAAATCGATGAGGGAACCGGCAACCACCGGAATAATGCGAAAACGTACACAGGCTGTGTAGGCGTTATTGAACAAGTCCGGCGATGCATAGGGTTGCAAGGTTTGGAACAAGGTGTTGGAAATACCCCGCACCGATCCAGGCAGGCGACTGTAAATAGCATCGATGGTGCCAATCTGCATGGTGGCCACAATCTGTGGTTCGGTGGAGATAAAGATATCAAACCGTTTGACAATCCCCGTAATACTCCTGCTGGTCAGTTGTTGCGCCGCCTTGCCAATAATTAAATTTTCCAACATACGGTTGGTCAACGTAGTCACCGAGCCATTAAGTAACCTGGTATAAACCTGCTTATGGGTGTTGCGGGAGGCCACCAACATTTGTCCCACCGTGGGAAAAGTGGGGATGTCAAAACAAGTCTTAGGCGGCAAGGGTGGTTGCGGGCCAGGTGGTAATGGATTTTCTGGCTCATCACCACCGATCACATCTTCTTCCGGCGGGGGGGGCGGAGGAGGAGGGGGCGGCGGCGGTGGCGGAGGCGGCGGTGGAGGCGGTGGTGGTGGCGGAGGTGGCGGTGGCTCTACTCCCCCGGTATCCGTGGGTGGTTCAGGTATCCCTGGAGGTTGGGCAGAGGGAGGAGGGGGCGGCGAGGTGGTGGCGGGAACCTCCGATTGACTCACACCCTGCTCCACGCCAATGGCTTCCACTTGCAAAGAGGAGGTGGACTGGGGAGAGAGAGCCTCTCCCGCCAGTTGCACCACTTCATCCATGGGCATCACCTCTTCATTGCTCTCCTGACTGCCATCTGCATCAACCCATTCATCCACCAGCTCCGTGTGATCATCATGAGAACCCTGCTGCATCTCCTGGTTTTCCGGTACAGTTCCTTGTTTTTGAATGATTTTCTTTAACCACTGGGGATCGGTGGCCGCTGGCCATTCCGGTTGCCAGGGAAGCTCCCCTTCTCGAATGGGCTTGTTTTGCTTTTTCAGTTGGGAGAGGGAGCGATCCACCGCCTCCTGAATCATGGTGGGAGAAATGCCATAACCCAGACGATCTTCCAGGCTGTCGGCTAAATACATATGCCGTTTTTGATCGATCAATTTTTCTTCAATCAACGAACGGGCCGTCATATTCAATAATTGCCAATGGATCTCCCCCATGGTGGACTCCAACGAGGCTTCCGCCAACTTGCGGCTTTGCGATGGGTTGGTGGCCATCTCTTGCTGGAGAAAATGTTGGCTCAACTTATGGGGAAGGTCCGCCAACGCCCCGGTGGGAATGGTGGGCAAAGGATAGACCGATAAAACGGCCTGCAAATAGGTCTCAATATGGGGAGCCAAAGGACGGGAGGGGGCGGAGAACAGGGAGGAGGTATAGACCAGACGATCCGGGTTCAGGATAATCTCCTTGCCCCCCTTGTTGCGTACCGAACAGACCGGCTCATGACATAAAACCACCAATCCCTGGTTCTCCTTGATGGGAGAGGGACGATAAAAGGTCCAGAAAGAAGTTCCCCTTACCCCCAAAACAGCCACCGGGGTTTCCACTTCAAAGGGGTGTCCTGCCAGATGGGCCAAACGGCCACTATTGACCTTAAGAAAACCACGGGAGAGGGTCAACATGGCCCGTCCCACCGGATCGTTGGGGTTATAGCGATATTCCTGAATAAAAAATTCGGTATCTTCCCCCAGGACCAGAATGGCTTCATCCCGCATGCGTAAGATCAAGCGGGCATGTCGACCGGTGAGCAGGCGATCCCCTTCCTGCACCCGATCCTTGCTTCCCAGAATTCTTTGGCGACCGTTGCGTTCGACAACAGCCCAGCCCTGGCGTAAGGTAACCTCCCCAACCCCTACCTTTTGTTCAAAAAATTGTTGGGAATAATCCAGAATGTCATAGAGAAAATAATAGATGAACATGCTGATGAATAAGGCAATCAGCACCGGCTTGGCCAATAGAAAATGAAATTTTCGTGCCGCCATGATCAACCAGCCAATGTGGGGGTTGGCAAAGTAAACAGGAACCTGCTAAGAGGGATCATCGGTCCAACGGGTGGGGAATACAAGGCTTTTTTATGGTGACGAGGGCGGGAAAAACAACCGGGAGGCAGCGACACTTCACTGCCTCCCGGTGAAAACCATTATTTCAGGGTTTTCATGTAGGAGATCAGGTCGTCACGCTCGGCGGCGTCCTTGATGCCCTGAAAGACCATTTTGTTGCCGGGGATAAAATCCTTGGGGCTTTCCAGGTATTTGTTCATGGTGGCTTCATCCCATTTGATGCTGCCAGCTTTTTCCATGTGAGCGGAAGAATATTTGTAACCTTCCACTTTACCGGCGGGCTGACCCATGATGCCCCACAGGTAAGGACCGACTTTGTTTTTCTTGGCATTGGTCATGTCATGGCAGGTAGCGCACTTTTTGGCGGCCTGTTCGCCCTTGGCAACATCACCGGCAATGGCTTGGGAACCGAACATCAGCGCGGCGGCGGCGAGAACGATAACGCTCTTCTTCATGGGTGACTTCCTCCTGAAACAAAAGATAGATGTGGGTTACAAAATAATGGCTTAGGTGGAACAAGTTTGTTCCGAAGCCAGCTTTCAGCTCCATCACCCAAGAAAGGTGGGCGACAGAGGGATATCCGAACAGCGATTTTTCACACTAGCAAATTCCCACCATTATAGCGCAAACGGGATCAGCATGCGTGGAAAAATTTTTTGATAGGCCATCTTTTCCCACGGTTTCGTGAAAGATTGATGTCAATGATGACCCATGCGCTGAAAAAGATTGAGGAAAAAGGATAGGGTATTCTTTCCCAAACGGCGGCACTGTTCCGTGGGAGAGGCGTGGCGGATCTCTTTTTCCTTATCACATAAATTGCCCAACGGACGACGATAGAGGGGATCTCCTGTTAAATGGGAGACCTCTGAGTTGTCCACGACAGGCATATGAGCAGTGGTGGAAAGGTAAGGGGTGGTGACCAGGGAAATGGGACGACTGGGTCTGTGGGTATCCATGGTGTTCACTTTTGATCAGAGGGGCTGAATGGTTGGTTAGAGGATGGCCAACAAGGCGGATTAATCACCGCCACCTTTCAGGATGGCACTTTTTTCCCGTGCCCACTCCCGTTCTTTGATGGTTTGTCGTTTGTCGTGCAACTGTTTACCTTTACCTATCCCGATTTCAATCTTCACCCGTCCGTTTTTCCAGTAGGCTCTGGTGGGAATCAGGGCGACACCTTTTTCTTTCACCGACCCGGTTAACCGACGAATTTGCCAGCCGTGGACCAGGAGCTTGCGGGTACGCAAGGGATCATGGTTAAACTGATTGCCATGGCTGTAGGGTGAAATGTGGGCGTTGAGTAAAAACAGTTCGTTGTGTTGAACGATGGCATAGGCATCGTTCAGGTTGAGCCGTGCAGACCGGATGGATTTAATCTCGGTCCCCAACAACACGATCCCCGCCTCGAAGGTTTCAAGGATTTCATAGTTGAATCGCGCCTTGCGATTGTCGGAGATGGTGGTCATAAATTTTAGGATCAACCCAACGGCAGGGAAAGGTTAACCAACGCCTGACGCAACAATTTTTCATTGGCATCCGACATGACAACCAGAGGCAGGCGGATTTCAGGACCGCACAGGCCCATCAGGTGCATGGCAGCTTTGGCAGGAATGGGATTGGTCTCACAGAAGAGCAATTTGTGAATTTCCAACAATTGCTCATGGACGGTCAGGGCTGCCTGCCATTGACCGCTCTGCCAGGAGGACCAGATGGCGGCCATTTTTTCGGGAACCAGATTGGAGGAGACGGAGATCACCCCATCCCCACCCACCGAAAGAAAAGGCAGAAAGGTGGCATCGTCGCCGGAGAGGAGGGTGAACTCCTTGCCACACCGCTTGCGCAGCCAGGAGATGCGTTCCATGTTGGCACTGGCATCTTTGATGCCGACAATATTGGGAACCTCTGCCAGGCGGGCCACGGTATCCAGGGAGAGTTCGGTGACAGTTCGACCTGGGACATTGTAAAGAATAATGGGCAAATCCACCGCCTGGGCTACCGCCTGAAAATGACGGAACAGTCCTTCCGGGGTGGGCTTATTATAGTAGGGGGTAATAAGCAGGGCGGCATCCGCTCCCAGCTCCTGGGCCTGGCGGGTAAGTTGGATGGTTTCAGCGGTGGAGTTGGTGCCCGATCCTGCCACCACCTTGACCTTGCCTTTGCAGGTGGCCACGGTTTGGCGGATCAATTGGGCTTGTTCTTCCATGGTGAGGGTGGCGGATTCGCCAGTCGTACCACAGGGAACCACCCCGTGCACCCCTCCCGCCAACTGCCGATCCAGGCATTTTTCAAAGCTGGCCATGTCCAGGCCATCGTTGTGCATGGGAGTAACCAAAGCAGTCAAGACACCCTGAAACATTTTGCCCTCATCAAGCCAGTGGTACACGGATTCCATGTATGGCTGCCGCGCCATCACTCCTGCCCGGCGACTACGCCTTGAATGGCCCTAAGATAAAACATCCAGACAACCTCCCAACCCTTGGCCGGGTCCTGGCTGTAACGGCTCAGAACAAAGACCAGGGCGCGAGATTGCAAAATGCCCACAAACATTTGTGCGGCCTCTTCAATAAATAAATCCTCTGGCACCTCACCCACGGCCTGACCACGACGGAGTATCTGTTTGATCTGCGTCTGATATTTGCGTAAGGCCGCATTCATGGTTTCGGCGATACCAGATGCCTCCCCCACCACGCCCTCCACCAGAAAAATCCGACACAAGCCCGGATGCTGGGAGAGAAAGGAAAGATGATATTTTAACAATTGTGCCAGTTGTGACAAGGGAGAGGCGTTGCTGCTCATCAATTGATTGGCAGGTCGCAGCAGGTGATCCTCAATATAAGAGGTAAGCTCCTGAAATATAGCCTCTTTACTCTTGAAATGCCGATAAAGCGCGGCCTCCGACACCCCCAAATGTTCGGCCAGGGCAGCGGTGGTAATCTTATTGGAGCCATTTTCCAGCAAGGTGGCCACCGCTTGCAGGATTTCCACCTTGCGTTGCGGACGGCGACGTTTATCTTGCTTGTTGGGCTGTGGGTCTGATGGCATGGAAGCGAATTGCCCCGATGAAGTTCACGAAAAAAGACTGGAAAACTCCCAGCCCTTGGCAACAGGGTTGCAGGTACGCCAAATTAATTCAAGAGGGGGCTTATGGATACTTCTTTGTTATTTTTGGCGAAGCTGATTTTAGCACCAGGACCATGCCGCCCCTTGAAAAAATTTGCCAGAATCATATGACAATCTGGGACAAATTTCCATGGGATACTTTCGCTTTGATGGAGATATCCCCATATTGAGCTTGGATGTAGTAAAAAAGTCATGTATAATTATCTTTCTATCATGGCAAGAAATGGTAGGTATGGTGGGCGTCGCTGCTTTTACCTGGCTTGGAAATATTTTTTTGGAGACTTGATTTTCGTAGACAAAATGTTATCTAAGCATCATAAGGGAATGAATTGACAAGCAGGTTCGCTTAGGAAATTTTAACGGTTCTAACAAGATCAAGGAGTTGAAAAGATGGAACAATCTGGTCATCCCTTCGGCAAAACGGCGGTAGCCACCGGGACACGCGGCGTCGTTCTCGCCCCGGAGGCTGCCCAATATCTCAAACAGGTCTACAGCCTGTTGGCCATCAGTCTGATGGTGGCTGTGGCGGGTGGCTATGTGGGAATGAGCACCCCCTTTGCGTATGAGCACCCCATTGTCTTGATCGTCGCGCAACTGGCTGTTCTTTTCCTGGCCTTTTCTATGCGCAATACGGTAACCCTGTTGCTGTTCACGGCGATTTCCGGTTTTGCCCTCGGTCCGGTGATCGCCTATTATCTCAATGCAGGTCTCTCCCATGTGGTGGGCCAGGCCCTCTTTCTGACGGGTGGGGTCTTTGTGGCCTTGAGCACGGTGGCCATGGTCAGTGACCGGGATTTTTCCACCCTGCAAGGCACCTTGTTTGCGGGTCTGATCGTTGTTGTTCTGGGTGGGTTGGTCAACCTGTTCATTCAGAGCACCGCCCTCTCCTTTGCCATGTCGGCGGTGGGTGCGGTGATCTTTTCCGGCTATATTCTCATGGAAACCCAGCAGTTGAAGGAGAATCCCTGGGCTGAAGCCCCGGCTTATGCCGCCCTCTCCATGTACCTGAATGTGCTCAACCTCTTCCTGAGCCTGTTGCGTCTGTTGGGAATTTTTGGTAGCGATGATTGATGCTTCGGTGACTCCATCTCTGACGGCGGGGGAGGTTCTCCTCCCCGCCCGCCGTTATCTTCGTGCCCATGGCTGGGCTGGCAACCAGCCCGCCATGCTGGTTCTGGGTGAAAATCAAACCCTCTATCTCTTCACAGATGATCAACTCTTGGGCCAGTGGCAGGTTTCCACCGGATTGGCGGGGTTTGGCTGTCGGGAAGGAAGCGGTTGCACCCCGGTGGGGCTTCATCGGGTTGCCCAGGCCATTGGCGAGGAGGCCCCATTGGGGGCTGTGTTCAAGGGACGCGAGTTTACCGGTCAAATTCTACCCCAGGCAGAGGGAGCTGGCACCGATCTGGTCACTACCCGCATACTTTGGCTGGAAGGGTTGCAACCTGGTGTTAATCAAGGGGAGGGGATCGACAGCAAGGATCGCTATATTTATATTCATGGTACGCCCCAAGTGGCTTTCCTTGGGCAACCCGTTTCTGCTGGTTGTGTGCGCCTTGCCCCTGAAGATGTGGTTACCCTCTACCAACAGGTAGGGGTGGGAACCTTGCTGTTGATTTGGCCGACCCTGGCCGATGCAGGTGAGGTATGATCATGCCCCAGTCGCAAACGCCGTTGCAAAATCAACTGCAAAAATTTCTCCGCCTGCTGGAGAATGGTCAGGTCTGGGCCATGATTTTGGTCCTGACTGCCAGTGTGATGTTGTTGGGCTTTTTCGGTAATGCCCTGGCCCCGGTGTTGACGGCGGTCGTCCTTGCCTATCTGTTGGAAGGAATGGTGCGGGTATTGGTGGCCTGGCGGATTCCCCGTCAATTGGCGGTGATGCTGGTTTTTGGTTTATTTATGCTATTGTTGAATCTGGTCATTTTTGTCCTTGCTCCCAACCTGGTCACCCAGTTGACCAAACTTTCCAGTGAAGCTCCCCGCATCAACCAGACCTTGCGGGATGGTCTGCGCATGCTGAGTGAATCGGCGGCGGGTTTGGTCAATACCTCCTTTGCAGAAAATTTACTGGTCTGGCTGGTGGAAGGCTCCCAGAATGTGGCCACCAAGGCCCTCACCTATCTTCTGCAATCCATTCCCGGCATGCTCTCCTTACTGCTCTACCTCTTTCTGGTGCCCTTTCTGGTCTTCTTCTACCTGAAAGATAAGGTGGAACTGCTTAACTATCTGCGGCGGTTTTTGCCGGAAGAACGGGGATTGTTGAACCGGGTGTTGCGGAAGGTGGATCGGGGGATCGGTGGTTATGTGCGGGGCAAATTTTGGGAGATGATGATTCTGGGAAGTGTCACCTACCTGGTTTTTGTGGTGATGGAGGTGCAGTACGCCTTTCTGTTGGCCTTGTTGACCGCCCTTTCCGTGCTGATTCCCTTTCTGGGGGTGGCAGCGGTTACTGTACCGGTCTTGATCCTGGGTTTGATCCAATGGGGGCTGACTTGGGATGCCCTTAATCCGTTTATTGCCTATGCCATTTTGCAACTGGTGGATGGCACCGTGCTGGCCCCGGTCATTTTGGGGGAGGCGGTCAATTTGCACCCCACCACCATCATTGTTGCCGTCCTCTTTTTTGGCTCTCTGTGGGGATTATTGGGGGTTTTCTTTGCGGTCCCCCTGGCCATCTTGATCAAAACGGTGGTGGAATCCCTCCCTTCTTCTGATGGAATGACCTCCCTTGACAACGCCATTGGCTGACCACGCCCTTCTGGTTCTACAACGATTCCACCAACAGCCTGGTCCCTTGGATCTTCTGTTGGATCTTCATTTTCGCGAACATGGTCAATTGGGGGCGCGGGATCGGCGATGGATTCGCCAGGTGGTCTATGAGGTGATGCGCCATCGCCGCTGGCTGGCTTATCAATTGGCTCTGCCGGAGGAACAGGTAACCTTTTCCCAATGGATTGCAGCGGCGGCAGAAGAAAAAAATCAACAGGAGATGGATTCGGATGTTTCCCCGGCGGTGCGCCACTCCCTTCCAGACTGGTTTTGGGAAAAATTGCAGACTTGTTGGCAAGACCAGGCCCTTCCCCTGGCAGCCGCTTCCAATCGGCCTGCCAGCGTGGATTTGCGGGTGCATCGGATATCCCGGGAGAAAGCCTTACAGACGTTAAATGAGGCGGGCATCGCTGCCAGTGCCACCCCTTACTCTCCCGATGGTATCCGTTTGGTGGAACACCAGCCATTGCATCAGTTTCCCCTGTTTCAATCGGGTGCGTTGGAAATTCAGGATGAGGGCAGTCAATTGATTTCCAGGGTAGTGGCCCCCTTGCCGGGGGAAACAGTGGTGGATTTGTGTGCCGGAGCAGGGGGCAAGACGTTGCACTTGGCCTCCCTGATGAAAAACAAGGGCCGTTTGTTGGCCAGTGATCAATCAGAGGCCCGCCTTTCCCGATTGCTGCCCCGTGCGCGGCGGGCGGGGGTGAGAATTTTATCCACTTTGCCGTTGCGGCATGAGCGGGATCCCAAGTTGGCGGCGTGGGCTGGCAAGGCGCAGCGGGTGTTGGTGGATGCCCCGTGCAGTGGCAGCGGCACGTTGCGGCGTAATCCAGAGATCAAATGGCGATTGACCCCGGATACGGTGGCTGGTTTGCCGCCTCGTCAGCATGCGTTATTGGAGGCGGGGGCGGCCTTGGTGGCGGTGGGTGGCCGATTGGTGTATGCCACGTGTTCCCTTTTTTGTGAGGAAAACCGGCAGGTGGTGGAGGGATTTTTGCAGCAGAATCCCCAATTTCGTTTGTTGGATGTGGTGGATATTTTGACCCGTCAGGGGGTAGCAGGTTTGCCTGATGGGAAGGGATATCTTTCGTTGGCTCCTCATGTGACGGCCAGTGATGGTTTCTTTGTTGCGGCTCTGCAACGTCTTCGTTAGACCTCTCCCGCCCTGATTTTTTCCGCTTGGTAAAAAATTGATAACAGATTGTATACTGAGCAAATTTTTTCTCTTT
>JADFXB010000004.1 GCA_015233935.1 Magnetococcales bacterium | reverse complement strand
ATCAGGTTGAAGGCGTTGGCCATATCGGTCAATTCATCCTTGCCGGAGAGGGGGATGCGGCGATGGAAATCCCCCTGGGAGGTTTCCTTAATGGCTGCCATGAACATTCCAACCCGACGCATGACATAGAAGCGGGTGCTCAGGATGACCAAGAAGAAGGTGGCGGCCAGGATGCCCAGAATCAGGGAGGCGTGGGAGACCCCGGAGTTGAGTTTGCGTCGCCATTCGGTGATATCGAAGTAAATTTCAAACGCCCCCAGAAAAATGGTGTTGCGCAAAATCGGGACGTAGGTTTCCACCACATCCAGTTTCAGCAGATCGTTTTCCAGGGTTTTGTGATTTTTTTCCACGGTGAGGGAGTAGGGTTTGCCTTTGGCCACCACTTCGTGAAAATAGGCGTGTTGGTTCAGGTTACCAATTTCGCTGGGGGCGGAGGAGTGGATGATCCGTCCCTGGGCGTCGAACAGGCGGTATTTGTAGAGGTGGAAGGTTTGGGCTGTTTCGGCCATGTGGGATTTGAGGGAGTCGTTAACCAGCAAGGTCCCTGTTTTTCCGGGTTGTTCCTGGACGGCTTCTGCCATGAAGTTGGCCACATTGACGGCATTTTCTTCGGTAAATTCGGTCAACAGACCTTGAAAGGTGGGGTGTACGATCAGGATGACGTACAGGGGGAGCATAATGACCAGAAGCAGCGTGAAGAAAAAGCTGTTCCGTAGAAAACGATAGCGAAACATGCACCACCTCGTTCTGGTAATCTACATGGATTAATTGGCCATAAAAAATGGGGCAAGTGTTACCTTTCTTGGCCAAAATCGCAAGCGGAATAAGAGCAGTTCCTTCTTGAATGTAATTGGAAACGAGATTTTTTTCCAATAAAATAGTCATTATTGATTATACGAATGACCTTCTTATCATCCACATTTTATAATTATAATATTTAATAATAATTTTTATCGTTTAAATAGATCTATTTTGGCGGAATGAAAAAAATTTTCAACAATTTGAATTATATATCTTAACGTTAATATAGTTTAAGGCGTTGATGAGTTAAGACTCGCTTAATATTTATAGTAGATGATGTCACGGAAAAATTAAATTAATCGGCCACTCTGTTTTTTTATTCATCGCAGATTTAAAGCAGCAGCAAAACCGAGGTACGTATGAAAGGCCAGTCTTTTTTTGTCCCATTCCTGCTCATTGGCATGTCCATGGTTGGAAGCGTGGCACACAGTGCCAGACAGTCGGATGTGCGTGCCACCAAACATAATTTATCGGTCAACAACTATGCCGGTGGACCGACACGAACGGTGAAAGCCACAACGGAAACGCAAATTTGCGTTTTTTGTCATACGCCCCACGGTTCCACCTTGCAAAGCGGTTTAAAATCCCCCTTGTGGAATCGGCAGCTCTCCAACCAAACCTATACCGGTTACTCCTCTTCCTCGATTCAGGCCGATGTGAATCAACTGGCGGCAGGGCCGGGGGGAACGTCGAAGTTATGTCTATCCTGTCACGATGGAACCATTGCCATTGGCTCCGTTAATGTATTGGGAGGGATACAATCGGCCAGCATCAATATGTCTGGGACCGGAACCGGCGGGGTCATGCCCAGCGGAAGCGGGGCGAATACGGGTTTTACCCGCAATCTGGGTGTGGACTTAAGCAACGATCATCCCATTTCCTTCGACTACACCACCACGGTGGCGTCTGCGGATGGAGAGTTGCGCTCTCCCCCCTTTTCATCCAGCGGCACATTGATTATGGGAAATCGTGACATCAGCAACAAGCCCAAGTTGCCCTTGGATAGCGACAAATTGCAATGCTCCACCTGCCATGATCCTCATATCAAGGACACATCTGAAACGGTCAGCATTAAATTTTTGCGTTTGAATCGCTTCCAGAAAAATACCGGCCCCAGCGGCTCCAGTTTTAGTGTATCCAACGAAATTATTTGTCTGTCCTGTCACGACAAAGGTGGAAGTTCTTGGGCAAACTCGGTTCATGCCAATACCACGGATGCCAATGAAACCTATAAATCGGGTGTAGGAAGTCCGGCGGAATTGCGTGAATTTCCGTCCGGGGTCAAAGTTTGGGAAGCAGCGTGCCTCAACTGTCATGATACCCATACGGTTGCCGGCTCACGTCGTCTGTTGCGAGAAGGAACAGACAGCGTATCCTCCCCCAAAGCAGGCGGGGTCTCTGCCACTGAAGAAACCTGCTATCAATGCCACACCACAGCGGCCAACAGCATTTTGGATAGCGTGAGCAATAACGTGCCGGACATCAAGAGTGATTTCACCAGTGCGCGTCGCATGCCGATCACCACATCGGACCAGACCAACACCCAGAATAAAGAGCTTCATGATATCATCAATGCCAACTTCCAGGAGCAGCAAGTCACCCTGGGCAAGGGAAATCTGGATAATCGCCATGTGGAATGTACGGATTGTCACAATCCACACCGGGTATTGAAGAATCAATTATTCAACGGGACGGGGGCAACCACCGCCGCCACCCATCTTCATGCTACCACCAGTCAGCATAGCCATGTCATCTCTGGAGCCTTGCGTGGACAATGGGGGGTGGAACCGACCTTTTCCACCACTACCTGGTTGGCACTGCCTTCTGCCTACACCGTTAAGGCGGGGGAACCCTCGACGGCCACATCCCGTTCCAGCACTTATGTGACACGAGAATATCAGATATGTCTCAAATGCCACTCAGATTATGGTTATGACGACAACGGCACCTATCCCAGTGGCAACCGGCCCGCTCTGGGAAGTTTCAACAATGGAACCCCCAGCGGAACCAATAATTTGACCATGTACACCAACCAGGCCATGGAGTTCAACGCCAATGCCAATGATTCCCTGACGGGATCAGACCAGGGAGAACCTGGAGGCAATCATCGTTCCTGGCATCCGGTGATCTATCCCACTGGGCGCACATTGACTGCGCGTGGGGGGATGGCCAACTTGTGGCGTGCCCCCTGGAATGGTAATGACTCGTATATTGGCAATCAGACCATGTATTGTTCTGACTGTCATGGTTCAGATACCTCGTCGGAAACCTCCGCCCCCAATACGGGTAAAGCCTGGGGGCCACATGGCTCCTCCAATAATTTCATTCTCAAAGGGCTTTGGGATCTCAACACCGGTTCCGGTCAGCAGACAACGGGTCTGTGTTTTAAATGTCATAACTACAACAACTATGCGGTGCGCAACTCCACCCAAAGTGGATTTTGTTGCGAAAAGGACAGCAACCTCCATGGTTATCATGCGGACAAGATTGGTTCCATGAAATGTACCTGGTGCCATATTGCTATTCCCCATGGCTGGAAGAACAAGGCATTGTTGGTGGACTTGAACAATGTTGGCGGGGAGGGGGGTCTGGCCGGAACTCAGGTTAGGAACAACACTACGGCCAAGTATAATAAAGAACCCTATTACCTGAACTCCATTCTGAAAGTCAAAACCTTCCAGAAAAGTGGTCAATGGACACAGGGAAGCTGTGGTTCAAAAGGCGCGCCTGGCAACAACACCACGGGTAGATCCTGGATGAAAGATAGTAACGAAAACTGTGCCAGTCCCTAACCAGAAGTCAGGAACTGGCACAGATACTCGTGGTGTTTGTAAGGCTTACACCGCTTGGTTGAATCAGCCGATGCGGAGTCTTTCCAGGGGTTTGCCGCCGATCAAATGCTGTTCGATGATTTCAGGAACGTCTGAGGCGGTTACTTTGCCATACCAGACTCCTTCCGGGTAGACCACCAGCACGGGTCCTTTATCGCAAGGCCCCATGCAGAAGGTTCCCGTCAGGAAGACCTGCTCCCCCAAATTATTATGTTCCACACCGGCGACGAAGGCATCGAAGATTGGACCAGAGCCATTGGCCTGGCAGGAGCCACGGGGATGCCCTTCAGGACGCCGATTCATGCAGATAAAAACATGATGCTTGGGATTCACGGTTTTCCTCCTGTGTGAGTGCACAGCCGCAAAGCGGGGGATACTCTGTGCTCATGTGTTATTTTTCAAAGGGTTGAATTTAACCTTACTCCATTTCCCCCCTTAATTGCCTCTTAATAATGCTAAACCTTGGCAGGGGTGTCAACTTGAAGATATAAAAGAGCGAAAGAGGCAAAATCTGTATGCAGTGTGGGTTGCAGTATAGTAGGAAATCATGATATGCTTATAAACACTGGCTGACTGATGCAAACTGGGAATGGTGCACTGGCTCTGTCCTCTTGGTAGAGAATCGAGGAGGGGTGAGCGTGGTGTATTATTCATGAGGTCCAGAGGTTGTTTGATTGAATGGTTGCAGCGGGTTGCCCCCGTTGATGTTTGAGACCAGAAAAGGTCATACAAATCCCCCACCGCCAACGCTTAGGAATGAGGAGAAGGAATCATGCCGAGCTTTGAACTCAACGGCAAAACGTACGAGACCGATGAAGATGGTTATCTGTTGAATCTTGCCGACTGGAATGAAGATGTCGCTCACTATTTGGCCAAAACCGAAGAAGTTGAAATGAGCGAACCCCATTGGGAGGTTGTGCACTTCCTGCGTGAGTACTATGACGAGTACAAAATTGCTCCCATGATTCGCATCCTCACCAAGGCCATTGGCAAAAAACTTGGCAAGGAAAAGGGCAACACCAAGTATCTTTACGACCTGTATCCGGGTGGTCCCGCCAAGCAAGCTTGTAAAATTGCTGGCCTGCCCAAGCCCACCGGCTGCGTCTGATACCGACCGCTTTTGGTATTTGACTGGCCCTGGTATTGCACCAGACATCCGTCACCCGTCGTCTCCACTGGATCGAGTGGTTGGGACGGCGGGTGGTGGTAATGTTATGTGGTACTGTTGGCTTTTATTTGGTCTATTCGTTGGTCCTTAGATAAGCTGTGGGGGATTGCTCCCTGGAGTCAATCTCGAAGGGGTAGTTTGCGTGATCACGGCACCTTCTTCCTACCCAAGGCACCTCATGCCGTGACCCTTCATGCCGAACCCACCCCCCGAATTTCAGGCTGTTTCCCAGAGCGTATCGTCCTGTTGAACAACCACTGCCAAGGCAAGGGGGAGAGGGATGCTGGTCCTGCTCGCTTATATCGTGCTGCTTGTCTTTATCATCGGGTTTTCCTGGCGGATCTGGGTGTATATGCAAACCCCGGCCCCCCTGAAAATTCCCACCACCCCCGCCCCCATTCATACCTCTGGCGTGGTTTGGCGCATGTTCACTGAGGTGGTGCTCTTCAACAGCCTGTTCAAAGGCAACAAGTGGACCTGGCTGGGGGGTATCGCCTTCCACGGTGCTTTGGCATTGGTGTTGATCCGCCATTTGCGCTATTTCGTCAATCCCCTGCCCGATGTGTTTGCCCATCTGCAAATTTTCGGCATCATCGCTGGTCTGGTGATGGTTCCTGCGTTGCTGTTTTTGTTGGTGCGCCGCTGGTGGGTGCCCCGTACCCGTTATATCTCCTCTCCCGCTGACTATGGTGTCCTGATCCTTTTGATTGCCATCGCTATGAGCGGCTTGGCCATGAAATTCGTCTTTCGTCCCGACATTGTCTCCATCAAAGAGGCCATGATCGGCTGGGTGACCTTCACCGGTTTTCAAACTCCCGGCGATGCCCTGTTCGCTGTCCATTTTCTGTTGGTCCTGGTGCTGATGGCCATTTTTCCGTTCAGCAAGCTGATGCATGCAGGGGGTATCTTCTTCAGCCCCACCCGCAACCAGGCTGACAATCCCAGAGAGGTTCGGCATATCAACCCCTGGGCGGGCTGATGCCTGTCACTCTGGATAACCGACTTTCTGCATTCATCGAGGAGCCAGGCCGTGGCTGACTATCAAATACCCACCGTGTTGGACGATATTGTGACCCCTCCCCTCAAGGAGGATGCCACCTCTCATCTGGAACCCTTTGTGGCCGTCGAAAAATTTATGGCTCCTTTGGGCTTTCCCGGTGAACGGGTTCCCAACTGGCAAGAGGCCGCCGTCAACAAATTCCAAGACCTGCTGAGCAAATACCGCTCCTTGCAGGTTTACATGGATATTTGCGTCAAGTGTGGTTCCTGCACCGACAAATGCCATTATTTTCTGGGCACCCAGGATCCCCACAACATGCCGGTGCAGCGGGCTGAATTGATGCGGCAGGTCTATCGCCGTTATTTCACCCCCAGCGGCAAGGCTTTCCCTGGCTTGGTCAATGCCAAGGATATGGATGAGGAGATGCTGAAAAAGTGGGTGAGTTATTTTCACCAGTGCTCCCAGTGTCGCCGGTGCAGTGTTTTTTGCCCCTATGGTATCGATACCGCTGAAATCACCATGGCAGCCCGCGAATTGATGGATGCCATTGGTGTGGGTCATAAATATGCTCTGGAAATCATCGGCAAGGTGCATACGGTGGGTAACAACCTGGGCATTCCCAAGCCCGCCCTCAAGTCCACCCTCGCCTTTCTGGAAGATGATATTCTGGATAATACCGGGCATGAGGTGCGCATGCCGGTGGATGAGGCGGGGGCAGATGTCTTGTTGGTGACGCCGTCAGCGGACTTTTTCAGTGCCCCCCATGTGGACTCACTCATGGGTTATGCCAAGGTATTTCATCAGGCGGGCATTCGTTACACCATCAGTTCCATTGCGGCTGAAGCTGCCAACTTTGGTATGTTTATCGGGAGCTATGAACAAAAGCGCAAGATTGCCCAGCGGATTGCGGATCAAGCCAGGGAGTTGGGGGTCAAACGTATCGTTGTGGGTGAGTGTGGTCATGCCTGGCGGGTGGCGTACAGTTTTTGGAACACCTTGACCGGTCCTTTCGACTTTTTGGACCCCAATTATCCGGTTCCCCAGCATATTTGTGAGTTCACCCATCAGCTCTATGAAAAGGGTGCTTTGGTCTTCGACAAGGAGGCCAACGATGACAAGGTGGTGACCTTCCATGACTCTTGCAACGTGGCCCGCGCCTCCCGAATGGGAGATCGTCCTGGTGGGCAATTTTTCATCCCCCGTGACTTGATTCGTGCCACTTGTAATCGGTATGCGGACATGGATCAAGACACCATCAACGAAAAAACCTTTTGCTGCGGTGGCGGTGGTGGCCTGTTGACCGATGAATTGATGGAATTACGGGTCAAGGGTATGTTGCCACGGGTGACGGCGTTGAAGCAGGTGATGAAAAAAGACAAGGTCAACTTTGTGGCCATGATATGCGCCATTTGTAAGGCCCAGTTTACCAAGGTGTTACCCTACTACAAAATTCCCATGGAAACGGTGGGTGGTGTACATCAGTTGGTCAACAACGCCATTCAGTTGGGTGCAAAGAAGGGCATCGTCTAAAAATCAAATCGTTGGGTGGATTTGGGTAGGGAGGGGTATTACCCCTCCCCCACCTGCAAACAATGGGTGCGTTTCTTTTGCACCTCTGTCTGAATAACAAGATTCGTAAAATACCGTTGCAAAACTATCCCGCAAATCACCACTGAAGCAAAATCCCTTTCCGACGCCAGCAGACTGCAAAGTAACGTCTCAACCCTAATGAAACGAATCGTCTCACTGAAACGCTCTTTGAGACTTTTCATCTCACACATCCCCTCCTCCCTTCCCATATAAGTGCTGTCAATCCCGCTCACCCATACCGTATCTTATTGATATATATTCACAAAAAATCAAAATTGATCCAATGATCCAATTCGGAACAACCCTTGCTAAGGTAAATCAGTCGGATTTATTTGGTTACTCTAGAACAGGTCTACTTCTCAATATGAACAAAAATTCAATTCAATTTATTTAACAGAAGAAATGCCACATGGAAGACATGTTGGGTATCAAAGTTAAAATTATTTTGGATCAACCCAAGTATGGAGAAAACATCAATGTCAACCATTCTATTAATTGATGATGAAGAAGGCATAAGAAACTATATAAAAGTACTGTTGGAACATGCTGGGCATGGGGTTGTGTTGGCGGAAAATGGGGCAAAAGGGTTGGAGATATGCCAATACTACAACCCAGATCTCATAATCACAGATTTAATAATGACCAGCACAGATGGATTAACAGTGTTGCGTAAAATGCGTGAAAGGGATCCTTACATACCCATCATTGCCATGACGGGCGGGGATCCTGTTTTTGATTCGTCGCACCTTTTGGCAGTGGCACTAATAGAACAAGCAGATGTGTTATTAAAAAAACCATTCAGTTGCGAAGAATTGTTGGAATCTGTGCGCAAACTGACCTCTGAAGAATTGTAACAATACTTTCCGGTGCGGTCGATCATCAGTTCCATTAGGAAAACATCTCCACAGGAGTCGGGAAAAATGAAGAATTTGAAGTTGGGAATGAAACTGGGTTTGGGCTTTGGCTTGGTGCTGGTATTGACCATACTGGTTGCCATCGTTGGTTGGAAGGGCCTGGGCGATGTGAGCAAGCGGGTCGCAAACGCTTCCGACATGGCAAACATCCAGGAGCAAGCCACCCTGGCTCTGCGGGCAGAACGCAACTTTACCGCCAACAAGGATCCCGTTCAGCTTGATGCCGCATTGAAAGCCGTGGCAGAGATCAAACGCCAAGCGGCAGACTCCCGAGACAATAAATTTCGCGACACTGCCGATAAGCAGTCCATGGATCAGATTATCCAGGCGACAGATAGCTATGGGAAAGACTTCCAGCATGTGGTTGCCTTGGAGATGAAGAAGGACACCACCATGGAGGAAATGCGCAAGGTTTCCCGGTTGGTGCGAGAGTCCAGCGAAGAACTGGCCCACGACCAGGAGGAGAAACTCAAAAGGCAGATTGCCGAATCCCTGGGAGGGGGTGGAGATAAAGGTGGGGACGTGTTGGCCAAGGTAGAAGAACGTACCGAAAACGCCAATATGGCCACCGAAATCCTGGATACCTTCATGGATGGACGTTTGGGGGAGAAAGAAACAATTCTCAGCCGTGGCAAGGATGATTCGGAGGTCAAGCGGGCACAGAATGGTGCTGCCAAGGCGAAAAAATTGGCTGAAGAGTTGACCGCACGATTCAAAGATCCAAAAAATATTGATCAGGGTCGGCAAATGATCGTTGCCTTTGCCAACTATCAGAAAACCTTTGAGGATATGCTAAGCCTCCTCAAGGAGCAGGAAAAGGCGGAAGGGGCCATGATCGCTTCCCGTCGCAAGGTGAATGAACTCTCCGATGCGGCAGCGGATGGCCAGAAAAAGAAAATGGATGCGGAGATTTCTTCAGCCGAAAGCCTCATCGTTTCTGGAAGCATAGCGGCAGTGATCATCGGTATTGTGGTGGCCATGTTTATTGCACGGGCCATCGTATCGGCACTGTTGAAGGGTGTTGAGTTTGCCCAGCGGGTGGCCGCAGGTGATCTCATGGCCACCATTGATCTCAACCAGCAGGATGAGGTTGGAATCTTGGCCGATGCCATGCGCACCATGGTGGAAAAGCTGAAGAGTGTGGTGGCCGATGTAAGGAGTGCATCGGATAACGTGGCTGCTGGGGCACAGCAGCTGTCGTCGTCAGCGCAGGAGATGTCCCAGGGGGCGACTGAACAGGCGGCCTCGGTGGAAGAGACTTCATCGGCCATGGAGGAAATGTCTTCCAATATTCAGCAAAACACAGATAACAGCCAGCAGACGGAGAAAATTGCCAGGAAGGCTGCGTTGGATGCGGCGGAAGGTGGACGTTCCGTGGACCAGGCCGTGCATGCCATGAAGGAGATTGCCACCAAGATTTCCATCATTGAGGAGATAGCCCGCCAGACCAACCTGCTGGCTTTGAATGCGGCCATTGAGGCGGCACGGGCTGGTGAGCATGGCAAAGGATTCGCAGTGGTGGCGGCGGAGGTGCGCAAGTTGGCAGAGCGTAGCCAGACCGCAGCGGGAGAAATCAGCAAGCTGTCATCGTCCAGTGTGGCGGTGGCGGAACAAGCAGGTGGCATCATTTCCAAGCTGGTGCCCGACATTCAGCGTACTTCCGAACTGGTGCAAGAGATTGCTGCATCCAGCCGGGAGCAGAATACCGGTGCCGAACAGATCAACAAGGCCATCCAGCAACTGGATCAAGTGATTCAGCAGAATGCGGGCGCGTCGGAAGAGATGGCGGCCACCGCCGAGGAGTTGAACTCCCAGGCCGATCAATTGCAGCAGGCCATCTCCTTCTTCAAGACCGGCGATGGTGGCAGACAGTCCGGCAATCTCTCCCGCACCAGCAAGGCAAGAACCAAAACGGTGGTCCATGCACCCCAGTCGGCTCCTGCCCGTGTCATCCATGCATCCGCCAAAACCCAACCCAAGGCCCTGCCCCATCCCAGCAGAGGTGGCAACGGGGCGAGTATTTCCATGGGTAACGAAGGCGGTTCTGATGAAGCCTTCGAGAAATTTTAACCAGCAGAGTTGATTTGACCTAACGAAAAGCTGGGGATTCTAAACCAGATCCCCAGCTTTTCTTTCCAACCAAACAGGAGCTTCCAGGATGAGCCATGCTATCCTTTCTGAAACCACCCAGTTTCTTACTTTTAACCTGGCCAATGAAGTTTTTGCGGTGGAAATCTCCCAGGTAAAGGAAGTCCTGGAATACACCACCATGACCAAGGTTCCTCGGGTGCCCGATTTCATGCGCGGAGTGATCAATCTGCGGGGCAGTGTGGTCCCGGTGGTGGATCTGCGATTGAAGCTGGGGATGGAGGCGGCGGAAATTACCGTCAACACCTGTATTATCATCATCGAGGTCCCAGTGGATGAGGAACGGGTGGTGATTGGGGCGATGGCCGATTCGGTCAAGGAAGTGCGGGATTTGGAACCCAACCAAGTGGAGCCACCCCCCAAGATTGGCACCAATCTACGGGCAGATTTTATCCGAGGCATGGGTAAACAGGAGGGCAATTTCATCATCCTGCTGAACACAGATCGGGTATTTTCTTTCGACGAATTGGAATTGTTGCAACAACAGGCAGATTGAAGACGAAGAGAAGGAAATTATGACAGGGTTCGGATAACCGCCAGCTCTTCCTGGAATTCGGCATAGCGTTGGCGATTTTTGCCCAGGCGTTTGAGGCGCACTTCGCCAGTATGGGTGAAGAAGAAAATTTTACGTCCCTGCTCACCGGCCACATCTTCGGCAAAAATGGGCATACTTTTTTCCCGTAAGATTTTCTTGGCAACGGCGATATTTTGGTTACCCACGGTCTTGGATTGACCGGTGGAAAACATGTCGGCCCCACCGAAGAGTTTCACCGTCAATTCACGACTGGGTATTTTCATGGCAGAAAATTCATTCACCATGTAATGGATGGAACAATCCATATAACGGAAACAATCATCACATGTCTGACCGGTTTGCAGTGACAGCCCACAATGACAGGTGGGAAGCAAACCATGACACATGGCTCCCGTATTGCTTTTGCTGTGGAACATGACAACCGAAACACAAGATCCTAAGATGGTGGTTACCAGCAATGGAGCCTGGGAGAAAATGACCCGACCTGGATTGAGATGAAACCGGGGCAGAGAAGAAGATGAAAATTCACTCATTGGGGCATTCGGTAGATGGTTGGAGAAACCTGCACCACTGGCACATTTAAGCTGTTCAACGTCTCTGAATGCCCTACCATCAAATAGCCACCCGGAATCAAATTGCGGCAAAATTTGTTGATCAACCGCTCTTGGGTGGGACGATCAAAATAGATAATCACGTTGCGACAGAAGATGATGTCCATCTTTTCCCGCAGGCCGAACTCATTGTCCATAAAGTTGATGCGACGAAAGCGCACCTTGGAGCGCAATTCGGGGACGATGCGCACCAGATTTTGGGAACGATCTTTGCTGCGCAATAAATATTTTTTCTTTAAATTCATAGGAATGGGGTCGGTCTTTTCCCCTTCGTAAATGGCGGAGGCAGCCTTTTCCAACACTCGGGTGGAAATATCGGTGGCAAGAACAGAGAAGTCAAAGTTAAGGCCTGGGTAACGCTCGGCAAATTCACTCAAGACCATGCACAGGGTATAGGGTTCTTCCCCCGTAGAACAACCGGCACTCCACACCATGAGTTTGCGCCGTACACCGGCCCCTTCACCACGGACCATTTCCGGGATGGCGGTACTCACCAAATATTCAAAATGGCTGGGTTCGCGGAAAAAGTCGGTTTTGTTGGTGGTGACGATATCGATAAAATTAATCAGTTCATTATCGGAAGCTACCGGATCCAATACCCAATTGCAATATTCTCTGAAAGAACTCATACCCAGGGTGCGCAATCGTTTTTGCATGCGCGCCTCCAGCATGGTTTTTTTGGAGGGGGGCATTTTAATACCGCACTGCTCGTAAATAAATTCGCTAAGCTTTTGGAAATCCTTATCAGATAAACCGGTTTCCCGATCTGACGAAGGGGCGTAAGGGGAATCAGCCATGGCCTGCAACCTTCAATGTTTATAATGGATGAGTTTGCCAGATTTTCCAGGTGTTCATGGTAGGTAAATCTGTCAACTATTGCAAATGCGCAATACCTCGGCGGCAATTTTGTCCAAAGGTTTGATCAGATCCACCCCGCCCAGTTTGATGGCCTCTTTGGGCATGCCAAAGACGACACAGGAAACCTCGTCCTGGGCAATATTATAGGCCCCGGCCTCTTTCATTTCCAGCATGCCACGGGCACCATCGTCCCCCATGCCGGTCATGATGACACCCACGCAGTTTTTACCCCCATAACGGGCGGCGGAACGAAAGAGCACATCCACCGAGGGACGATGGCGACTCACAAGTGGGCCGTCTCGCACTTCCACATAATAGCGTGCCCCACTGCGCTTGAGCAGGGTATGTTTGTTACCAGGGGCGATGAGGGCGCGTCCCCGCACCACCGTATCGTTATCCTCTGCCTCTTTGACGGTAATTTTACACAGGCCGTTGAGTCGGTTGGCGAAGGCTTTGGTAAAATTTTCCGGCATATGCTGGACGATGACGATACCAGGGGCGTCGGCGGGCATCATTTCCAGAAATTCCCTTAACGCCTCGGTTCCACCGGTGGAAGCCCCCACCACCACAACTTTTTCGGTGGTTTGCACCATGGCCTGGGAGGTGGGTTTGGCGAGAACGGCATCCGCAGTCAGTTTGGGGGCGACTTTCTGCACGGTTGGAGCAACCTTCTTGACGCGCGACTGGGCAGCAGCTTTCACCACGTCGCAAATGTTAATGGATGACTCTTCCAAAAATTGTTTGGTCCCCAGCTTGGGCTTGGTGATAATTTCCACCGCCCCATATTCCAGGGCCTTGATGGCGGTTTCCGAGTTATCCGCTGTCAAGGTGGAGCAGATGACCACGGGTATGGGATGCTGGGTCATGATTTTACGCAAGAAGGTGATGCCATCCATGCGGGGCATCTCCACATCCAGGGTGATCACATCGGGAATTTCCTTGCGTATCCGCTCTGCCGCCACATAGGGGTCGGGGGCATGACCAATCACCTCAATTTCGGGATCGGAGGATAATATTTTCTCCAAAGTCTGCCGCACCACAGCAGAGTCGTCTACAATGAGAACCCGGTATTTTTTCCCCAAAGCCATGATCGCCCCTCCTGATGACTTGACATTCGGTATTTCCAGCCTATTTGATGGAAGGACCTTCTTTTTCCCAGTTTGCTTAGTTTATCTCTTTGTGCTGTGTTATCAAAGGGAAGAAGTTATAGAAATTTTTTCATGCTGAATCCTGACTGAACATCTTTCATAATCAGGCTTCTCTTGACTTAGGTTACTATTGAAGTTTCTGCAAAATAATGTTATCTGTTTGATTTGACGATTAATGTAGACCATGCAATCCAAAGGAGAAAATCACTATGGCAGTCAGTTTGCAAAAAGGCGGCAATGTTTCTTTGAGCAAAATCGCCCCCGGCCTCCAGGAAATCCGGGTGGGTCTGGGATGGGATGTACGGCGCACCGACGGCGCGGCCTTTGATATTGATGCCAGTATCTTCATCCTCAATGAGCAAGGCAAAGTCCGCTCCGACAGCGATTTTATCTTCTATAACAATCGCAAATCCACCTGCGGCAACGTGGAACACTTGGGCGACAACCGCACCGGCGAAGGTGAAGGGGATGACGAACAGGTACGCATGAAACTGGTGGCCCTGGCCGCCGATGTGGCCAAAGTGGCAGTGAGTGTCACCATCCACGATGCCGAAAGCCGCAAACAAAATTTTGGTCAAATCCAAAACGCCTTCATCCGGGTGGTCAACACCGCTGATAACTCGGAACTGGCCCGCTATGATCTGTCAGAAGATTACAGCACTGAGACCGCCGTTATCTTCGGCGAAATCTATCGCAGTGCTGGCGAATGGAAATTCCGGGCGGTTGGTCAAGGCTATGCTGGTGGCCTGGGTCCCCTCGCTCGCAACTTTGGCGTGGATGTGGGTTAATCCCCTTACTTGAAGAGAGGATGAACAATGCCCGTCATATTGACCAAAGGTCAAAAAATCAGTCTCGCCAAAGAATCCGGCAAAACCCTCACCCGTGTGGTCATGGGCCTGGGTTGGGATGCCAAGTCCCAAAAAGGACTGTTTAGCTTTCTGGGAGGCGGGGGTGAAATCGACCTGGATGCCTCCTGCCTGCTCTTCAACGACCAGGGCCAACTGGCCGATGCGGTCTGGTTCCAACAACTGCGCAGCAAAGACGGCTCTATCCAGCATACGGGAGACAATGTCAGTGGGCAGGGCGAAGGGGATGATGAACAAATCGTTGTTGACCTCTCCCGCGTCCCCGCCAACATTAAATCTCTGGTCTTTGTGGTCAACTCCTTTAGCGGTGAAAGTTTCGAGGGGGTCAACAACGCCTTCTGCCGCTTGGTGGACCAATCCAACAACCAGGAGGTGGCTGGCTTCCGTCTCAACGATTGTCGCGGCAACCACACCGCCATGGTGATGGCCAAACTCTATCGGCATGAAAACGACTGGAAGATGCACGCCATCGGGGATACCGGGCGTGGCAAAACCTTCCACGACTTGATTCCCACCATCGTGGCCAATCTGTAACTTAATCGATCCACCACCCCTGGAATTTCAGGGGTGCATGGCAGGAGGATGATATGGGTTTTTTCGATGATCTGAAAAATCGCGCCAGCCAGTTGCAAGCGTCCCTCTCCCAAGAGATGAGCCGCTATAAAAACAAAGAGATGATGGAAGGCATTCTGGCGGGTTGCGCCATGGTGGCAGCGGCAGATGGCAGCGTCTCTGCGGAAGAAAAACGGAAAATGCTGGGCTTCGTGCAAAATTCTGATGCCCTCAAGGTTTACGACAGCAACCAGGTGGTGGACACCTTCCAACGCTTTGTGGGCAAGTTTGAATTCGACCTTTCCATGGGCAAGGCAGAAGCCTTGAAAACCATCTCCAAGGTGAAACAGTCGGATGAAGCTCGTTTGCTGGTGCGGGTTTGTTGCGCCATCGGCGGTTCAGACGGCTCTTTCGATGAAAAGGAAAAACAGGTAGTACGGGAAATTTGTCGGGAGTTGAACCTGCAACCTGCTGATTTCGATCTTTAAAAAAAGCACCCCCCCTTCCGCAAAGAAGGGGGGGTGTAGTCTTACGCTGGATCAGCCGGACTTTCCTGGTCAGCCAAAGACCAGGTACCCTGTTCGTCCACGGCCAGAATTTGGAAGAGAACTTTCACAATCCGCAAATCGTTGATCTCCAGAATCTGAATGCGAGCATTTTCCAGCTTGATCACATCCCCCACTTCCGGAACCTTGCCAATGCGGTTGAAGACCAGACCACCAATGGTCACATAGCCGGTCTCCCGTGGGAAGGGAAAGTTGAGGAGCATTTCCAGATCACCCACCCGCACCCCACCAGCAATTTCCCACTGGCTTCCTTTCAGTTTATGAACCAGGTCGGTCTTTTTGGAGTATTCATCGGCGGGCAGTTGTCCCACCAGGCGGCTCACAATGTCTGCCGGGGTGACAATACCGGTCATGGAGCCATGCTCATTGACCACCACACCAAACTGGCGGCGATTGTCGCGGAAATCTTTCCAGGCCTGGCTAAGTTTGGTGGTGGGAGGAAAGATGAAGGGATCGGGACGCAGGATTTCGCCCACCGGCATGGCCAGAATGTTAGCCATGTTATCCCGGTTTTTCTCGAACAGGTCTACCAGCCGCTTCATAAAGATGGTTCCGACGACCTTCTCTCCGTCAAACACCGGGTAGCTGTAATGGTGGGAACTGGAAAAGAGGGTCAGGGCCTCCCCGATGGTGGCGGTCACTGGCAACCCCCTCACATCTGGTTTGGGCACCATGGCATCTTCCACGGTGTTCTCACTCAAATCCAACACCCCCATGAGCATGCGCCCCTGGTTGCGGTCGATACTGCCGGAACTGGTACTGGCGTTAACCACCAGGCTCAATTCATCCAGAGACATGGCCGCCGAATCATGACCATGCCCACCACCGCCATGGCCCACGATATCCCCATGACCGAAAGCAACAAGGAGCCAGTTGGATGCAATATTCATCAACCAGATGACCGGCACCCACATGACATACAGCAGGTTGATGATCCAACCCAACGAACAGCTTAACGCCTCTGCCTTGTGATAGGCCAACACCTTGGGGGCCAGTTCACCGCCCACCACATGTAAAAATGAGACGATCACAAACCCCATGGTCAAACCAACGATCCCACCCCAGGTGGCCGCCGCTTCTTCTGGCATGAACATGCCAAACATGGACTCAAAAGCTGGTGACATCAACTCCTTGAAGGCATCCATACCAATGTAGCCCAGGGCCATGGAAACCAGGGTGATACCAATCTGGGTGACAGCATAGAACCGGGTTGGTTCTTCATGCAGCAGCTTGACCACTTTGGCGCGTTTGTCCCCCATATCCGCCATTTGTTTGATCTTGCTTCTGCGCGCTGCGGTAATGGCCACTTCTGATCCCACGAAGAAGGCATTACCCGCCACCAGGCCCAGAATTGCCACCAGCTTACCCAATAAGACGACGTCCATTCTCCACTCCTGTGTTGGAGGAAATACCTGAACCCCTCCTGAATACCGTTAAGGTCTTCTTCTGGGAGGTATCGCGCTGTAAGTGCGCAGTCTGCCTAGTATTTGCATGGCTTTCAGGTCATTTCCGATTGATTTTCTTAATCCAAGATTATGCAATTCTGAATCGCTCCACAATGTTTCATGAAATTGAAAAATGAACAAAATTGGTTTATGGCAACACTTTTTTCCAGGTCAACCAATACTATTATTGATATATCAATAGGATACATTAAAAAATTTGCCTGTATAATTTCAATTTTACATTTTATTTAAAAATTACACAGCACTCAGTGTTGTCTGTGAATTTTTTACAATAATATCAATCGATTAGCCCATGAATATTCAAATATAAGAAAAAAAGATATGCTCTTTGCTACAATGGGTCCATACTCTTTAGTCAGAACATCCACACCAACAAAAAAATGATCCAACCGTCTGCCAATAGACAGACGATGACAGCAACCCATGGTGAACACAAAAGGCATCTGTCATGGAGATGATTGGCTGGCATGGCTTACAAAGCGGCATGTTTTTACTGCTCCTGCTGCTGACAAGGGATCAACGCCTCTCCCGCCATCCCATAGCCCCTGTCACTCTTCGGATTCTGGTGGTTGGCCTGCTGCTCTCTTTAGTAGGCATGGTTTTGGCTTTCGCCTACCCTCTTCATTCCGCCAGCCAACTCCTTTTTATCCCTACCCTGCTGACCTGGGTACTACTGTTTATTTCTTGGCGGAATGCCCTGCTGCAACTACCCGATCTGGCAAGCTACCAGCAACTGGCAAGCGAAAGAGATCACCTGAAAGATTTGGTGGATAAGATTCGGGATGTGGAAAAAAGCTACCATGCAGTCTTTGCCGCCATGGAGGAGGCGGTTATCTCCATTGACATCCAAGGGGTGGTGCTTTTTTGGAACCATGGGGCGGAAAATATATTTGGCTATACCGCCAAAGAAATGCTTGGCCAAAAGATAGAGACCATTATCCCGGAAGAGTTCCGATCTGCCCATCGCCAGGCCATGCATCAATTGGCTGACACCGGCACCAGCCGTCACGCAGGCAAAACCTTCCCCTTGACCGGCTTAACCAGAGATGGACGCCTGACTCCCCTGGAAGCCTCCATGAGCGGCGGGATCATGGGCGGCGGACGTTTTTATACTGCGGTCCTGCGGGATATCACGCTGCGGCACCAATTGCTGGAGAGAGAGCAGCGCACCTCCCAATCCCGCTCCGCTATCAGCTCTTTACTCGCCATCTCTCTGCAACCCACCTCCCTGCAAGAGCAACTGGAAGAAGCCTTGAAGTTGATCCTGTTCGGCAGTTGGATCACCACCAAGCAGCAAGGGGCCATCTTCCTGCTGGAGGGCAACCACCTTCAATTACAGGTAGCGATTGGTTTACCAGAACATCATCTCAACAGTTGTCAACAGGTGGCTTTGGGAAGTTGCTTATGCGGACGGGTGGCCCAAACCGGCAAAGCATTGTTCACAAATCATATTGACGATAACCACACCATCCACTATCCCGATATGGAACCCCATGGTCACCATATCATCCCCATTATCGGTCATGAAGTAACCCTGGGGGTCATTTGCCTCTACCTGACGGCAGGACATGATGGAGCCAATGAAGAGGAAGAATTTCTCACCGCCATGGCCAACACCCTGGCAGGCATGATCGAACGCAAACGCATGGAAGCGGCCCTGTTGTCGGCCAAACGTCAAGCGGAGGAGGCCAACCGGGCCAAAAGCCGTTTTCTCGCCAATATGAGCCATGAAATTCGCAGCCCCATGAACTCCATCATTGGTATGACCGATCTGGCTTTGCATACCGAATTGAGTCGGGAGCAACGCCAATATTTGGAAATCGTCTTGCAATCTTCCGAATCCCTCCTCTTTATTCTCAACAGCATTCTGGATTTTTCCAAGATTGAAGCCGGACGCATGGAGCTGGATAAGAGCGATTTTATCCTGCGCCAGGTCATTGAACAGGCCTGCGAAACCTTGGCGGTCCAGGCGCACCGAAAAAATTTGGAGTTGATTTATGATGTGGCCCTGGATCTGCCAAGGGTGGTGGTTGGAGATGCGGTGCGTTTGCGACAGGTTTTGGTCAATCTGGTGGCCAATGCCATCAAGTTTACCCATCAGGGACAGGTGGTGGTACGGGTAGGTTTTGCCGAAGGCCAGCCCGACCAGGAAAAAGAGGACCAGGTCATGGTGGCCTTTTCCGTGCAAGATACGGGTGTGGGTATTCCAGCCGATAAATTGGAAACCATTTTTGAGGAATTTCGTCAGGCGGATGGGGCCACCACCCGCAAGTTTGGTGGTACAGGTTTGGGATTGGCCATTGCCCGCCAACTGGTGGAACTCATGGGTGGGCGCATGTGGTTGGAAAGCACGCTGGGCGGTGGCTCCACCTTTTATTTTACCGTGGCTCTCACCGTCGGTCAGGGTGATAAATCCCAGGTGATATTTACCGAAAATATGAAATTTCCCTTCCTCAACGTGGTGGTGGCAGATGCCAATCCCCTTAGTCGGGGCAATCTGGTGCGGGTTCTGTCCATGTGTGGTGCCCGGGTGGAGGGAATCGCCACCACCCGCCAGACCATGCACCATCTTTGTCGGCCAGAGAGTCCCCAGGTGGATTTATTGATTTTGGACTGCTGGCTTCCCGACATGATTCATGCGGACAAATCTCTTGTCCATCACCGGCAACCAGGCATGAAAAC
Source organism: Magnetococcales bacterium (assembly GCA_015233935.1). Lineage (GTDB taxonomy): Bacteria > Pseudomonadota > Magnetococcia > Magnetococcales > JADFXB01 > JADFXB01. Next base: position 59,664 of record JADFXB010000004.1, on the reverse strand, counting down.
CGTCCTATTGTTACCTGCTGGCATGCGGCAGGAAGAGTTGCCCCAATGCAAAGATTTGACCTTCCAGGCCACCCTGTTCAAACCGGTGGTGTTGGATGACCTGATGGATAATCTGAACCTGCTGTTTGCTCCAGGAGAGCCAACAAAGGAGGAGACCACCTTTCCTCCTGCAACCAACGTGCAGCAACTGCATATTCTACTGGCTGATGACAATCTCCATTCTTTACAATTGGCCCATGATTATTTACAAAAAGAGGGATATCAGGTGCTGGGTGCCACCTCTGGGGCGGAAGTGATGCAGCGGTTGCTGGAGGGACAGGTGGATATCCTCCTGTTGGATATGGAAATGCCGGAAATGGATGGTCTGCAGATAACCCGCGCCATTCGCGCCGGGGAGGTTGCGAATATTTGCCGGGGCATCCCCATTGTGGGAATCACTTCCCACGCCCAGCGTGAAATACGGGAAAACTGCTTTGCGGCTGGCATGGACGATTTTCTGGCCAAACCCTATAAATTGAGCCAGTTAAAAGATCTTTTATTGCGTCTGGTAAAATGTGAGAATAGCCAACCACCAAAACGTTTCCAGGTTCCTCTGTTTAAAGATGGGGAAGAGGATGAAAGGCTATGGCATCAGCGGCAAAAATTTATGGAAGGATGCCCTGATCTTCTGCACCGACTGCACAATCTTTTGGTGACTGGCCCTTTAGCGGCAGCGGAAGCCATGGTGCAGGATTGGAAAGAACAGGCCGGAGCTTTGGGTTGCATGGCGTTACGCGGGGAGCTGTTGCGTTTTTTGGTGGCCTTGCGGAATGAAGACATGAACCGGGTGGAAAATATTATGGTCCAGATGCAACAGATTTTGGTAAAAATGGCCGCAGAATTGGCCGCCAGCCATGGGAAGGAAGAGTGATGCATAAAATATTGATTGTGGACGATGAGTTTAATAATCGGAAATTACTGCAACAAATATTACAACCTTACGGCCATTGCGACATGGTGGTTAATGGGGTGGAAGCGGTGGAAATATTTGAAATGGCCATGGACGAAGGCGCACCCTATACCCTGATTTGTCTGGATATCATGATGCCGGAGATGGATGGTCAGGAAGCCCTGAAACGCATCCGTGCTTCGGAAAAGGTACGGCAGGTTCCCCCGTCCAAGGAGACCACCATCCTGATGATCACCGCCTTGGACACCCCAAAAGATGTTATTGAAGCCTTTTATCAGGGGGGATGTTCCGATTATTTGGTCAAACCGGTGACGGGTTCCAAACTGGTGAACAAGTTGACCGAGTGTGGCGTTCTCAGTAAGCGGTAGTCTTGGGATCCCAAGGGGCGTCCTTGCCGCCGATCCAGCGCAACAAGGGGGTGGTGGCGGCGGTGGTGATCAAAGCCATGAAGAGCATGGCGGAAAAGATCATGGGGGAGATGACGCCTGCCTCCTTGAGGACCGACAAGACCACCACTTCCATCATGCCCTTGGTTTGCAGCAATACCCCCAAAGCCAGAGAGCACTTCCAGGATTCCCCACTCCAACGGGCAGCCATGGCAGTACCACCAATTTTGCCCAGCATGGAGAGGCCGATGGCCAGCAGGCTGATTTCCAGCAGGTTGCTGGAGGAGGCATCCACGGTGATGCTCATACCCACCAGGGTGAAGAAAAAGGGTAAGAGCACCACCACGGTAAGGGGTTCCAAGCGTTCGATGATCACACGGGCGGCGGCCCGTGGGATGATCACTCCGGCAATGAAACCTCCCAGGGTGGAGTGCAGTCCCACCAGTTCTGCCACGAGGGCAGAGGCAAAGATGGTGGTGCACACCAAAACCAGTCCGCTCTCCTGAAAGCCATCACCGTTTTTGATGAAACGGGCCAACAAGGGCTGTACCGCAAAAAACATGATACCCATGTAGACCAGTCCCAACACTGGCATCCAGCCTGCTGAGATGAAGGAGACGTGGGGACGGGGCAGGTTGACCAGGAGCAAGGCCAGGGAGATCCACAAGAGGGCGTCGCTGATGGCGGCCACGCCCAGAGCGTAACGTCCCAATCGATGGGCAATGAGTCCCGACTCCCGCAGGATGGAACCCAGAACCGGCAAAGCGGTAACGCTGCACAACAGACCGATGGCGATGATAAAGTGCCATTTGGAGAGATCTTCACCCAAGGCTTCGGGATACCAGACGATCAATCCCCAGCCCAATCCCATACCCACCACGGCAGGAACCAGGACAGAGGCCAAAGTGACCACGGCGAAGGAGCCGCCCAACTGGCGGATTTCCTGGGGTTGCAGGTGGAGACCGGTAAGAAAGGCAAACAGCACCACGGCCAGCCAGGCGGTTCCGGACAAACCGTTCAGACTGGCGGTGGAAAACATCAGTTGCCAGACATCGGGGGCCAGGTGGCCCAATACCGAAGGCCCCACCAATACACCGAGCACAATTTGGATCACCACCAGCGGCATGACGCGGCGCAAACCGCCAAATCGCCATGCCGCATAGGGCAGGGAGACCACCAGCAGAGATTGGATAAAAAAGATGGCAACGGGTGTCATAAATGGCTGATGCTCAGGCAAGATGATCCGAAGTTGGATTAGAAGAAATTATAACAATGTTTTGTCAGGGGGGCAACTTGGAAGTTCACGCTCCTGTCACAATTCAATTTTTTACATAAAAACATAAAGTTACGAAAACGCCCCAGCCTTCTTATAAAGGATTGTTCGGGTAGGGTATTTGGCGTATGAATCATAAAATCATTTTATTAAAGGGGCGGAAGACCGCCCCCTTAAGGAACTACTCGGTATCGCACTCCACCAATTCGGCCAACAATTGTTTGACCTGCTCCCGCAACCAAATGTTGGCGGGGCTTTTATCGGTTCTGGGGTGCCAGGCCAGGGCCAGGCGCAGGAGTGGGGTGCGGAAGGGAAGGCGTTGATAGGTGAGAACGGGGAAGGCGGTACTGAAATATTTGGCGGTTCCCTCTGGCATCACGGCCAGCAGGTCGCTTTGAGCCAGCATGGGGGGGATGAGGGCCAGGGTATCCAGGCGCGCCACCACATGGCGACTTTTATCCATGAGGGAGAGGGCTTCATCCACCACAGTGGTCTCCATGCCACGGGGATAGTAGTGGATATGCTGGCATTCCAGAAAGGCGTCCAGGGTCAGCCCCTGTTGCATTTTGGGATGTTCTTTGCGGTAGAGGCAGACATATTCCCACTGGAAGAGGCGATGCAGGTTGACCTTGGGGGGCACCCACTGGAAGCGGCTCAGGACCAGGTCCACCACACCGGTTTCCAGAAAGTTGACCTCATCTTCACCACCGATATCCACCACTTGCAGGGTGATGTGTGGGGCTATCACAGAAAAGTGGTTGAGCAGGGTGGGCAGGAGAATGGCTCCGGCGTAGTCCACCATACCGATGCGAAAAAGATTACTGGCCTGGGCGGGGATAAATCTTTCCTGATTGAGGGCCATGCGCACGTGATCCAGAGAGGTGCGAATGGGTTCGGCCAATTCCATGGCGCGGGCGGTGGGTTCCATGCGATGGCCCACTTTGACAAACAGTGGATCATCAAAGGTTTCCCGCAGACGGCGCAGGGTATTGCTCATGGCGGCCTGGGTAATGCCCAGAATGCGTCCCGCTCTGGTGACCCCTCGTTCGGTCATCAGGGTATCGAAGGCAACCAGCAGGTTGAGGTCAAACTTGACGATGTCGGTTTTCATATATCCTCCACGAATAACCATCACAATGAATTCTATCCCGACTCTTGCGTGGTCGGTCATTGATCGAAATAGGGCCTAAACTGCAATCGTATGATCCAGAACGTTAGAGGAAAGCCATAAAGCGGCTTATTCCACAGTAATTTCACGTCAAAATAAATATCTAACGTTTCGATATCATAGGAATGTTGTCTGGAACCCCAGATCAAGTTATGAACATACATGAGGCCGATGAATGATTCAAGAGGAAAATGATACCTTGCAAAAAAGATGCGAAGGAACAACTCGATCAAGAGGGAGATGTGTTTATTACTGCGGGTTTTAGCTTGTTTGATCAAGTAAATCAGCCAAACAAGCCGTGCGTTGACGGCGGGAGAAGGGCTGGATGGCGGACAATGAAGGCCCCCGAACCCGATTGCGGCTGGTATCATATAAAAATAATTCTATTCTTTCCAGTAATTTTTCGCCGCCTTGTAAACAAAATAATTGTTCTATTCCAACCTCCATTAATAAACGGGCCGTGGCTCCCTGGGGATGGACAAAAGCAAGAATGGGCCTGCCGGTTTGCATATATTCATAAACCTTGGCAGGAACCTGGGGATTAAACCCCTCCCCCTGCAAGAGGAGCAAACCATCTGCCCGCCCCATTTCCTCTAAAGCAAGCTGACGCGAAATGGGCGGAGCAATCACCACCAAATCCTGAAGACCCAAGCCAACCACCTGCTGCTGCAACCAGCTATCCTGACCAGAGGCACGAAAGGTGAGACAAATGGGAATCCCCCCACCTGCCGAATTCTGACCCCGAATTTTCCCGAGATGCCGCAATTGGGCAAAAAGCTGCAAAAGAAGAAGGGGGGAACGCTCCCCCTCCCCTGGATAGAGGGTGCCACTATGGAGCAATACCAAAGGACGCTCCGGGGTAAGAGGAGGAGGACAAACCTCTCCCATTCCAGGCCACTCATCCCAACCATTTTCCACCACCTGCCAATGATGGTCCGGTAAATGGGGAAGACGCTCCTGTTGCAGTTGGGCCATTTCCGGGGTGACGGTGACCACCCTTTGACAACGGGTAATGCAATCCTCTTCCAGTCGGGAAAGATAATCACGCATGAAGGGATCCGCAGGATAGCGAGGCGAACACATGGGATCCCGAAAGTCCGCCACCCAGGGCAGACCAGACCAACGACTCAGGGTACGAGCAATACAATGGCTGCTGGCCAGCGGATAGGTGGACCAAATGGCTTGCGGACGATAGCGGCGAATCAGCTCCATGCCCAACGGAATGGCCGCCAGACGCCAGGAGGTCCAACGGTCGGGCAAAGCGGTAAGGCGAAAATAGCGTCCCTGAATGGCCAAATGACGACTGCTGTCCAAAGCCCATGCCCGGTGAATCGGACAAGGGGGCATGGGAGCTTCCCTATCCAACAGGGGATAGGCCATGGGGTGGGCGGTCAAGACCACCGGGTGCCAGCCAAATTCGGGCAAATGGCGGGCAAATCCCACACTGCGATGGCTGCCACTGGCCCCTCCCATGGGGGGAAAATGGAAGGCCACCATGAGAAGCCGCTTCATCACCTTTGCTCCCAAGTTCAACGAACACCAGCGGGTGATTTTTTGGATGTCTCGCCCTTTTTACCTTTGGTTTCCGGCGGTTTGTCGATCAAAATTTTCTGAATGGGCCGGGTGTTGCGTCCCAATAAACTGGCCATGCGGGAGATCAACCCGGCTGGCAGATGCAGTGGCTCCTTATAGACGAACCAGGCCACCCCCTCGGTACAAGGTGGGGTGGTGAGGGAACCCACATAGAAAAAGGCGGTAAGCTCACGGGGCAATAAATCGGCGGCATTGAGATAAAAATTGCCGATCAATTCCATATCCACCTTCATGGGCAGGGCACTGAACAATGCATCCACGGTGCCATTGACCGCCTGCTCCCCCTCGGTGGCGAATACGGCCAACTGCAACAGCTTTCCATCCACCGCCCGATGGAGAAATTGGATCTCCATGGGATAGGTCCGTCCCCCCAAGGTATGTTCACTGGGGGTATGAAATTGAAATTGGGTCAGCTCATATCGCCGATCCCCATACTTGACAGTGCTCCCCGGCTCATAAATGACTTTGATGGCGCGACCGGTATTGAGTACCCGCAACAGGGAGCTGCGATAGTCCATTTCCAGGTCCAGTTGAATGGATTTGCGGTTAACGGCAAAATCCACCGGTGACTGCTTGCGTCCCTGGATACACAAAGGAAAGCCCATCTCCCCCCAATGGTCGGGGCCTCGGGTACCGCTGTACCCCCATTCATGGGGCGGGCGGGCTTTCACATCCCGCTCCATCTCTTCAGCCCCTGCCCCCAGGGCATGGCAAACCATGAGGATCACCCCCATGCGCCAACCCCATGATGACAGCTTGTTCATTGCCAGTGCCATGAATTCATCCCATAATACTGCCCATCCATTGACCCCTACTCTTACCGCGAGGAACCATGGCGGCTCACATCATTGACGGCAAAGCCGTAGCACAGAATATACGCACCTCCCTCAAAGCGGAAGTCGCGCTGCTCAAAGAAAATCATAATATCCATCCTGGCCTGGCCGTGATTCAGGTAGGGGAGGATCCAGCCTCCAAAGTTTACGTCCGCAATAAAAGGCGGGCCTGTGAAGAGGTGGGGGTGGCCTCCTTCGCCCATGACCTGCCTGCCACCACCAGTGAAGCCCAACTGTTGGAACTCATCCAGAGCCTCAACCAGGATGATGCCGTGCATGGTATCCTGGTGCAACTGCCGCTACCCAAAGGCATTGAAGAAAAAAAGGTACTGGATCTCATCTCCCCGAACAAGGATGCGGATGGCTTTCATCCTTATAACATGGGACGCCTGGTGATTGGCTCTCCCACCTTCCAACCCTGCACCCCCTGGGGGGTGATGGAATTATTGCATCATTCGGGGGTTCAACTTGCCGGTAAAAAGGCGGTGGTGGTGGGACGCTCCAACATTGTGGGCAAACCGGTTGCCTTCATGCTCTTGGCAGCCCACGCCACAGTGACCATTTGCCACTCCCGCACCCCCGATCTGGCAGAGGTGATCGGCCAGGCGGATATTGTCATTGCTGCGGTGGGCAAGGCCAAGATGGTGAAAGGGGAGTGGTTGAAAGAGGGGGCCGTGGTCATCGATGTGGGCATCAACCGTTTGGAAGATGGCACCCTTTGCGGAGATGTGGATTTTGCCAGTGCCCTCACCCGTGCTTCGGCCATCACCCCGGTTCCTGGTGGTGTGGGACCCATGACCATTGCCATGTTGTTAAAAAATACGGTGGAAGGGGCCAAACGCCGCCATCATTTAATCCCCTGACAGGAGTAGGAAATCATGTTGATTTTGCGCCTGATTGCGGTGTTGGCCGTTTGTTATGTGACGGCGGCCTTTGCCATTTATCTTATGACTGGCAACCGCAACCTGTTGCGCTCCCTCAGCCAGGGTGCCCTGGTCCTGCTCCTGGTTCTCCTGCTCATGGGGGTTGTCAGCTTGGCAGGCCGTTTTATTGGGCCGATTTTGTAACTAGGCTGCCATGGAAAGGGCTTTTGTGGATCATAAACTACAACGGATTGGCGTTTAACTCACCTTAAACGCCAACGTTTTCCCTGGCTCACCGCCCCTCATTTTCCCCACCCTCGCCATAAATTCCAGGGGTTTCCCGGGAGATGAGGATTTCCAAGCGATCCTCGCCCTTGATCTTACCCTCAACGCTTTTATTCTCAGGATTATCCTGCATGGTCATACCCAACAGCCTGTTGGGATCGATGCCTGTTTTATCCACGAGATATTCCACGACTTTGGCATTTTTATAGGCGGCTGACATCCAGGCAGAAGCCTTTTTGCCATCCACCATAATGGGACTCTCACTCCAAAAGGTGCGTACATGCACCATGTTGGGCATGGGGGCGATGATGGTGGACACATGTTCCAACGTGGCTTTGGCAGAAGCGGCTAATTCTCCATAAACATTGATAATTTTCTCACCCTTGAACACCATGAGAAAACCCTGCTCCACCTCAAGGATTTCCGCATCCCCATTGTCAATCTGCCGACTCATGGCAATACGAAATTTTTCCATCATGTGCAACAAAACCACCTGTTGCTGAAAGGCGGTCCCCACAATGTTGGGACCACTGATCACCGGCGAAATGGTGGAACTCTGGGCCACCCCAAAAGCATCCTTCATGGAACCGGCCATCTCCTTAAACTTGGCCGCCTGGGTGCTGGAAAAGGCCACAATCACGATAAAAAAGCACATGAGCAGGGTCACCATGTCCGCCCACGACACCATCCACAACGGGGTTCCCTTACGACACTCCGGACATTTTTTGGCCATGCATCCTCTCCTTGCTCAACAATCAACTGTGCTGACGATGCTTGGCTGACAACACTGCATAAAGCATGGTTTCCAGAATACGCGGGTTCACCCCCTTCTGAATGCCGATAATTCCATCCATGATCAACTGTCGGATAATCTGCTCCTCCTTACTGTAATGGTGCAGCTTAATGGCCATGGGAATGGTCAACAGGTTGGCCACCACCGCTCCGTAAGTCGTCGCCAGCAGTGCGGTGGCCATGGCCGGGCCAATGGAGGCCGGGTCGTTCATATTGGCCAACATTTCCACCATACCAAAGAGGGTTCCCACCATGCCCATGGCGGGAGCCGCCTCCCCCATACTGTCGAACATGATGATACCCACCTTGTGACGTTCCGCCAGATATTCGATATCCTTGGTAAGAATTTCCCGCAGGGTCTCCGGGTCCATGCCATCCACCGAATGGTTGATGGCACTCTGCATGAAGGCATTGTCGGTTTTAACCTTTTCCAAGGCCAGGATGCCATCCTTGCGGGCAATGTTGGCCATGTCTACCAGTTCACTGATAATTTTATGGGGATGATCCTTGGGGGGAATGAATACCTTGGAGATGATACCCACCACATTAAAAATATCCTTCATGTTGAACTTGATGAAGGTTGCTGCAATGAGTCCACCAAACACCACGATCACCGCATGCACGCTGACAAACAAGGCTACCTTGCCTCCCGTGGTTCCCAACAACACCAGCATGGCCAATACAAAGCCAATAATTGTTGCCACATCCATCGATGATTCTCCTTACCACCCTATGATGATCCCACCCCCTAGACAAAAAACGTGGATTTCTATCCGCAAAGAGAATGCCATAAAATTTATTGTTTTTTTTCATACCATTACACAGGCCCCATCCTTTGTTTCCCATTGAATTCTGCACACTCCCCCCATGGAAACCATGCAAATTGCACACTGCCGAGAGCGTCCAGCTGATCTTAGAAAAAAATCGTCGCATCATTTTGATCTATCAATAATAAAATTTATATTTATCTTGTTGTCCCAAGGAGATACGGTGAATTTGACAAGCAAACGAAGAGCACCTCTTCCCCCCATGGGAGAGTTCGCGTATAACTCAGATCTGCATGCAGGACGCGGCAATTCAATCGGCCTCGTCGGTCCATTCCCGAACCACAGACCGTTGCAGATTATCCCTCGGAGACTTGTCCATGATCGGTTCCAGCAATCAAATTGAAAGGCGACTCTACAGCCTGGAAAGACACCTCAAGCAGGAAAATCCGGTTCTTCTTCGCATTGTACAAACCTTCCGCGACCTGGACTGGGTTGCCTATCGCATGGGGCTGTTGTCAGAGGAAGAATCCTTCGCCACCCGCGTACCCTGGTGGCCCCTGATTGCCATTCTGGGAACCTTTTCTTCTGGTAAATCTACCTTTATCAACAGCCTGTTGGATCAAAAACTGCAACGCACCGGCAACCAGGCGGTGGATGATAAATTCACAGTCATCTGCTACAGCAACGAAGGCAAAGCCCACACCCTGCCCGGCATCGCCCTGGATGCAGACCCCCGCTTTCCCTTCTATCAAATGAGCCAGCAGATTGAATCGGTGGTGGAAGGCGAAGGTCGCCGTATCGATGCCTATCTGCAATTGAAAACCAGCCCGTCGGAAAATTTGCGGGGAAAAATTATCATCGACTCCCCCGGTTTCGATGCCGATGCCCAACGTACCTCCACCTTGCGCATCACCGACCATATCATGAATCTGTCCGACTTGGTTCTGGTCTTCTTCGATGCCCGCCATCCCGAACCGGGAGCCATGCGCGACACCCTGGACCACCTGGTGGCCAACACCATAAATCGTCCTGATTCCAATAAGTTTCTCTTCATCCTCAATCAGATCGACTGCACTGCCAGGGATGACAATCTGGAGGATGTGGTGGCCGCCTGGCAGCGTGCTTTGGCCCAGTCGGGCCTCACCGCCGGTCGCTTCTACCAGATTTACAATGAAGATGCCGCCAACCCCATGGAAGATGCCTCGGTCCGCACCCGCTACCAGGTCAAACGCAACGAGGATATGTCGGATATCATGTTGCGCTTGCAACGGGTGGAAGTGGAACGGGCCTATCGCATCATCGGTGTTTTGGAACATACCGCCCGCAACATCCAAGATCGGGTGGTCCCCAAACTGGAAGAACTGATTCAACGCTGGCGCAAGGCCGTCTTGATCGGCGATGCCATTTTGTTGGGAACCGTGGGAGCCATCGCTGCCACCGTCACCATGGGCTTTGGCTTTACCTGGCCCTGGCCAGTGGTGGAAGGGTTGCTGGAAAGCAATTTTGAAGCCATCAGCAGCGGACATATCATCAGTTTTGTGGCCATCCTGATTGCTCTGTGGGGCTTGGGAACCGTCCACTACGGTATCCGGCGGCTGGTCTCCCGCTGGATGGGCAGTCGTCTGGATAAAGAAATCAAAGAAGAAGATTCCCTGGAGTTGATCTCCCGGGGGTTTGCCGCCAATACATCCCGTTGGCGTTTTCTCCTCCAGAAGGTTCCCATGGGCTGGAATGGACGCTCCCAACGACGGGTGGCCACCGTGTTACGGGATACGGATACCTTTGTCCAAGATTTGAACGACCAGTTTACCAACCCCTCTGGCAAGGTAAACTCCCGCAACCCTAAAATTACCCTGGACGTGGAGTAATCCACCAACAGTTATTAAAATGGTTCGATGGGGAGGATGGTGAAAATCCTCCCCATTACCTTGCAAAGGAGGATGGCTTTCATCGCCAAAACGAAAATGCCTTCCCCGCAACCGCCCCTCTTTTCGCTGTTGCAACGCCTTCCTCTAACGTTGAAAATGGCGTTGGCTACCCTTGTGGCCAGCGCAGTCATCTGGGCCATCCTGGACTATTGGCAATCCCGTCATCTCAAAGAACTTTTTCAATCCTACCAACGAATGGCCGTTGAAGAAAAAGCACGGGAAAACAGACGCATCCTTGATTCCCAAATCCGCCGTTATCATCAAGCGGTCAAACTGCTCAGTGCCCAATCCCGCCTCATCGACCATTTGTTGCGTTTGCAGGATCAACCGGATGGGGATTTGCGTCTCTACACCAGTCTCCCCCCCTGGTTGCCCAATGCCTCCATGATGAGAAGCGTGGTCCCCCTGAAATATGTGTTTCTCATCGGCCCGGATGGCACGGTGCGGGAGGTCTATCAGGGCACCCATGTACCGCCTCCTGCCACCCTTTTAAAACCTTCATTTTTATTGCAGCAGTTGAGCCACAACCAAACGTTGTTAACCAGGGTGGATTCACGCCCTTACCTGATTGCTTCAGAAATAATCCTGGATCCCCGTGGCAGCCTGAAAGGCACCCTCATGGTGGCCGCCCCACTGGATGATTCCTTCATCACCGACACGCAGGGACTGGCACAAACCTATTCCGGTATCGTCGCCCTTTTGGAAGGGGAAAATCCCACCGTCATCGCCTGCAATCAAAGTAATCATGAATTACAAGGCAAATCCCTGGAGCAATTACAGTCCCAATATTTGGTGGCAGGGGCTTCCGTCTTTGACTATGGCTCCTCTGATTTGCTTCTGCAACTGGTCACCCTGGTGGCCAATGCGGAATTTGAAGGATTAAATCGCGCCATTTTATCGGCAGAACGACGCCAACGCGCCTATTCAGCCATCAGTTTAATCCTTACCTGTCTCCTGGTGATGGGTTTTGTGGCACGCAACATTCGCCAGGTGACCAAGCGCATCATGGAGTACACCCCCTCCACCTTCCGCAGTGCCCCCATGCCCTCCCATATTCGGGATGAACTTTTAATTTTGCAGGAACAATTTGAACGGATGGTGGCCGAGATCGACCATGGCCAGAATGTTTTGAAAAAAGAGTTGGAAGAACGCCTGGCGGTGGAAAAGGAGATGCAAAAACTCTCCCAAGCAGTGGAACAAAATCCAGCAGCGGTCTTGATTACCGATTTGAACGGCACCATTCAATATGTCAACCCCCAATTCAGCCATTTGACCGGTTATACCGCCGACGAGGCCCTGGGTAAAAAATCCGGTTTCCTCAAAAGTGGCGAGACCCCGGATACCACCTATGCCGAATTATGGGAGACGATTCAACGAGGCAAGGTGTGGTCAGGTACCCTCCGCAATCAACGCAAAGATGGTTCCAATTATTGGGAGAGCAATACCATATCTGCCGTGCGTAACGACAAGGGAGATATCAGCCACTATTTGGCCATCAAGGAGGATATCTCCCCCCGTATCGAGATGGAAAATGCCTTGCAAGAGGCTAAAAATGTGGCTGAAACCGCCAATCAAGTTAAAAATGAATTTCTCGCCAACATTACCCACGAGTTGCGCACACCTTTGAACGGCATTACCGGCATCACCCATCTTCTGTTGGACGAAGATTTGGGATTTCTCAACAAGAGTCAGAAAAAACATTTAAAAAATTTGGGAGAGTGCACCAATCAACTCTCTGGTTTGATCAACGATCTTTTGGATATTTCCCGTCTGGATACGGATGAATTCACTCTGGAAAACAGGACCTTCCATCTTCATGAAGTGGTGGCTCAATCTGTGGTGACCATGACCGATCAAGCCAAGATGAAGGGTTTGATCATCAGCCACCAGATCGATCCCTTGACCCCGGTGGAAGTGGTGGGAGATGCCTTCCGCTTGCGGCAGATCATGCTCAACCTGTTGCGTAATGCGGTCAAATTTACGGAAAAAGGTAGCATTGTCCTGGCTATTGGCCCGGATGACGCATCCCCCCAACAGGAAGGACGCCTGCACATTCAGGTTAGAGATACGGGGATCGGCATCCCTGCAGAAAAAAAGGCGGCCATTTTCGACCTGTTTACCCAGGTTAACACCTCTGCCAGCCGACAATTTGGCGGCTCCGGGGTGGGATTGTTCATCGCCAAACGTTTGACAGAATTGATGCACGGTCATATTTGGGTGGAGAGCGTTCTGGGAGATGGGAGTGTCTTTCATGTGGTCATTCCCTTTGCCCTACCCAATCAGCAAGTTGCCACCCCGTTGCCGATTTCCGTGCAAGTGGAGGAGGATTTGACGGGCATGCCAGTCCTCATTGCCGGTCGCAATCCTTTAAACCGCATGATTTTGAAAAAACTCCTGAATAACATGTCCTTGCTGGTCGCCGAGGCCGACGATTGCCAGCAGGCCATGGTCAATCTCTCCCTCACCCCGGCCCCAAACTTTCGTTTGGTTTTTCTTGATTGTTATCAATGGGAGAATGATCAAGAAATTATTTTACGTCAACTCTCTGCCATCCCCCCGCAGCAACAAATTCCCATTATTCTGGTTGCCAGTGAAGGAAACCGTTCTTCAGCTCCCCTGCGGACCCCACCTGGTATCTATATACTTAATAAACCTCTCAATCGTTCTGAAGCCTATCAGACGATTCATGTCGCCTTGGCCTTTCAGAGCAACCAACGATCCGGTATTTCCCATACGGCACAATAATTGCAAAATCTATCACTCTAAAATATCGTACCCCATGATCGCCGAACACAAAGTGACGGAAGAATACGGGATCGTCTATCATGCAATACGTGCCCGTTTATATCGACGACCTGCCAGAGGTGGATCCCTTTCCATTTGTCCTCTTCTCCACCATGAATGGTCGCTTTTTCCCCATGTTGGACCATGGCCAGGCCCTGGACATGGCCAAACGGCTGCAGCTCAAACAAAATGATCAAATCTGGGCCTACCTGGCCCCGGAAGACTTTTCCGGTTATCTGCGCCTCCTCTACGGACAAAATACCCAAGACCGCCACATTTCTCGCCTGCGCTATCTGCACGACTATTTTTTCCCGGTGGAAGGGGTCTCCCTGCGAGTGGGTACCCTGTTTCCCTGCCATCTTTTTACCCTCAATGATCAATTGGAACCCAGCCTGATTCTGGCAAGCCATCTACGCGCGTTGAGTAATCAAATAGAACCGGAACTTCAGGAAATCTATCCTTTGTGGATTCACCGTAACGATATCACCGCCTATGAAGGGTATCTGCACCAATGCTGGTCAGCCACCGCCAATGAAAAAGAACTCAACCTGGAAGGCGGTATTCTGCTACGCATGAATGCCTGCCGGGTCACCTACGACCTGTTTCGCAATGAAGAAGTGCCCCAAGCCGTCGAAGCCGCCAAAAAGGTGGTGCAACGCTTGTGTCTTGCCATCCTCCATAATCCCCATAACTATTATTCCCTGCTCAAGGTGTCGGACCTGTGGTTCAATACCTTCATCCACTCGGTCAACGTGGCGGTCCTCTCCATGGGGGTGGGGCTGGAATTGGCCTTGGATCCCGCCACCCTGCAACTCCTGGGCTTGGGCGGCCTGTTGCACGACATTGGCAATATCTATCTGGACCCCAACCTGTTGCTCAGTTCCACCCGTTTTAATGAAGAAACCCGCAAACAATTTCAAGGTCATGTTACCCACGGGGAAGCCTTTTGCCAACGTTATCCCGAAATTCCCGAAGAGGTTACCCATATTGTGGCCCAACATCACGAACGCTACGACGGCAGCGGCTATAGCCAGGGACTGCGGGGCATCGACCTGGATCCCCTGGGGCAGATCGTCGGATTAATGGAAATCTATGATGCCTTAACCAATCGGCAACCCTTCCGACGCGCCTATTCCCCCTTTCAAGCCTACGGCCATATCATTAACATGGGTAAGGCCATCCAACAAAATTTATTGCGTACCGCCATCATTGCCACCGGCAAACAAAATCGCTATTTGCAATCCGCCAAACAAGTCACCACCACCGCGCTAACCCCCTTGCCCCAATTGCCAACCTTGTAAAAGTTTTTTCCAACCCCATTTTCTCCCTTCGGTGACTGGTTTGGGAAGAAAAAGAATGATATTGTGGAGTTGTTGACCAGGATGCCAACCGGACCGCCTGGTATTATCTCTGGCCCCCAGCCAATTATAACTATGAGCCAAAATTCGCCCGGTGCCAAAATCAATTATTGGTATTCTGCCTTGTGGCTCACCTTAATTCTGGCCATGGGGCTGCGGCTTTGGCTTGCCCAACCTCCCAATACCTCCGACGAACTGGCTTTTTTCCACCTGGCCCACGGTGATTTTTTCTCCAAAGAAGGCATCATTGACTCCCGTGGACGGATGGTCATGTTATTGTGGATCCGCCTTTTCTCACTGGGATTGGGCGACCACTGGATGGGCTTTTACCTGGCGGTGTATGCCGGTGCCCTACTCAGTTGCGTTGCAGTTGGTCTGTTCGCCCGTGCAGTCATGGATCAGGTTGGATCGCTGCTCTTTTCCCTGCTGTGGGCCACCAGTTTTATCGCCATCGCCACCGAAAGCCGCCTTTTTGTAGATGTACTTGGTAACGGTCTGGCCATGTTGGGTCTCTATCTGGTGCTCCGTGCCGCTGGTTTGACCAATCGACTGGCCCCCGTGGCACGACCCGATTATTGGGTGATGGCTGGCGGTCTTTTGTTGTGGATGGCCATCCTGGTGCGGGAAACCTTCTTCACCCATGGGGTGGTGGCCCTGTTTATCCTGTGGCTTGCCCAGGAGAGGAGGTTGTTGATCCAACGCCTGCTCATGGGCATGGCAGCAGGACTCCTCTTTGAACTTATTCTCACCGGCCTGGCCGCTGGCGACCCCTTCCTGCGCTATAAAATTTTGTGGGACTATCCCAAACAGGTGAGTGTGGCACCCATTTTCCAGGTCTATGACTGGTGGGCCATCCTCACCCGCTATCCCCGCCTTCTCTGGTACTCTCAATCAGCAGAATTGATCCTTTTTCTCCTCGCCTTTTTTGGGGTCATTCGCTGGTGGGTCACACGGGCTGTTGATCTTTCCCGGATTGGATTGGTGGGGGTGGCTGTCACCTTTGGCCTGTTGGCTGCTGCCCTGGTCAGCCTCTCTCCACCTGTGCCCCTGTTGCGAGAGTCCAACCGTTATTATCTGACGGCGATGCCTTTTCTCTACTGGGCCGCAACGGTTTTTCTCCTCACCATTCACCAGGGCGTGCGCCGTACCTGGTCCAACGACCGTGCCACCGGGGTGGTGGGCTTATTGTTGTTCATTGTCCTGGCCATCAATCTCCACGCAGCCCGCAATCAGAAAGAATTGATCCGTAACGGCAATGACGCTCCCCTTGCCCTGGCCAACCATTTGCAGACCCTGCGCTCTGCCAATCATTATTCCACCCTCTATCTGGATGACAATCTTCGTCGTGCCCTCACCCTCTACCTCCCAGCCAGCAAGGGTTGGCAATATCAAGATTTACGCCCCCCCTATGAGCAAGATGGCTTTTTATTGCTGGATTTTGATCGCCTGCACTACAACATCACCAACTATAATTATCGATACGGCAATTTTGATGCGGATTTTTACCGCTTGGTGGAACGTTATCCCATTCTGTGGCGATTCCCCTCCCCCCGTCAGGAGTGGCGTGAACTTTATCAGGTAGGCCAAAAGATACGGCGCACCGGTGGCGAATTGCCCTGGTTGCAATGGCACCCCCAGCCTGTGGGCAATAAATACATATTGTCTCCCGATAAATCGTTAACCACTCAGGGGAATGCCACCACCTTTTCCAACGCCATTCTCTCCGGCTCCCCCAAACAAGGCATCCTGATCCAACTGCGTTTTCGCCTGAAAGCCCAAACCAAAATAGGTGGCGTCATTGGCAAACTCACCTTGGACAAAGCCTCCACCCCCATTCTGTTGGGCAGAGCCTGGAGCGACCAGCAAGAGAGGGAGGTGGCCTTGTGGGGCTGGCTTGAGCAACCCCTCACCAACTTCCAGTTGGAGGTCACCCCCATCAAAGAGGGCGTAGAAATTACCCAACCGCGTCTGTTTCTGCTGCAAAGCGTGGCCGCTGACCTGCCCTCCGTTGCAGGCGGCAACAAACCATGAAACTGGCCATCCTGATTCCCGCCTTCAATGAAAGCGGCATGATCCAAAAAACCATCGCCCAACTGCTGGCCCTCACCCCCCGCTTGCAGGAAATGGGGGTGGAGTTGCAGGTATTTGTGGTGGACGATGGCTCCACCGACAATACCCGCCAACTGGCCCTGGAAGCTGGTGCCCATCAGGTGGTGGAACATGCGGTCAATATGGGACTGGGGGCGGCAGTACGTTCCGGCCTGCTGGCTGCCCGAGAGGCTGATTGTGACATCGCCGTCAAGTTTGACGCCGATTTGCAGCACGATCCCGCCGATATTCCCGTCTTGATCCAACCTATTGTCAGCAATCGAGCCGATCTGGTCTATGGCAACCGCTTTGAACGCATTTCCTATCGCATGCCCCTCATGCGGCGCATGGGCAACCTGGTTTTCACCCGTCTCACCCGTTGGCTCACCCATTGGCCCATTCAGGATGGTCAACCCGGTATCTTTGCCGCCAACCGTCGTTATTTAAGCCAGTTTTATTTGCCGGGGGATTATAATTATACCCAACAAATTTTGGTGGACGCCTTTCATAAGGGCATGCGCTTTGCCCAAATTCCTGTTGCCTTTCGCCCCCGCACCACCGGCCATTCCTTCATCTCTCTCAAATATCCCTTCAAAGTATTGGGACAAGTTTTCATGCTCATGGCCGCCCTGCGCCCTTTAAGGGTCTTTGGCTCCCTGGGTTTTTTCTTCATCTTTTTGGGGTCAGCCATCGCCATAGGAGAGATCCTCTCCTGGTGGCAGGGTCTGGGGGATAAACCTGTACAGCATGTCAATGCGGTCATGGCCCTGCTCTTTTTTGGTCTGCAAACCTTCTTCTTCGGGGTCCTCGCCCACCTAATCATGGAATTGCGGAAAAAATAATCATCCCCCCTTCCATCCTCTGATATCGTTAATAAAACTACCTCTCTTCCTTTTTTCGGCGCACTTGACTTGATTTAAATTCAGGTTTATATTTCTTTTAAGTTCAAAATGATCAATATTTAATCATTTTTTTAAAATAATTTTTTCCCTTCCACTATTGCTCATGCCATTGTCTGTCCTTTCTGCAAAAGGCACCGCCATGAAACTCACCCTCGGCAAAAAGTTGATCCTGGTCTTTTCCATTCTGGTCTTTCTGGTTTTGGCAGTACAGGGGACCTTTTCCGGCATGATGGTCATGGATGCCTTGCGCCAAATTGCGGTGGGGCAATTGGAGGGAGAAGCCAACAGTCGCAGCCTGACTCTGGAAAATATGCTCGCCCACACGGAAGAAGATATTGAGGTGATGCGGGCACACCGGGAGCTGGAAAACTATTTCAACTCCCTAGCCTTTCAAGATCAACAAGGTATGACCGATGCCCTCTCCAGTTTGGACCTGTTTTTCAGCCGGGTGCAAAGCGGCAAACCCCAATATACCCGCCTGCAACTGGTCACCGCTGCCGGTAAACCCGTTCTGCAAATGGTGGCTGGTAACCGGGTGGAACGCTATGACAGCTATGATAGTGCCAGTGCCCTGAAAAAATTATCCAACAGCAAAGATAAAGTGGTACACCAGGTGGTGCAGAATCAGGATGGTTGGGTGGTGCTTTCGGCGGGCGGTCTGGAGATGGAAGGTCGCATGGAAGGCATCCTGTGGCTTTATCAACCTATCGGTGATCTGTTGGGTCAAATGATGGCCAGTCTGGCCAACGCCAATGTGGTGGGCTTTATTCTGGATGAACAGGGCAAACCCGTTATCACAACACCCACCCCACCAGCCTCCTTGCTGGCAGCCCCAAGCCAACCCCCAGCGGCTGGCTGGATGATCAAGCGCACCAGCCTTCCTGATTTGGGGTGGAGCCTTAACCTGTTTATGCAGGAAACCGGTGCGTCTCAAGTGGTCAACAAGCTGGCCCTGACCGGCTTGGTGGCTGCATTGGTACTGGCAACCATTATTGCCTGGTTTTCCCGCCGTTTTATCACCCGTCGTTTGCTCACCATCGGTCAGGCGGTGGAAGATATTGCAGCAGGCAACCTGTTAAGCAAAGCCCCCGTTTCGCCCCAACCCGATGAAATTGATGATATCGCAAATAATATCAATAAATTGGCAGCGGGGCTTACAGAGAATATACGTACATTGGGTATGCAAACAGGCAGCGTTACCGCCTTCATCCATGAGAAGTTAAAAATACGGGAGGTGTTGGGCAGTGACTCGGAAGGTCTTGCCTCCACCGTGGCGGTGATTGCCAAGGTGAACACCACCCTCAACGATGAAATTCAAGAGATTCAAAATCACATTCAGCGCGCTTCCGCCAACATGTCGGAGGTGGTGGAAGCCTCCAGCAATTTGGCCGGGGCCATTGTGGAAATTTCCACCTCGTCGGAAATGGCCAATCAAAATGTGAGCACCATGGCTTCAGCAGCCGAAGAGATGTCGGCCAACGTGATGGAAGTCAACCAGAGCATGGATCAGGTCTCCTCCTCGGTGGGACAGGTGGCTGGGGCAGTGGAAGAGGTAACCTCCTCCCTGGAAGAGGTACGCAAGCGGTGTCATCATGCCCGTGGTCAATCCACCAAGACCGAAGAACAAGCCAAGGCCACCCTTTCCATTACCCAAAAACTCACCGCCTCCGCCCATGAGATCGATCAAGTAGTGGGAATGATCAACTCCATCGCCAGTCAAACCAACATGCTGGCCCTTAACGCCGCCATCGAAGCCGCCGGAGCCGGTGAAGCGGGCAAAGGGTTTGCGGTGGTGGCCAATGAAGTCAAAGAGCTGGCCCGCCAGACCGCCCAGGCCACCCGGTTGATTTCCGAAAAAATTCATGAAATTCAATCCAACACCAAGGAGTCCACCAGTTCCATTGAAAGTATTGCCCAACTGGTGACCGATATCCGGCAATCCAATCAGGATATTGTGGCCTCGGTGGATGAACAGGCCCATTCGGTACAAAAAATTTCCTTATCCATCAACAGCGTCCATCAAGCCGCCGCCACTGTGATGCGCAACATGGAAGAGTTGGGATTGGCCGCCAAAGAGGTGGCCGCCTCCGCTGAAATGGCGGCTGGCAGTACCAGGATTATTGAACATTCCGCCGCCCAAGCCGTTCACGCCGCCCAGGAGATGAACCAGCAAAGCCAACATTCCAAGGAGTCGGCCAACCATATTGTGGAGGGTATCCAGGATATTGTTGCCATCTCCTCAACAGTGAAGGAGCAGGCCGGGCAATCCATGCAACTGGTCAGTCAAATGCGGGGATCGGTGAGTCACTTCCACTCATTGGCCGATGTGGCCAAAAATTTAAGCGTGGCCCTGCAAAGTTCCCATTCTGGGTTCAATATTGGCCGGGAACCCATGGACTTGCGCTCCATGAAGGAATCGGTACTCAATGTCATGGGCCTGCTTGAACGAGCCTTGCACGGTGGTCAGTTACCCATGGACAATCAATTAACCAATGTCCACACCTGCAATCTTGGACAATGGATTGAACAAGAAGGCCAACAACAATTTATAGATTCCCACCTGTTTGACCAAATGGTTCACACGCATCATGCCCTGCATCAGGCCAGCGAAACCATTCTCAACCTGATTCGGCAAAATCGCAGTGAGCAGGCCAAGTTGGAGATGCAATCCTTTCACCAGCATCGGCAAGCCCTCTTCGAGCAACTGGACCAACTTTATCTTCAAAGTTCCATCAGTTAAGGGGCCACCATGACCACCACCCCGTGGGAGCAAGAGGCACGCAGCTTTTTTTTGGTGGAATTGGCCGAACTGATTGCCAATGCCGAGCGGGAGGTATTGGTCTTGGAAGGGGCCAGCGATCCTGCGGCCCATGTCAATATTCTCTTTCGCGCCTTTCACACCATCAAGGGTGGGGCGGGAATGCTGGGTTGGCAGGAGTTGGCCCATTATACCAATCGCATGGAAAACCTGCTCTCTCTGGTGCGCAATGGCACCCTTGCGGTGAGCAGTCGGGTAATTTCTGTCTTGCTGGAGTCGGTGGATTGCCTGAAAGGATTTTATCAAGAGGCCAGCAACCAGATTCCCTTTGCCAAGGAGGCCATTCAAAAAAGCCTGCTGGCCATGGAGCAGTGTCAAAATCCAACCGTTGAACCGCCCAGCGTCCCCAGCGTCACCGCCCCACCGGTGGTGGAAAAACCCGCCCCTGCCCCAGAACACCATGAAGCCACCATCCGGGTGGGTATCAACAAGCTCAATCTGCTGGTCAACCTGGCTGGCGAGGCGGTGACCAACCACTCCCGCCTGCGTAACGTGGTCCGGCGGTTGGAAGAGGTGGATGAAGCCCTGGCGGAAAGCTTATTGCCCATTCTGGATGATAACGAACGCATTACCCGTGCCTTGCAGGAGCAGGTGAACACCATCCGCATGATCCCAATTGGGTCAACCCTTAACTCCTTCCAACGCATGGTGCGGGATTATGCCCGACAAAGTGGCAAGGAGATCCGTCTGCAGGTGGTGGGCGGGGAGACCGAACTGGACAAAGAGGTGATCGAGCGGGTTAGCGGTCCCCTCAAACATTTGATTCGTAATGCCATGGATCATGGTATCGAGTCTGCGGAAGAAAGGGTGGCACGCAAGAAACCTCCCCAAGGCACCATTCAATTACGTGCCCAACATGTGAAGGGGTTGGTCTTTATCGAAGTGAGCGATGATGGACGGGGACTGGATGAGGCGGCCATCCTGGCATCGGCCAAGAGCAAGGGTTTGGTTGCTGCCGATAGCAAACTTTCACCAGATGAAATTCGCCAGCTCCTCTTCCAGCCTGGTTTTTCCACCCGTACCACTGTGAGCGACATTTCCGGTCGTGGGGTGGGATTGGATGTGGTGAAGCAGGAGGTCACTGCTTTGCATGGGGATATTGTTATTCGCAGCCAACCGGGTGAGGGCACCACCTTTTTGGTACAACTGCCCCTTACCCTGGCCATCATCGATGGCATGCTGGTAAGGGTGGCGGATCAAATATTCACCATCCCCCTCTTGTCGGTGGTGGAATCCCTGCAATCGGAAGATCATTTGGTGAAGTCTATCCATGGTCGGCAGGAGGTGGTGGATGTGCGGGGCGAATATATTCCCCTGGTACGTCTGCACCGTCGCTTCAATCTGCCCCCCACCCCCTGTGAACATCCGGTATGGATCATCGTGGAAAGCACCGGGCGTAAATGTTGTTTGCTGGTGGATGAAATGATCGATCAACAAACGGTGGTGATCAAAAGTGTGGAGGAAAATTTTATCCCCATCAACGATATTACCGGAGCCACCATCCTGGGAGATGGCACCCTCTCCCTGATTTTGGACATTGCCGGCCTTACCTCCCAGCACCATGCCTCTTGATTGTTTTTCATGAGCAACTGGACAGTCATGACGTAGTCCCTTTGCGATGCTTGATCCTGCCCTCCAGGGCCTTCAGCTCAACCTCGTCCTCTGCATCCGCTGCTAATTGGACCCGACTTTGGCCATCTTCGCTGGTGTAAAGAATGAGTTGCGTCATGTGGATACCGTTTTCTGTTTCGGGTTCATCGATAACATCCAAATGATTCCGCCTGATCATCTTCCACCAGCAGGGGGGCGGGGGGTAATCCCTGTTGATGACGTTGCCATGCCATCTCCAATCCTTTTTCCAGGCTGCGGGTAAATGTTTTGCCATCAAAAACCGCTGTATGGCGGATGGCAGCGTGCAAACGCTGTTTGATCGATGGAAGCAGGGCAGGCTGGCTGGCCAGTTGCAGAGCACGTTGACCATATTCTTCCAGATTGGCCACAATCAATTCAGGCAGGTGTAAAGCCTGAAGAAGACTCGCCGCCACACGACCAGCAAAGGTGGCCCCGGGACAGGTCAACACGGGGCATCCTGCCCACAAGGCATCGCTGGCGGTGGTATGGGCGTTGCAAGGCAGGGTATCCAAAAACAGGTCTGCCAATCCATAGCGACTCAAATGCCGATCCAATGGCCAGCGGGGGGCAAAAACCAGTCTTGTGGGATCCACGTTGGCGGTTTCAGCATAAAAACGTAATCGTTTCATGGCATAAGGATGAAAAGCCATCAGCCAAAGTACAGAATTGGGAATCTTCTGGAGCAGGTACATCCATATTTCAAAAATATCTGGCGTTATTTTTACACTTTGATTGAAGCAGCAGAAGACAAATCCTTCTTCAGGCAGCCCAACCTGTTTTCTGCTGGGAGCATGGGGATGAATGAAGCGGTGGCTGTCATTAATCTGATAGGTATGGGGCATCCACAGGGGTTTTTCACTAAAATAGGGCAAATGAGCAGGCGGCAAAACCGTCTGGTCCGCCACGATATAATCCATGAAAGGGGTTCCCATGGTTCCCGGATAACCAAGAAAATTGATCTGCAGGGGTGAGGGGCGTCTGGCCAACACCTGGGAGCGGGCATCCCTGGTATAACCTTTGAGATCCACCAGGATATCGATGCCATCGGCCCTGATCAAATCGGCAATTTGCTGATCGGTCAGATGCCCAACCTCCCGAAACAGATGGCAGGATTGCACAATCCGCTGGCGAACGGGTGAATCATCGGCTGGCCCGCTGGAATAGGCGAAAATTTCATAGCGGTGATGGTCATGACTTTCAAAAAGTTGACTGACCAGGGCGGTCGTGGCATGGGGGTGAAAGTCTGCCGACAGATAACCAATTTTTCGTAAAGGCCCATGACGGACCCCTGCAACAGTGGGCGGTGCACCAGCAGCTTTGCTGACTCTCTGACCATAATTGACCGCCACCCGAAACGTTTCAACCGGATCCCGACAAATAAACAGCATGAGAAATGGATTGATCTCCCCCGCATCCAACCGACTCAAACGTTGCAACCGGGTAATCGCCACGTCCAACCCCTGCCAGTCACAAAGCTGCATTTTGTGATAGATGAATTGGGTCAACGCCTCCACATGTTCGGGACGGATGGCCAGGGATTGGGCAAAAGCCGCCACGGCTTCTTCCACCCGATCCAGACGGGAGAGGGCAAGCCCCAGGTTGTTCCAGGCCAGATCGTGGGCGGGATCCAGAGTCACACACCTTTGATAGGCGGCAATGGCTTCCTCATACCTTTGCTGACCACCTAAAATAATACCTAAATTATTCCATGCCTCCCCATGACCCGGCTGAATGGCCAAAGCACGCCGGCAAATTTTCTCTGCTTGCATGGGTTGTTGCAAAAAATGCAAGGCGATGGCCAGATTGGTGAGAGCGAAGAGATGATCGGGAAAATGACGCAAAAACAGTTCATAATCCGCCACCGCCGCCACCAGGTTTCCCTGGCGATGTTTGGTCAACGCGCTGGCAAACAGCTTTTCTGATTGCATAGAAAAATTTTCGATAGCGGCCATGGAAAAATATACCGTTTCATGGAAAAAAATGATAAATTGAATGGGCTAATAGAGATCAATAAAATACAGTCATTTCAATATCTTGCAATGAGAGAACAATCATGGATTACGGTATTGTCAATTCATGCAATGGCCCGTGTTCTTTTTCCAATTTTCCAGGCAGGCAGATTGTTTTTATCACCGCAGATATTCCTCAGCAAGAGGTGTTGACCGCTGGTTGGCAGGGACACATTCACATTGTCTCCTTGCCCGCCCATCAAGACGGCATGGTGGCCATTGCCAGGGTACTGGAAGAGTGCCAGCCGGTGGATGCCATTCACATTCTGGCCCATGGCAAACCGGGTGAAATTCACTTGGGCACCGCCATCCTCTCCTTGCATACCTTGCGTCATTATGAGCTGCTGCTGCGGAGTTGGTCCAGGGGGTTGGCCGCCACTGGTGAAATATTACTTTACGGATGCAATACAGCAGAAGGAATAAAAGGGAATCTATTTATTCAAGCCCTGGCCGCCCTTACCGGCAAAAAGGTTGCCGCCTCCTCCCGTCCGGTGGGTGGAGCGGTTGCCGGGGGAACATGGAGACTGGATCGCTGCATCGGAACCCTCCAGCATGCCACCACCCTGCTCACCCCTTCTGCACAGAACTGGCCCCATTTGCTTGTGGTTTCCACCATCCAGCTTGGTAACCTGGATGGCCGCAACGGTTTTCGCCTCAAGGGTGAAAATTTGGAAGATAAAAGTGGTACATCGGTCAGTTCGGGTGGTGATTTCAATGGGGATGGCTTTGCGGATGTCTTGATCGGGGCACCCTATACCGATTTTTCCGGTCTTTCATCCGGCTCCTTTTATCTTCTGTTCGGCAGGCCGGACAGCTTTTCTTCCGAATTGAATCTTTCCACTTTGAATGGCACCAGTGGATTTCGCATAGATGGCGAGGCCACCTTCGATGGTCTTGGGAAAAAGGTAGCCCTGGCAGGGGATGTCAATGGGGATGGTTTCTCCGATCTGTTGATTTCCGCCATCGGCAAGGATGGTCCACAGGCGGAAAATTACGGTTCCTGCTATGTGGTGTTTGGTCGCAAAGCAGATTCTTATACCAATATCCACCTTTCCACCCTCAACGGTACCGACGGTTTTCGTATCGATAGCCCCACGGCACTCACCTATCTCGGTTTGGCCATAGGAAGTGCTGGGGATATCAATGGTGATGGTTACGATGATATGGTAGTGGCCAGTAGTTCTTTTTCACCCAATGGCAACCGGTCTGGCTCCTCTTTTGTCATCTTTGGCAACGACACGATCATGCCATCGGTTATCAATATTTCTTCTCTCGATGGCAGCAACGGCTTTCGCCTGAATGGCACCACAGCCATGGAATACAGTGGCAGTGCTGTCTCCACTGTCGGGGATATCAATGGGGACGGTCTGGAAGATCTTCTGATCGGTGCCTCCGACTCGGATGTGGGAGGACGTGCTGCCGGGGGCGGATATCTTCTGTTTGGACGTTCCTCGGGTTTTGCTTCCACCATCGAGCTTTCCACCCTGGATGGCAATAACGGTTTCCAGCTTGTCGCCTTTGGCACCACCGTCTATGCCGGGGAAGCGGTGAGCGGGGCAGGGGATATCAACGGCGACGGCTATGGTGATCTGATCCTTGGTGCCAAAGGAGGAGATTTTTCGGGTTGGGCGTCTGGGAGCAGTTATGTGGTTTTTGGCAAGGCGGGCGGGTTTGCTTCCAGATTGGAACTCTCCACCTTAAACGGCAGCAACGGTTTCCGCCTCGATGGTACTCTGACCACGGATTGGAGTGGCTCTTCTGTAAGTTCCGCTGGCGATGTCAACGGCGATGGCCTTGCCGACCTGTTGATCGGCGCACCCTCGTCCGATGTGGGAGGTACGGCAGCAGGATCGGTCTATCTCATGTATGGCAAGACGGGTGGCTTTTCCTCCGTCATAGCCCTCTCCTCCCTGAATGGTCCCAACGGCTTTCGTTTGGATGGAGCGCAAAAGTATGACCTGTTGGGTTATTCGTTGGCAACGGCGGGAGACCTGAACGCCGATGGATTCGCGGACATGCTCTTGGGTGCACCCATGCCGGTGGGGGAAAAAGGTGCTACAACATCCGGCGGAACAACCTCTCTTATTCTTGGGAAAAATTTCAACGATGTTGCCACCTCCACCGTCAATCTCACCGGAACCAGTGGCACCGATACCCTGCGGGGAAGCCTGGGGGATGATTTTCTTCAGGGCAATGGTGGCAAGGATGTTTTGATTGGGGGAAACGGCAGGGATGTGCTGGCCATCAACAACGGTAACTTTCTTCGGATAGACGGTGGTGGTGGTTCCGACACCCTGCGCATGGATGGTTCCTGGCTGCTGGATGTGACCACCACCGGCATGGCCAACCGCATTGCCCAGATGGATGTGGTGGACATGCGCAGCGGGCAGAGCAGCAATACCCTGATACTCAATTCGGCGACCATCAGCCAGATTACCGATGCCGGGGCCACCTTGCGGGTCATGGGGGATGGCCAGGACACCCTCAAAATAGGTGGGGGTTGGAGTAAAGCAACCAGTTATTCCACCATCGCCACCCGAAATTATGACCTGTACCAACAGGGCGGGGTGGAGTTGCTGGTGGATTCGGCCATTTCGGTGATCGGTTCTTTCACCAACACAACACCTCCTCCCCCGTCCACTCCCTCCCTGATCGTCAATGATCAAACCTTTCTGGTGGCGGAAAATATTGGGGGCGAGTCCACCGTTGGAAGCGTCACCGTTAAGGATGGGGCACCAACCCGGTACACCATCACCGGTGGCAGTGGGCAAAATCTGTTTTCCATCAACCCCACCAGCGGACAAATCCGTCTGAATGGTGGCAGTAAACTGGACTACGAAACCACCCCCTCCTATACCCTCGACCTGCAAATCACCGATGGCACCTTGACCGATACAGCAGTGGTCACCCTGCAATTGACCGATGTGGATGAAACCTCCCTGCCCCCCTTTTCCACCCTCAGGTTGACCACCTTGAATGGGGTGAATGGCTTTCGGTTGTCTGGTCAGGCAGGCAGCCAAATAACCTTTACTTCCATCGGTTCCCTGGGAGACTGGAATGGGGATGGTTACGACGATCTACTGGCCGGGAGTGGCAATCCTGGAGAAGCCTATGTCATTTTTGGCAGGCCGTCGGGATTTTTCCCTTCTGCCCTGGATCTTTCTACCCTGGATGGTCGCAACGGTTTTCGTCTGCAACGTCTGGTCGCCGATTTTAAATATGGTGGCTTTTCCGATCTCTCCTTCGTCCCCCTGGGGGATATGAACGGCGATGGCCTTGGCGATCTGGCCCTGGGTGGGCAAACCTCCGCCGTGTTGTTCGGCTCTTATGCAACAGGAGCCAGTGTACTGGACCTTTCCACACTGAATGGCAACAACGGATTCTATTTTCCTGCCAAATACCAAACCACGGTCAGACCGGCTGGCGATATAAACGGCGATGGCCTGAACGACCTTCTGGTCTCCTCCAATGGTTTTGCCAGCGATGGGACCGAGCGTGTTTTTGTAATTTATGGGAAAACAGATACTTTCCCAACTCTGTTTTCTCTTTCCAGCCTGGATGGCAGTAACGGTTTTCGTCTGGAAGGTGAACTTGGCAGCAGCGGAGAGGCCTTTTTCACCGGCGTGGGAGATCTCAACGGTGACGGGCGCGGCGATCTGGCCATTGGGGGTTTTCGCCTGGGTAATGGTGGCCAAAACTCTGGTTCCACCCATGTGGTTTTTGGTGGGGCAACCGGTTTTGCCAGCCAGATTTCTCTAACCTCCCTGGATGGATCCAATGGCTTCCGCCTGGACGGCATGGAGTACGATAGCAGTGGTCGCCGGATTGCGGGAGCAGGGGATATCAATGGTGACGGTTTTGAGGATCTCATTATCGGGGCAAACAAGCTGAGTTCCAACGGTGGTGTGTCCTATGTGCTTTTTGGCAAGGTTGGCGGATTTTCATCGGTCATTGCCCTGTCCACCCTGGATGGTACCAACGGTTTTCGCCTGCAAAGCAAAAATCCAGATATTATCAATTTCCATGTAAGCACCGCCGGTGATGTCAACAAGGATGGATTTGACGATTTATTAATCAGCGGAACCTCGGGTGTTTACTATCCCACCGACGCCTTTCTGCTCTACGGTCGCCCCAGCGGCTTTGGTTCCACCCTCAACCTGACCACCCTGGATGGCAGCAACGGCTTTCGGCTCCTGGGGGACAAAACTTCCTCAGACCGGGTTGTGGTCAGTTCCGCCGGTGATGTGGACAGCGATGGATATGGTGACCTGTTTGTGGGCCAGGGCTACGTGGTCTTTGGGGACTCGTTCACCCCTGTGGTTACCACCAACCTCCCCACGCAAAATTTCTCCGGTTCAGTCAATGAAGATACCCTGCGGGGTGGAGCAGGAAACGATACCCTGGCGGGCAATGGCGGCAATGACCTCTTGCTCGGCGGGGCAGGCGCGGATTTGCTCATAACCAGCGATACCACTTTCCGCGCCCTGGACGGCGGTGGCGGGGTGGACACCCTGCGCCTTGCTGGTCAGCAAAGCCTGGATTTGAGATATCTGCATGGCCGGGTGCAAGGAATTGATGTGGTGGATCTCATGGTGGGACAGGGTAATCATACCCTGACCCTGGATGCCATAACCATCCATGCCATGACCGATGCTGGCTCCTCCCTGCGCATCATGGGGGATGGCAACGACCAGGTTTACCTGGGCCAAGGCTGGCACAGTAGCGGAGCACTTCTCGCCCTGGATGGTCGCAACTACCAACGCTATCAGCAAGGTGGAACGGAAGTGCTGGTGGATGCCACCATCGCCCTGACGGTGGGCCTTACCCCGATCACCGAATTGAGCCTTGCCAACCAATCTTTCGCCGTGGCGGAAAACAGCCCAGCCGCCAGCCTGGTAGGTCAAGTAGTCCTCACCCTGCCCGACAATGCACCCCAACCCTCCTTTACCATCGCCGGCGGAACCGGGGCCGCCCTCTTCAAGATTCAATCCAGCGATGGCAAATTGACCGTAGCCGATGGGGCACAATTAAATTTTGAAGGAACCAGACAATACCAACTCAATGTGCAGGTCAACAGCGGTTCTCAAACGCAAAATGGGGTGATGACCATCTCACTCACCGATGTTAGCGAGGCACCCGTATTTCTTGACCAAACCATTTATATAGCTGAAAACAAAGCGCATAATGATCCTTACACGCCTTTGGTAGCTTCCGACCCGGATGAAGGCTCACAATTGCGTTTTTCCATCCTGCCGGAAGATGCCACTGCCACACCGTTTAGTGTACATTCTCAAGGATATGTGGATTTCAAAAGTGGCGGTTCCCCACTGGACTACGAAACCAAATCCTCCTACCAATTCCATGTGACTGCCAGCGATGGGAGCTTGACCCGTACCGCCCTTGTCACCGTTCAAGTCACCGACATTCCCGAAACCCCCATTTTCCACCTCACCTCCCTGAATGGCAGTAACGGCTTTCGGCTGGACGGGGAAAGCCCAAGAGACCAAAGTGGTATTTCGGTTCATACCGCCGGAGATGTCAACGGAGATGGTTTTGATGATTTCCTGATCGGCGCGGAACGTGCCAGCCACAGTAAGTCTTACGCCGGTTCGGCCTATTTGGTTTTTGGCAACGAAAGTGGCTTTTCCCCAACCTGGAACCTAAGCCAGTTGAATGGCATCAACGGTTTTCGCCTGGATGGTAAAGTAACCAATGAAAGTCTTGGGATGTCCGTCCATTCTGCCGGCGATGTCAATGGGGATGGTTTCGATGACATGTTTGTGGGTGCCCCCTATGCTCCTGGTGGAAGAAACCAAGGCGGCGGATATATCCTCTTTGGCAAATCTGGTGTCTTCCCGGCCCATGTTGATTTGTCCACGCTCAACGGTAACAATGGTTTTCTTATATTGGGAGCCAACGACTACGACCGCACTGGATTTGCGGTCAGTTCAGCAGGCGATATCAACAGTGATGGCTTTGCCGATATGATTCTGGGAGCCAGAGAAGCCGACCACCACGGTTACAGTTCCGGTGCAACCTATGTGGTGTTTGGAAAAGCGTCTGGTTTTTCCTCCACCTTGATGCTCTCCACTCTGAATGGCACCAACGGTTTCCGTCTTGATGGAGTGGGTGATAACAAAAAGGTGGGCTTTTCCGTCAGCATGGCGGGGGATATCAACGGCGATGGGTTTGACGACATCATCGCCGGTGATCGTGCCGGGAATGCTTATGTTATTTTTGGCAAAGCTTCCGGTTTTGCCGCCAATCTGGATCTGACAGCCCTCAATGGTCAGAACGGCTTCAGAATCATTGTCGATAATGAATACGATGAATCCATCCAGGTGGGATATGGGGGTGATATCAATGGGGATGGTTTTTCCGATCTCCTGGGAGACAGTTTTGTCATCTTCGGCAGGTCCACCCCCTTCACGGCTTCCGTTGCTGCTTCCAGTCTGGATGGCAGTAATGGATTTCGCATGGACAACGTTGGTTCTGACCAAAATGTCTCATCAGCAGGAGATGTAAACAGGGATGGTTTTGCCGATATCCTGCTGAACAATACGGTCATCTTTGGCATGTCCTCCCCGTTTCCCTCATTCATCAGCAAATCCAGCGTCAACGTAACTGGTGGAGTCCAGGGATTTTCCATAAGTTTTGGCTACAGTGTTCCCCCAGGCAGCCCTGCAGGAGACATGAATGGCGATGGGTTTGACGATCTGCTATTGGGTAATCTTCTAGCCAATACAGCCGGTTACAACAACGGTGCCACCTGGGTGATCCATGGCAGCGATCCCAGTGGTGCCAATACCACCCCTCAGTCCCGTGTCACCACCAGCGGGGCGGACCTGCTGCGAGGCGGCATGACGGCAGACACTCTGCTGGGTGGTGGCGGCAAAGACGTGCTCATTGGTGGGGCAGGCAATGACCTCCTGGCTGTCCGTGACGACACCTTTGGCCTGGTGAACGGTGGTGGTGGCAACGATACCCTGCGCATGGAGGGCGGCTGGCTGCTGGACCTCACCACCCCTGGCGTGAGCGGTCGCCTGCATGGTATCGATACCCTGGATATGCGCAGCGGCACAGATGCCAACGCCGTAATCCTCAATGCCGCCGTGGTCAGTCAGATCACCGATGCCGGGGCCTCCCTGCGCATCCTGGGAGATGGCAACGACCGCCTGCAAATGGGCGATGGCTGGACCAAAACATCCAATGCCAACACCCTGGCCGGTCAATCCTACCATCGTTACAACCGGGGCGGTGTGGACCTGCTGGTGGATAGCCGTGTGGTGGTCAATGGTCCACCCGTGGTCCTCACCGTCGGTGCCCAAACCTTTTCCCTGACGGAAAACGCCCCGGCAACCAGCGAAGTGGGAACCATCACGGTCTACAATCCGCGAGGCTCCAACGAATTCACGGTGACAGGCGGCTCCGGGCAAAATGTATTCAAGGTGGACGCCTCAAGCGGGCGCGTAACCGTGGCTGAAGGTGCCCTGCTGGACTTCGAGGGCAATAATACCTTCCGGCTGGATGTTCAGGTGAACAGCGGTCCCGCCACCACCAGCGGTGTCATCACCATCAACCTAACCAATATTAATGAATCCCCCCTGCTGGAAGAGCAAACCATCACGGTGGTGGAAACAACCCGCCCCGGTTCGGCCATCGGTTATGTGCAGGCCAGCGATCCCGATGCCCTGTCCAGCAAAACCTTTACCCTGTTGCCAGGAGGAAGCGGCGACGGTCTGTTCAACCTGGCTGCCGACGGTCGCCTGACCCTGGCAGCAAACACCCGTCTCGACTATGAAACAACCCCTGCCTATACCCTCCAGGTTCAGGTTTCCGACGGACTTCTGAACGATACGGCCACCGTCACCCTGGCGGTAGCCAACGTGGATGCAGCCACCGCCCTCAATACCGCCAGCACCTTCCAACTTTCCACCCTGGACGGTCAGAACGGTTTTCGTCTCAACGGAGCTGCCAACGGCGACGGATTCGGTTTTTCTGTCAGTTGTGCCGGGGATATCAATGGTGACGGCTTCGAGGACATCATCATCGGGGCACATCAGGCCAGCCCTGCCGGTCAATATTCCGGGGCCAGTTATGTGGTTTTTGGCCAGGCGACAGGTTTTTCTTCCAGTCTGGATATTTCTTCCCTTAACGGTCGCAACGGTTTTCGCCTGACAGGTGCCAGCAAGAATGAAATGGCCGGCTCCGATGTGCACGGCGCGGGAGATATCAACAGCGATGGTTACGATGACCTGATTGTGGGTGCTCCCGATGGCAAATTCAGTTCCACCCAATATGGTCTGGCCTATGTTTTGTTTGGGCGAAGCGAAGGCTTCTCCTCCACCATGTCCCTTGCCAGTCTCTCTGGAACCAGCGGCATGCGCCTGGGGGGCGAACAGGGAGCAAACCAGACCGGAAATTCGGTAGCATCGGCAGGGGATGTGAACGGCGACGGGATCGATGACCTGATCATCGGTTCCATCGGGTCCGACGCGGGGGGAGACAATTTGGGAGCTGCCTATGTGGTCTTTGGCAAAACTGCCGGCCTTCCCGCCTCCCTCTCCCTCACCTCTCTCAATGGCAGCAACGGTTTCCGCCTGGATGGCACCCTTCTCAACAGCGGTTGCGGCTATGAGGTGGAAGCGGCAGGGGATGTCAACCATGATGGCTTCGATGATGTCATCGTGGCCTCCTATAAGGCCGCCCATGTGGTGTTCGGCCAAGCCTCCGGCTTCTCTCCCAGCCTGGACCTCTCCACCCTGAATGGCTCCAACGGCTTCTGCCTGTTGGATGGCACCCTGGTCATGGATGTGGGCACAGCAGGAGATATCAACGGCGATGGCATGGATGATCTGATGGTGGGAACCTGGGATCCAAATGGTGCCGGTGCCAGTTATGTGGTGTTCGGGCGTACCTCCGGCTTTGCCTCCCTCCTGCAATTGTCCACCTTGAATGGCAACGACGGCTTTCGACTGGCAACATCTGTCAATGGTCCCGATCTTAAACGTTCCGTCAGTTCTGCCGGGGATGTCAATGGGGATGGCTACGATGACCTGCTCATTTCTGCCTGTGAAAATTATTTAGTCATCAATGATCATTCTCTGGAGAGCTTGGGGAGCACCTACCTTGTCTATGGCAAGTCTGGGGGGTTCTCTTCTGTCCTGCAATTGGCCTCCCTGAACGGTGCCAACGGTTTCCGCTTGGATGGTCAGTTTGAAAGAGAACGATCCGGATTTTCCGTCAGTTCAGCAGGGGATATCAATGACGACGGTTTCGATGACCTGCTCCTGGGGGGATCTGGTCCCATCAATACCAAGGGATACAGTTATCTCTTCCTTGGGGGTAACCTTCTTGATCTGCCCACCACGTCGCAGACAATAACCGGCTCTGGCGGGAGCGATACCCTGCACGGCGGACTGGGGGCGGATACCCTGACAGGGCTGGGCGGACAAGATGTGTTGATCGGTGGCGCGGGTGATGATCTGCTGGCCATCTCCGACGCCTCCTTCTGGCAAATCGATGGTGGTGGTGGCAACGATACCCTCCGCATGGATGGAAGCTGGACTCTGGATTTGACCACGTTGGGCATCACCAACCGGCTGGAAGGGATCGATGCCATCGATATGGTGGCCGGATCGGGCAGTAACACCCTGATTGTCAACGCTTCCACCCTCAGCCAGATCACCGATCCTGGTTCCCGCCTGCTGGTCAAAGGGGATGGCAACGACAGGCTGCAAATGGGCAGCGGTTGGACCAAATCCACGGTTTCCTATCTGGATGGTCAGGGTTACACCCTCTACCTGAAGGGAGGGGAAAAACTGTTGGTGGACAACGATGTGACCGTTACCGGTTACAGCAACCACGCCAACGTTCCTCTGGAAAATCAGGATGATTCCATCACCCTGGCCAGAACCCTCGGTCAACTGCTCGCCACCCCCCAAACCGCCACCGGCTGGCTTGGCAGTACCGACTCCATGGACTGGTTCCGCTTCGTTCAGTCGGAAGCCGGCATGGTCTCCCTCTCCCTCTCCGGTCTGACGGCCAACGCCGATCTCTATCTGACAGGAAGCAACAATCAAATATTGGGCCAGTCCACCCAATCCGGTACCAGCAACGAGGCCGTTGGCAGTCTGCTCTCTTCTGGAACCTATTATGTGAAAGTGCAAAGAAACGCCGGTACCACCAACTATCTCCTGTCGGCGGTAACCTCTCCCATTGGCCCAGATATGGGAGGCAACGCCACCACAACAGCCAGCCAACTGGGTAGCATCGCCACCACCCAGACCATGAATGACTGGGTTGGCATACTGGATACCATGGATCACTACCGCTTCGTCCTGGAGCAAACAGGCCTGGTCAATCTTTCCTTGAGCGGTCTTTCCTCAGCCAGCCAATTGACTCTGATGAACCACAAGGGTCAAACCGTGGCCCAGGCCGTACAAACCGGTATCGCCGATCGTTTGGTTAATGCCGCTGTCAGTGCCGGAACCTACTTTGCCAAAGTTCAATCTTCCGGCAGCAGTACCTTCTACTCCCTTGCCATCGCCAGTTCATCCCTTGGCCCAGACCTGGGCGGAAACACCCACAGCCAAGCGTCCAACCAGGGAACTCTTGGAGCAACCACCACGGTCACCGATTGGGTCGGTTCCCTGGATAGCCTGGATTTCTACCGTTTTGTCTTCAGCAAGACTGGAACCATCCAACTCTCCCTGTTGGGGATGGCCAATGATGCCGATCTTTTCCTGTTGGGAAGCACCGGTCAAACTTTAAGCCAATCCAGTCAACCTGGCAGCAGCAATGAATCCCTCACCCTTACCACCACCGCCGGAACCTACTTTGCCAAAGTGCACATCAAGGGGGGCAACAGTAGTTATAACCTGACCATGGGAGGAACCCCACTGGCTGCCGATCAAGGCGGCAACGCCACCACCACCGGCACCAACCTGGGCTCCCTCACCAACCTGCAAACCATCTCTGATTGGGTAGGCAGCCTGGATGGTCAGGATCACTATCGCCTGCTTATGGACAGAGCTGGAACCTTGGATTTGCAATTAAGCAATCTCACCGCTAACGCTGATCTTGCTTTGTTGAACAACAAAGGACAACTCATCAGCCAATCCAACCAGACAGGAAGCAACTCCGAATCTTTGAGCCTGTTATTGTCTGGCGGAACCTATTTTGCCAAAGTTCATAGCTCTGCAAACGGAACCCATTACAACCTCTCCATGCAGGCATCCCTGCTTGGGCCAGACCAGGGGGGCAACTCAACCCTCCTGGCTACCAATCAAGGCACCCTTTCTACCTTGCAAACCCTCACCGAATGGGTTGGAAGCCTGGATAGCCTGGACTACTACCGCTTTATCCTGTCTGCTGCCGGAACAGTGGATCTCTCCCTTACCAACCTGACCAGCAATGTAGACCTGTCCTTATTGGGCAACACCGGGCAACTGATCACTCAATCCATTTTGACGGGAACCAGCCCCGAGTCCCTTACCCAAACCATCAGTGCCGGAACCTATTATGCCAAGGTACAAAGCAAAGGGGGCAACAGCAACTACTCCCTGACCATGACAGCTTCCCTGCTGTCCCCAGATCAAGGCGGCAACGCCACCACCACCGCCACCAATTTGGGTTCCCTCTCCAGCACACAAACAGTCACCGACTGGGTGGGCAGTCTGGATGGTCACGATTTTTATCGTTTTACCCTGGATTCTGCGGCTACTCTTAACCTCTCCCTGGGCAACCTGACCGGGAATGCGGACTTGGCCCTGCTAAGCTCTACAGGTCAACAGGTGGCCCAATCCATTTTGACAGGAAGCAGCACAGATGCCATCTCACGCGCCGTGAGTGCCGGAACCTATTATGTCCGGGTTAAATCAACCAGTGGCAATACCGACTATTCCCTTTTACTTGGTGCAACCCCCACGGCCTCCTCCCAACCCTTGTCCTTTTCCCAATATTTGGGAAATCTGTCCAATGGCAACCTCAGCCGTTCCGAGTCCGTGGGCAACGATGACCCATGGGATACCTATGTCTTTACCCTCACCTCCAACAGACAGGTCAATATCTCCTTGTCGGGTATGTCAGCGGACGCTGACCTTGTCCTTTTTTCACCCATCAACTGGATTGGAACCCCCACCCCTCTGCTGGCCTACCTCAATTGGTTCGATAATGTTTCATCCGGCATTATCGGCGGTTCTCTGAAATCGGGGAGCCAGTCGGAATCTGTTAGTGCTTCCTTGTCAGCGGGTACTTACTATCTGGCAGTCATGCAAAAAACCGGTTCCACCAACTATCAACTTTCCTTAACCTCCAACACCCCGGCATCCCCGCCGGTCTCCCGCACCCTCTCCGGCAGCGGTGCACAAAATCTTGGCAATCTGACCAGCAACCAAACCAGAAATGGCAGCGTGGGCTACTCCTCCGATCTGTTTGATGTTTACTATTTCACCGTTTCTACACCAACTTACCTGACTGCCAGCCTGGGCGGCTTGACTTCAAACGCTGATTTGATGATCGGACGCAACATTCCCTTTTCCGGCTCAGGTGATCCTTTACCTACAGCAGTCCAGTATCTTGACAATATGGATGATAATATTATCGCCAGTTCTACCAACACTGGAAATGCAAACGAAAACTGCTCTACTTATCTTTCTGCAGGAACCTACTATGTTTGTGTCGATGGCAGGTTTAGTTCTAGCAATACCAACTATCAACTCTCCCTTTCCCCCACAAACAACAATCCGTCTGGCCGCATGGTTTCCCAAGATGATTACTTTTCCATTGGCCAAACTCCACCCCAAGATCGTCACTATCTTTATGCCCCTGCCCCCTACGAATCCCATACCCAAACCGGGCTATTGCCCGTCATCGTTCGTTCTACCTCCCCTCTGAGCATTTCAGCGGATTCTTTTTCATCTCTTGCGTCAACAAGCAGGAGTGACTACACCCCTTGGAATGTAACATTCCTATCAGCTAGTTAGCATTAACATACACAAAAATGCCATCTAGTTAACCACACTATACACTAGATTTCTTCTCCTAATTGAAAAGCAAACCTACTATTGACCTTGAAACAACTGAAAAAAATGTTATTCTCCTTTTAGAATAGTTCCTAATTTAAGGGAAAGCTAAAATGGGTGATACGCCTGCCATCTTTGAGGGAATCTCCCTGGAAAAATGGGAAGAATTTATCCAGTTGGAGGAGATGGAAGAGGATGAGGATGCCCTGGCCGTTGCCTTGACGCCCCATGTCCTGCAAATAATTACTTTTTATCTCGGCACAGAACTTTACGGTATTGACATCCTTAAAGTTAAAGAACTCATTAACTACGCCCCCTGCACCATTATTCCCAACATGCCCCATTTTATTAAAGGAATGGTCAATCTGCGGGGTCTGGTCATTCCGGTGATGGATTTACGACTCCGCTTTGGCGTGGGGGAGGCTACCTATCATCGATATACGGTGATCATGGTGGTGCAAGTGGAAGGTCGCCTGTCCGGCTTGATCGTCGATGCGGTGGCCGATGTGTTGGCTGTTCCCCATGAAACTGTCCAACCACCGCCAGACCACCTCTCTCCCCTGGACATCAGCTTTATTGCGGGTGTGGTCAAGGTACGAGGCAATATGGTCATTCTACTCAACCCGGAACGCCTGTTGGCCAAAGAGGTGTTACTCATGTCCAGCCCGCTGGCTGAGGAGGAAACCCCATGAAGTTTGCTGTTCGATGGCTCGCGCTGCTGCTTGTTTCGTTCTTGTTCCCCCCTTTGCTGATGGCCAAATCCCCTATGACCTGGGCAGGCTGCGGCATCACCAAAAGTGCCTTCATGCTGGAATTGGCCAAGGCTTTTAAACAGGAGACCGGGCAGGATATTTATCTATCCGGCGGTGGGGCCACCAAGGGTATCCGTGAGGTGGCCAACGGCAATGTCACCTTGGGCGGAACATGTCGCCATCTCATTCTGGACGATGCGGAAAAAGGGGTGAAACTCCACCCGGTGGCCTGGGATGCACTGGTGGCCATCACCCACCCGGATGTCACGGTGGACAACATCACCCATGAACAGTTGCGCCAGGTTTTGACCGGCAAAATTACCAACTGGCGCGAACTGGGAGGGGAGGATCAACCCATTGTCCTCATGCTCAGAAACGGCAAACTGTCCGGCGTGGAAATGATGGCGAGAGAACTGTTGTTTGGGGATCTCAACGTGGAGTTTGTCAGTCAAAAAATATTGGATGAAAGCGGACCGTTGGAGTTTTCGGTCAAGGAAACCCCCTATGCCTTTGGCATTTCCGGGGTCTCCTCCTCCCGACGCAATGGATTGAAAATATTAAACCTGGATGGCATCCCTCCCAGCCAGGAAAATATTATTCGGGGCAGCTACAAACTGTTTCGTCCCATGTATCTGGTCACCAGCAACACCCCCTCGCCGGAGGTCAAACAGTTTTTGGCCTTTGTTAAGTCCGCCAAGGGGCAGGAGATCATCTCCAAGACAGGGACCGTCAACCTGGATGAGGGACAACATTTATGGCAACCCTACCGGCAGCACATGAAACAGGTGATCAAATCCGGTAAAGGCATTTTCGACAAGGATTAAAGAAGGATCAAGCCATGCTTCGGTTGAAGATGACCACCCTCAACAGCAAGTTTTTAATACCGGCCACCCTCCTGACCGTTCTGCTCATGGGATTATTGGGTGGGGTGATCACCTGGGGAAATCACACCTCCATGATGGAGTTGCTGGATGCCAAAGGCAATACCATGGCCGATCTGCTTGGCAAGATCAGCCTCAATTATATCGAAAGCCGGGATTTCAATTCCTTAAACCTGCTGATGGAAGAGGCTGCCAAGGATACAGGCATCGGCTTTGCGGCCCTCTACGACAACAAAAACCGTCTGATTTCCGGGACCGCGCCTGTGGTCAACGAACATGTCAAAACGTTCACTCGGGAGATTCAGAATGATGGGGAGCAAGTGATTGCCAGGTTACATCTGGGGGTCAAACTGGATCCTTTGTACGGTCATTTTTATCAGAGTCTTTTGATTCTGGCAGCCTGTATTTTGATCATCATTGTATTGCAATCGGTGAGTATTCGCTATTTTTTCCGCCGTCGGTTGATCGAACCGATACAGCTACTTTCCCACACCATCCAGGATTTTGGTCAAGGTCACCTCAACCGGCGTATTGCCATGGAGAGCGAGGATGAAATTGGTCAGATGGCCCAGGTGATGAATCGGACCATGCAGCAGTTGCAAGAAATGATGTTGCATATTCAAAATGGTTCGCTGGAAATCAGTGCAGCGTCTCAGCAAATTGCTGCCAGCAATCAGGATTTGGCCTCTCGCACGGAGGCCCAGGCCGCATCCCTGGAAGAATCGGCAGCCGCCATGGAGGAGATGACGGCCAGTGTGCAGCGTAACGCCAGCAATGCCACGGAGGCCAACCAGATTGGCCAGCAAACCCGGCAGATTGCTCAGTTGGGTGGGCAACAATTGCGGCAGGCGGTAGAGCACAGTCAATCCAGCAATCGTGAATTGATTTTCAAGGTACAGGAGAACAATCGTCCCCATCTGGAACAGGTACGCAACCTTAACTTGCAGGTGGTGGCAGCCATGGAGGATATCACCGCCAGCAGTCGCAAGATTGCGGGAATCATCACGGTGATCAACGATCTCTCCTTCCAGACCAACCTGTTGGCCTTGAACGCTTCGGTGGAGGCAGCACGTGCCGGGGAATATGGACGTGGTTTTGCGGTGGTGGCCACTGAGGTGAAAAAATTGGCCCAGCGTTCCACCAAGGCGGCCAAGGCCATTGGTCAATTGATTGAAAACAGTCTGTTGCAGGTGGAACACGGCACCCGACTGGTGGGGGCATCCAGCCAGGCGGTGGAGGAGATGCAAATTCAGGTGCGGACCCTGTTGGACAATTTGCAACGGGAGTCGGAACAAAATTTACAGTCCCTCCTGACAGTGGTTTCCGATCAACTGGAGCGTATCACCAACACCACCTCCACCTTGAGCGATGTGGTGGAACAAATTCATGTGGCCTCCAACGAACAAGCCCTTGGTGTGCAGCAGATCAATATTTCCATCATTGATATGGAAAAAATCACCCAGCAAAATGCTTCACTGGTGGAAGAGACGGCAGCGGCCAGTCGTATTTTGGCTGACCAGGCCAATGATCTTAACCGGGCCATTCATGGCTTTATCTTTGAAACCAGGGAAGAGATGGAGTCCAAACCCTCCAGTCTTCCCAAGCCCCATGCCACCCTTAACCGGGAACTTCCCAGCCAGCACGCCCGGCAATCGGCATTGGGCAGACCCTCCTCCATACCGCCCAAGTTACTGGATTTTGAATGATGAAATCCTCCCTGGAGGGTTGGAAGGTGATGACGGATGAGGAGTTTTCCCAGTTGAGCCAACTGGTACAGGATCACCTGGGAATCCATTGGGATGGTCGCAAAAAGGAGATGGTGCAAAATCGGCTACGCAAGCGCATCAAATTTTTAAAGCTGGAAAGTTTTCACCACTATGTGCAATTTATCGTTGAGCATCCGAACCATCCTGAATGGCAGGAGTTGTACAATGCCGTCACCACCAATCTGACTACTTTTTTCCGGGAACCCCTGCACTTTAATTTTTTAAAAAATGAGTGGATTCCCTTTCTTCAGAGGAGAGCACTGACCGGACGTGGACGAAAATTGCGCTTGTGGAGCGCGGCCTGCTCTACGGGGGCCGAACCTTACTCCCTGGCCATGTTGTTGCATCACCACCTGGGTACCACCGGTCTTTTGAAATGGGATATTCGCATTTTGGCCTCGGATATCAATACCAAGGTACTGGAACAGGCGAAAAATGGCTGTTATCTTACCGAGGAAGTGGCAGCGGTTCCCCAGGTACTGCGGGATGCCTATTTCAAGGAAAAAACCTTGCCTGGTGGTCAACATTGTTATTGTGTGCGAACCTATCTTCAGGAAATGATCGATTTTCGTCCCATCAACCTGATAAACACCTCCTACCCCATTAAGGCCAAACTGGATTTAATCCTCTGCCGCAATGTGTTGATCTATTTCGAGCGCAAGACCAGTCTGGCCATTGTCCATCGATTGATCGATCTACTCCAGGAAGGTGGCTATCTGTTGCTGGGACATGCGGAAACCCTGCCCGAACTTCCGGGCATTCGTCGTTTGCCTGGAAATATCTATCGCAAACCTATAGCTGGTAGTGAGTTCTGTTGATGAATACCTCCCCCCCCCAAGACGCCTTGCAAGGAGCGTTTCACCATGCCCAACAGCAACTCATGGGTATCATGGAACAGCTTAAAGAGAACACCTCTACCTTGCTTCAGGCCCAACAACAGGCACCTTCTGGGGATGAAGAGTTGAGAAAGGCCATGGAGAAGGCCCAGGAAGCCACCAAGATGAAAGACAAGTTTGTCTCTCTGGTGGCCCATGATCTCAAATCCCCCCTGGGAGCCATGCTGGGTCTTTTGGAGTTGTTAAACAGCGACACCAACCATCCCCTGCTCCCGGAACAACGTGAGTTGCTGCACTTTGCCATGCAAAGTGGTGAGCAGATGGTCAAGTTGATAAAAAATTTATTGGATATCAGTCGCTTGCAGAGTGGCAAGATTACATTGGATCCCCAATTCATGGATGGGCAAATTCTGGTCAAGGATATCATCACCCGTATTGGTCATTTGGCGGACCGCAAGGGAATTACCTTGATCAACAATGTGGCCCAGCATACCCGTTTGCGGGGAGACCGGCATTTGCTGGCGGAGGTGGTGCAAAATTTGTTGACCAATGCCATCAAGTTTAGCCACAGCGGTCAGGTGGTGCGGGTGGAATCCTCTTATGACAGCGTGAACGAAGAAATTCTACTGCACATCAGCGACGACGGGGTGGGTATCTCCCCGGATGAGCAGGAAAAATTGTTCCGGGTAGAAGAAAAAAATTCCACGGAGGGCACGGCGGGGGAACGGGGAACCGGATTCGGTTTGCCATTTAGTCAGGACATCATGCTGGCCCACCAGGGAAAGTTATCGGTCACCTCCGAGTCCGGGCGTGGCAGCCGGTTTACCATGCACCTGCCGCAAGCCAAACCCCGTATATTACTGGTGGATGATCTGCGCACGGCCCGCCTCATGTTTCGCAGCATTTTGTCCTCCCTCAATGTGGAAATACAAGAGGCGGGGGATGGTCGGGAGGCCTTATCCACCATCGAAAAATTTCAACCCCACTTAGTGATTTCCGATATCATCATGCCGGAAATGGATGGTTTTGAACTACTTTCCCATGTCAAATCCAATCCGTCCATGAAGGGAATTCATGTGATCATGGTCACCACCGATGAGAGCATTGAAACCCGTGAGCTGGCCTTTGCACTGGGAGCCGAGGATTTTGTCACCAAACCGGTGATCCTGTGCGACTTTATGCCCCGCATTCGACGGTTGGTGGTTTAGTGGTGGCGGATCCCTATTCTCTGTATAACCAGGGGCAATGGCAGCAGGCCCTTCTGGAGGCACAACAGGGATTGGTGCAGGGCGCGGTGGATGTACCGCTGTTAACCCTTATGGGAATGTGTGCCTATCAATTGGGAGACCTTTCCCAAGCCGTCGCTTATTGGCAGCAGGTATTGCACTGGCAGCCCGAAGATATTTCCGCACTCGGCAATCTGGCCAACGTTCTGCAATTAACTGGTAAGTTTAGCGAAGCGGAGGGGTATTATCGGCGTGTGTTGCAACGTCAGCCGGACAACGCCGGGGTGTTGGGCAATTATGGCCAGTTGTTGCAAAAGCTTTCTCGTTACCCGGAGGCGGTATCTTGTTATGAAAAACAGCTTTCTCGCCATCCTGAGTTGGCGGATAGTTGGAATAATCTGGGGTACTCCCTGGAAAAGATGGAACGCTATCAGGCCTCCCTGGCGGCTTATCAGCGAGCACTCACTCTGCAACCCGACCATGAACAATTTCTCAACAACTATGGCTTGGCCCTGTTTAAAGTAGGGCGACTGGCTGATGGGTTGTCTTTTTTACAGCAAGCTGTCGCCCGCCACCCCTCTTCCACTTTGTTGATTCGCGCCTATTCTTTGGTTTTGCTTTATGATCCCGACCTTACCCCTATGGAGCGACATGCCCGGCGTTGCCAAGTGGTATCTGGTCTTACCAAAGCTCCGCCCCAGGGATGGCCACGTAAACTCCCATCGCTTCCCCGCCGAATTGCCTTTGTTTCTTCTGATTTTCGCAACCATCCGGTGGCCAAGAATCTATTGCCGTTGGTGGAAACCTTGGATCGGCAGCGTTTTGAGTTGGTTTTTTATGCCCACGATTTGGGGCGTGATGCGATGACAGAACGCTTGCAAAGGCTGGCCCATGGCTGTTTGTGGACCAACCCGTTAAGCGATCAACAAGTAGCGGAGCATATGCGCAATTCAGGGGTGGATGTGGTCATCTATCTGGCGGGTCATTTTGACTATAACCGGGTGGAAATTTGTCGATTCCGGCCAGCTCCGTTGCAAATTTCCTTGCACGATGGTGCATCCAGTGGTTTTGCCGAGATGGATTTTTTACTAAGCGATGAAATCCTCACCCCCCAGGGAGGTTGTGAGCCGTTTGCGGAAAAGATATACCGGCTGCCAGTTCTGTATCAATATGGACATATGACGGACGCCCCACCGGAGGGAGAGCCGCCTGTGGTGCAGAATGGCTTTATCACCTTTGGCTCTTTTAATAATCCCAAGAAGATTAACCACCAGGTTTTGGATTTGTGGAGCGATGTGTTACTGGAAGTTCCCAATAGTCGTTTGCGGTTGAAATATAAGAATAACTACAATGATCCCATGCTGCGCCAACGGGTTCTGGGCCATTTTATCGGACGGGGAATTTCTGAGGAGCGTATTTTACTGGGTGGCAAGGATGAGCGATTGGACCACCATTTGCGCCATTATCAAGGGGTGGACATTGCCCTGGACACTTTCCCTTTCAACGGTGCCACCACCACCTATGAGGCTTTGTGGATGGGTGTTCCGGTGGTCACCTGGCTGGGTGAGAGTTATGTCAGCCGGATGACTGCCTCATTGTTGAAGCAATGTGATCTGGAGTTGTGGATTGCCCACAGCCGCACAGGCTTTTTATCCATGGTCAAAGAGGTAGCCGGGGATATCCAGGGACTCATCTACTGGCGTAACCTGTTGCGCCAACGCCTGGCCACCTCCCCCCTCTGTCAATGCCACACCTACGCCCACACCTTTGAGCAAGCCCTGCTGGATAT
Organism: Magnetococcales bacterium; assembly: GCA_015233935.1. Lineage (GTDB taxonomy): Bacteria > Pseudomonadota > Magnetococcia > Magnetococcales > JADFXB01 > JADFXB01. The sequence continues at coordinate 14,961 of JADFXB010000004.1, read as the reverse complement.
GTGGCAGCAGACGACTGGACATGGGTGATCCTGTCCAGTTGTCTCAGGCTGATTTTGCGATCTATGCCTGACCCTGCTTGCCCCCGACATTGTGGAAGCCATACTGGACGGACGGTAACCGGAGGCCATCACCCTGACCGACCTCATGAAACCGTTTCCCATGCTCTGGTGCGAACAGAGGAAAAGTGGTGGTTCTCGGAATTGCCGATTTAGCCAATTTATGGCCATCAGGAAAAACGGTAAACTGACCCCGGATTTCAGCAATTTTTGGCCATCAGGGAAAACGGTGAACTGTCCCCAGATTTCAGTTCTGTATAGGCTTGGCCTGGAGAGGAGTCAAACACGCCTTTTTGAGGCTGGTTCGGGCAGCCAAAAAAATGGTGGGGTTTAAATTTTCCTCTTGAATACCGGGATGGGTCCATATACATCCCCTTAATCCCAGAGTCCTTAATCCCCACTGCGCACGGGACACCATACCTGTCTCCCTTATGGCTATAAATTTAATCGGTATGGCATCCCCGGATTCATCCCCAGATTCAGGGAGGGGCCATATATGTCACGGAAATTCAACCGTGAGGCATCCCTATAAGCCCCTGAAAATCCTCCTACTTTTTTCTGACCCTCTTACTCTTTAGTTGTCAACCTTGCATCAGCCCAGGTCGCATGATCGCAACCGATGCTTCCATTTGCGTCATCGACTATCAGCTGAAGATTTTGTGCTTTCTCAATGGGGACGTTTACATCTAGGTATATCCCATGTCTAACAGGGCCATTATTAATAATCCTGCTATTATAAACTTCTTTATCATCCAGTTTTACGATAAAGTTCACATTTCCGTCACTTGAACTGCAGTCATTCGGCTCGGCCAAACCAATTGTTGAGCGAAATTTTTTGAACTTTACACCGTGCTTTTGCTCCAGTAATTTCAAATCATACACAACTTCAACTGAATGAGACTTAACTTTTGTAAACTCCTTCGGGTGCATTACTAGCCCCTTTTGATAAGTTTTTCCTGCAATAACAATAGATGATGCCCAATAGGGTTTATCTATACCCAGGTTTCCATGAATAGGAATTGGAATGGTTGTTGGTCGTTCATCAGATAAATATCTTATTACATCGTTGGGTGGTACAGTTTCCGGGATTTCTTTCTTAATAAGCACTTTTCCACTTGAATTATGCGCTAATACCAATACTTCTCCCTTTTTTGCATTTTTTTCCCAGGTACATTGAAAGTTTAGGCCGCCATCCTTTTTGAGAGGAATTTTACGGCCTGCTGGTACACTATTGCAATTAAGATTGGTTGGTTGTATTGCTTGAAATTCTGGTTGAATCTGCAAAATATTTGCGTTCCAAGACGCTTCTACGGTAATTTTATTTCCATCAATATTCTTATATTCTACAATCACGCCATTATTAGTTGTAGAACCGCTCATTTTGTCTACGCAATCATTATACGCAATAAGTACCTCTTTTGTGACGTTTTTAATAAAATAGTCATTCATGAAAGTATAGCTTGCCCTTAAACTGGAATCATTGCAGAAGCTTTCTTTTGTAACTTCAGAAGAGCTTTGACTTGCACCAGCCCCAATTGGTATACCTTCAATAACAACATTTCCGTCAAGACTGGCACTTTTTTTGCATCTCTACTTTTATCCGAACAAAATTTATTCCTAAAAGCTTGATGATAATCGATCCTAGTGGTAGATTCTATTTCAGTTTGTATTAGTAATGGCCCGCATATTTTGACAATATCTTCTGAATCGGCAAGGGCAAAATTAGTAACTTGAGCTGCCAATGTTATGACGATTGAAAATTTTGATATTACATTACTTACACTCATCTCTTTCTCCTCATCCATTTATATGCGCACGTAAACGCTATTGCTCTGTAAGCTTTATTCAGCCGACCCCTATCACACTTCCCTAAAGCCACTCAATTTACACATCGAAAAGGTAGTCCTACCCTGGGAATTCTGGGAACCCAAACGAATATCCCCCCTCCCGCACCTCATTTCCCTTCACCAACGACCCTATCGAAAGGGAACGCCCGCCAGAACTTCCCACTCCATTATTTTTCGATGAAAAGGTGACAAATGAAAAATTTGTACTTCCCGCCCCAGAGTCAGCAGGTTTGTGAAAATGGGGCGAAAGAGAGAAGAGAACCACTCCTCAAAACAGAGACAAAGCACGCCAAACGCCCCCCCCCGCACCAAACCACCAACCAACTTAACCATTTTGGGTTTTCAACAAAAAATCCGCCCAAAGGGCGGCTTCCATGCCGAGACCTTTTCCTAAAAACTAAATGATGAACCAAACAGGAACCAAATCCACCTATGGAATTTTAGAGTACATCCAATATTATACAAGCAACGTCATAATCATCTGACGGCAAACACTATTAGATGACACCCTCTTTGTCAATAGAAATCATATTAAGGAGCGCATTTGGTGTGATTTTTTTATATTGAGCATTAATTACGTTTAATTTTTTGCTTTATTTTCAATTACTTTCGCAATGAGAGAGTCATTATGTAAGGGATTTTTAGGGGGTAGGCCAGGTTAGGATTCCTGGTGAGTGTTCAGGAAATCTTCCTTGAGGAATGCATGGAAAAACAAAGGGGATTGTTTCGCCATGGGTTGCTCACACTGCCTTATCTCTTTGATTTTAAATAAATCACAACCATCCACTATGCAATGTGTTTTTTCTCGCCCCTGATATCCTATCAACCGGCACTGCTGGTTGTCATATTGCTAAACACCTGTTCTTGCAACCTTCTGAATCTCCGCCAGCAGAGCCTGTTTGTTGATCGGCTTGGTCAAATGGTCATCACACCCTGCGGCCAGGCTTTCTTCCTTCTTTTCGGCGGAGGCGTGGGCACTTAAGGCGATGATGGTCAATGGTGGACGGTTTTCTTCCTGCTCCCAGGCACGAATGGCGCGGGTGGCGGCGTAGCCGTCCAGGTTGGGCATCTGGATGTCCATGAGAATCAGGTCAAATGGCTCTTCCTTCACCCGCGCGACCGCCTCAAGTCCATCCTTGACCACCACTATGTCATGGGGGGATTTTTTTAAATAAATTTTAAATAACAGTTGATTGTCTTCCGAATCCTCCGCAATGAGAATACGCAGGCTTCTTTCGGATGCACCGGTGTGGGATAGAAGCTGGCCAGGGGTGGGCTGCACTTGTTGGGCTGTACGCACCGGAATGGTAAAATAAAAGGTGCTGCCTTTGCCTGGTTGGCTCTCCACCCAAATTTTACCGCCCATAAGCTCCACCAAACGTCTGGAAATGGCCAGACCCAAACCCGTGCCACCATACCGCCTGGCAATGCCAGAATCGGCCTGGGTGAAGTGTTCAAAAATATGGCCCACATGTTCCGGGGCGATGCCAATACCCGTATCGGCCACACTGAATAAAAGTGTTGCAGGAGTTTGCGGATCCACGGCCAAGGTTACATTTACCTGGCCCTGTTGGGTAAACTTAATGGCGTTACCCAACAGGTTGATGAGTATCTGGCGCACCCGCCCATCATCACCCTGGATCGCTTCCGGAATATCCGATACCAGGTTCACAGTTAAATTGAGACCTTTTTCCTCAGCCGCCACCTGCATCAAACCAGCGGTCTCCTCCACAACTTGACGGGGCGAATAGGGAATCTCTGCAATGGAAAAACGCCCCGATTCAATGCGGGAAAAATCCAGCACATCGTTGATCACCGCCAGCAAGGCCTTACCTGAACGGTGCATGGTATGTACCAAACGACGCTGCTCCTGGCTCAATTCGGTTTCCAGTAACACCTCCGACATGCCCAGCACCACATTCATCGGGCTGCGAATTTCATGGCTCATGGCGGCCAAGAATTCACTCTTGGCGTTGGTGGCCACCTCTGCCTGCGCCTTGGCCTGCCGCAACTCCTCCTCAATGCGTTTTTGCTCGGTAATATCCGCCGAAACGCCGCTCAATCCCCAAATGTTTCCTTCATCATCATAGATGGGACTCTTGGCTTCCAAATATATCCGGGTCTCCCCACTGCTGATCGGGGTGACCACCATCTCCACCCTGCTGGGTTTGCCCGTATCCAAAACACCTTGATCCACGGCTCTTAGCCTGGCCAGGGCATCCGGGGCTGTGAAAAATTGTTCATCCCCCTTGCCTATCAATGTATCAGCAGTGCAATGAAACAGCTCCAGAGTCAGACGGTTGGCATAGACATATCGGAGCTGGCGGTCTTTGATGAAGACGTAAGCTTCCAATTTATCCATAATCCCGGAAAAGCGTTTATTTCTCTCCAACTCTGCACGCAACGCAAACTCCAATCGTTTACGTTCAGAAATGTCGGAGTGGGTACCAATCACCCGCAAGGGGTTCCCGTTTGCATCCCGACTGACCACCATGCCCCGATCCAAAATCCATTTCCAACTGCCATCCTTGCACAATACCCGGTGTTCGCTGACATAGAAGGGAGTCTTGCCTGCAAAATAGTCTTGAACTGCGGCCATGGTTGTTGCCTTGTCCTCGGGGTGGACTCGTTTTTCCCATTCGTCCAGACCATCGCCAATTTCCTCCTCGGTATGGCCCAGCATTTCCTTCCAACGTTTGGAGAAAAATACTTTTCCCGACGGAACATCCCAGTCCCAAAGGCCGTCCCCCGAACCATCCACGGCAAATTTCCAGCGAAACCGGCTTGCCTGCAATTCTGTGGTCATTTGCCGCGCCAGACTGATGGCCCGTGAGCGGCCATGCACCAGCAACCCAACCAGCAGGGAGAGTAGAATGCTTGCCAGCAGACCAGCATGCAAAATGATCCTTGGGCGTTGATTATCTATACGGTCTTCAAATGCTGGCAGGGAGTGCAGGGTGATGATCCAAGGACGGCCTGCTATCTCCAGGCGTTTGGCGGTATTAAACAATGGAAGGATGCTGTGTTCGGAGGTCTGGGAGTTGTCCGAGTCGTACATTAATGCTTCAGATTCAACATGGTCGCCATCGAAGATTTCCAGATCAAAATCGGCAGGGTGTACCCCCAGAATACCCGTCATCAAGTCATCCATGCGGAATGGTGCATAGGCCCAGCCCAGCAAATTGGCGCGACGTTCCTCCCTGGTTTCGTGGGGTAACCCGTTACGATAGACTGGCAAATACATCAAAAAGCCCGCCTGGACATGCTGTCCTTCCTCCTGCACCAGGGTGACCTTGCCCGACAGGGAGGCCAAACCTTCATCCCTTGCCCGCTCCATGGCCACCCGGCGTACCTCTTCTGAATACATATCATAGCCAAAGGCCCGCAGATTGCGGTCAGCAAAGGGTTCCAAGTATATAATGGAAGTATAAAAAGGACGCTCCCCCGGTGGTCGAAGGATATAGTCGGGAAAACCTTCCTGGCGGACAGCCATTATATGACGATCCTTCTCCTCTTTGCCTACCAGGAGGGAAAAACCTACCCCCTGAATACCTGGATAGCTTTGTTGCAGTTGCAACGATTCGGCAAAACTGCGGAATTCATGCCGCTCTACACTCTCGGAGGCTTTAAACAAACCGTGCACGGAGCGCAGCACCTCCTCATAGGCGACCATCCGTTGCTGAATGCGCAGGATGAGTTCCTGGAACTGGTAGACAAAGTTATCTTGCAAGTTGTCATAGGCATCCTGCCGGGCGGCCTGATACCACAAGATGGTTGTAGTCAGACCGGCAACCAGGGCCATCCAGGGCAGCAGGGGCAATAGGCGTCCTGTCCGCAAGGCATGGGGGGCATTTTCATGGGCTTGTTCCTGGACCAACACCTGGGCATGTCTCAACACCTGTTGCCGCAACCGCCAATTCAACAACAAGACCACGCCAAAAACGATGATAAACCCACCGCTGGAGAGCCACCACCAACTTGGTTGCCAGGAGCGGGACTCCTCATCCTTCAGGTAGACCCAACGGGACTGAATCTTCCGTTTTTCCTCGCTGCTGATTTGATCCAGGGCTTTATCCAGAAGAGTCTGTAAGAGGGGCCAGTCCTTGCGGACGGCAAAGCTTAAGCGATAGGTGAAAGGCGTTTCCCCGGCGTTACGAAGATTGGTAATGTTCAGCCGCTGGGTCCAATAGCCCGCTGTGGCCCGGTTCAACAGGAGACCATCCACCTCCCCCAACGAAACTGCAGTGATGGCCTCCTTAACATTAGGTAACCAACGAAAGCTTATCTCCGGGTGAACCCGCTGTACTTCCTCGTTGATTGCCCAACCTTTGATACCTGCCAGAGTTTTCCCTGCCAGTTCATCCATGCGGATGTGACCTTTCACATCCTGGCGCACAAGCAGCAAATCGGGAAAAATGGCATAGGGTTGACTGAAAGAGAGAAAGGCCTGCCGTTCCGGCGTCGGGGTGGCCACGGTTACCAGATCGGCTGTGCGATTTTTAATCATTTCCAAAGAGTTGGCCCATGAATCGGAAGGCAGGGTTTCCACCCGCACACCGAGAATTTGGGAAATCCTCTGCAGGGTATCCGGTGCAATGCCCTCGATCCGTCCATGGCTATTACGTGATTCAAAGGGGGCGTAATCGGGGTCTGGGGCGTGGCGGATTGTTGGATGGGTTCGGAGCCATTCCTGTTCTTCCAAGGTCAGGTTAAGAGCTGCCGATGCATGATTTGCTCCCATGATCAGGAGGATCAGGAGGATCAGGAGCAGAATAAAAACTTTCCAGGTGGGCAATTGTTTAATCGATCCAATAGATTGCATGGCACCACCTGATAATATATAAAACCTGACTACCAGTGTATCAGAAACACCCCGCAGGAAAAAGGGAACCAAGCCCCATTTCCCCGTCTCCTGTCCACTTTTTTAGCTCCCCCCAGGGTAACAATTGCATCTTTTGGCTTCCATCATCTAAAGTAACCCAGGCAGTCTGTAAAAAGATACTCCGTGGGCAGGGAAAAAAGGAACGAAGAAATGGTGCGCTTGATCATTTGGCTCTTGCTCCTGTTGGGGTTGGGCTATGCCGCCCTCTTGGTGCGGGATGGTCAGACCACCCTGTTTGGGGCACCTTCCGCCCAATTACAGGCCTGGCTGCAAAATTTGCCCCTGCCCGCCAGCAAACCGCCACCTCCGCCCCCCACTGAACCGGTGGTTCCTCCCCATCTGCTCTTGCGTCGTCTGGTCATGGTGGAACAAAATCAAGGGGTGCAGGATGCCAGCCTGCGGGTACTGCGGGAACAAGAGATGTCCGCCATCCAACTCTCCCTCACCGCCCTCAAAGAACAACTCGCCCGCCTGGAAAACAATCAATGGGCCATGGAAAATGGTGAAGTTCGTGTGCGCTGGGACGATAAAGGATGGTACATGGAAGATTTTTTCGCCAAACGCCGCGTCCTCAACCAGCGCATCCCCTTTAACACCTCCTTCCAACAGCCACCCCGTATCTTTCTCGGCATGACCCGTACCGAGAACGGTCCCGAAGGAAGTGTAGAGGTACTGTCCAAAGATCCAGACACCTCCGGCTTCACCCTCTCCCTGCAAGCTGAAGAGGGAAAACCCCGTGAGGTAAAAATTCAATGGTTGGCCTTTGGCTTTGGACCCGTTTTGCGCTAAACTGTCCCCGCCTGCAAACGAGGTTGTCAAAATGGAACCATTTTCTCACCAACCTCCAATTTTCGCTAAACCTTAGAGGCTGGTTGGACGATAATTCAGGTAACACGGAAGAGGTAGCCATTGTAAAATGGACTTGGCGCAGGATTTGCAATGAATTGGGTCAGGTCAAGACGTTGCAAATCAGGTCGGTACCTGGGGAGCACCACTCCCACAGTGAAGGCCAATGACCTGGGATCAGGCTTTAATCCAGGAAGACTCCTATGAAAATCAAAGATATCAATGTTGGCAGTGTTGAACGACTAACCAGTAATCGTGTGGCGGCTAACCGGTATCAAAGCACCGCCCAGAGCAGCAGTCAGCCCAGCCGTAGCGATGATGTCAATTTTTCCTCTACGGCGCGCACGGTCAGTCAAGCCAACGAAGTGGTGAAAAATAGCCCAGACGTGCGGGCCGAAAAGGTGGGAGCCATCCAGGAAGCCATCGATTCGGGACGTTACGACGTGGGTAGCACCAAAGTGGCCGACGCCATCCTGCGGCAGGTGTTGCAATATCGGAAAAACGCCTAGTCACCCGCCGCTATGACCACTTCGGACCACCAGCAAGAGTTAGCCCTCCTCAAACGCCAACTGGAGGGGATGATTCGCCAGTTTAAAGACTTGGCCAATCTTCTTCTCCAGGAACGGCAGTTCGTCAAAGAACGCAAAACCGCCGAGCTGGAAACCATCAGTCGCCTGATTCACCTCTCCCTGGAAGGCATCCACGATAGCGAGGAATCCCGCTTAGCCCTGATTCAACGCCTGGCTGCTAAAAACGGCCTTACCTCCCCCACGGTCAGTCTCGCCGATCTGGATAAAGCCATGGGAGGCGACAGTGGACTGTTGCCCTTGCGGGATGAATTGAAAAAAACCATCTTGCAGACGGATAAATTAAACAAAGAAAATCAAGCCATTATCAAAGGTGTGGAGCAGGCTACCGAAGCCATCCTGGCCATCTTCAAAAAAAGTGCCCAAACCGGCGAATCCTACAATCGCCTGGGGGGCCGCCGGGCCGGATCCGCCCTCAATCTGTACTCCCGCAAACTGTAATCCCAAAAAAATCACCCACTCCCTACCTGTTGCTGACGATTACGGGCCATCTGATTTTTCAGATAACGTTCCACCGCCCGCCGTAACGGTTCATCCTGAATAATGCCTGCCAAAGACTGGGCCTGACCAATCTCCTCTGAGGTGGGTTTTAGCTTGTTTGCCTTGGATTTTTTGCCCGCTTGCCGTTGCAAGGGTGCGCGTTGTAATTCAATGCGTAAGACAGGCTCCTCCTGCCACAAGGAGGCCAGTTTTTCCAGCAGTTCACCCTGCAAAAAAGAGAGCTGGTGCATCCAAACAGGGGAATCCACCCGAATGGTCAACACCCCTTCCTGTAATTTGACCGGTTCGGTATGGGTTGCCAGGGAGGCACCCACCACCTGCTCCCAAACCCTGGTCAACCGCCAACCCCGGGAACGGGGGTGGGAGAGAAAGGGGGCAGCAACCACCGTTAGATAATTGCCTATGGGTTCCGACAAACCGTTACTCTTGCGCATGGATTTTAGTTCCAACTGCAAAGGAAGTTTTTGCCATCATCCGGCAATTTCTGCCTCTTTGCAAGCACGCAACAAGACCCAAAGGACTCCCCGCCGGCCACCACCCTCCTGGTGACGAATCTGGTGGATGGTCAAACCGTGCTGACCAAGTGCATGGATAACCTCTTCCTCTCTGGTTTCCAGATGAATCATGTGCAGCCATCCCCCCACCCGCAACATATGGACAGCCGCCTGGATAAAGTCCTCCACCCCGCCATGCAATTCAAAACGACTGGCTGCCCGTAATGGATCGACTGGTAAACGCCCCTTGCCAACCGGCCAAAAAGGTGGGTTGCACAGAACATGGTCATAGCTCCCCCTGTGCGAAAAACTTGCCCATTGGCGAATATCTGCCGTGGTGATCACCCCTTCTGGCAATCGCGACCGGGCAAGCTTGGCCAATTCTGCCTCCCGCTCAATCCCCGCCACCTGCACATCTCCGCGATGCTGAAGGATTTGCCAAAGGGCTTCCCCACCACCACACCCCAGTTCCAATACCCGTTGATGGGGCTGAAGATGGTCCAATACCTGATTCACCAGGTAAAAAGTGGCATGGGTAGGCCCGTTGGCCTGGTAGAATGAGGCTTGCGTTTTGTTCATCTTTTTTATAATCCACTCACTTCCCCATGGTCACCATTGCATGCAGAGCGACTTACGGTATAGTGATTCTGAACAATTTGTATTTTTGTCAACCCTTCAACTTCCTGTCCGACCATGCCAAGAGATATCTTGATTGTCGATAAATATTCTTCCACCCGCGCCCTGCTGAAAAACTTTCTGCGTGCAGAAATCAGCGATTGTCGCATCCATGAGGCGGTGAGCCTGGAAGAGGGATTGTCCTTTTTCAATCCCATGGATATCCAACTAGCCATTTTAAGCGACAGATTGAGCGAGTTGGAGCATGCAGGGCGTCATCGGGATATTCCACCTGTGGTGCAACGTTTTGCCAACAAGGTGGCCTGTCTGGTGATTCTCTCCCTTCATCAGCCCCAGCACATGTCCGGTTTGCAAACCATGGGCTTTCGCCATTTTCTTCCCAACCCCTATACCGCCAACCAACTGGCGGAAATGGTGGAACAGGTGGCCCCGGCCCGTCGCTTGCGCAACCAACCCCGGTTTCATCTGCCCCATACCACCGCCCATTTGCATTTGGGCGAGCATACCCTGCATGCTTTGGTGGTGAATGTCAGTCCCTCCGGGGTATTGTGCGAAGTGGCGGTTACGGCAGACAAGCCCCCCGTCTTTTCCTTCAACGATATGTCCCAACTGGCCATCTCCCTGCATCTTCCTGCCGCCCTCAACATACCGGTGTTGGAACGCCTGGCCTGTCGGCTGGTGGGTATGAAAATTTTGGAATGGCACGAAAACAACCTGCCTGCCTTGCTGCGACTGGAAGTCAAACTCCTGACAGAAATGGTCCACAATTTTGCCCAACTCTCCCACACCCTGTTGTTGATGGAAGAATAACCCTCTTTCCGTTGTCAATCTGTTGGATCCGTTCTATCCTTGATCGGACGACGTAATCCATGGCATGGCACCAGCAGGGATGAGGGTGATGATCACGGTTCAAAATGTTTCCCATCTTTACGGTGGGAGTCGCAAGCGTTCCTCCCGGCTGGCTCTGGACCGGTTGGCCCTGCAAGTGGAAAAAGGGGAGTTTCTGGTCTTCACCGGGCCCAACGGGGGAGGCAAGTCCACCCTGTTTCGCATTCTGTGCGGTGTGCAATTGCCCAGTTTTGGTCAGGTGCACTTGAATGGCATCGATTTATTGCGCCATCCTCTGCAAGCCCGTCAATATATGGGGGTGGTCTTCCAAAAACCAGCCCTGGATCCCCATTTGACCGTGCTGGAAAATTTACGTATTCATGCCGATCTCTACCAAATTCCCCCGGCACTCTTTCACCAGCGATTGGAAGAATCCCTCCTGTGGTCTGGTCTGGGTGACCGTCTGCACGATCCGGTGAAAACCCTCTCCGGCGGCTTGGCCCGTCAGGTGGAATTGATCAAGGCGTTGCTGCACAATCCCCCCCTGCTTCTGATGGATGAACCCACCACCGGCTTGGACCCTGGGGTGCGGCGACGGTTTCTCGACAACATCAAGGCCATTCGTCGTCAGCGTTCCCTCACCGTGGTGATGACCAGCCATATTTTTACCGAAGCGGAAGAGGCGGATCGCGTCGCCATTTTGCAACAAGGGCGGTTATTGGCCCTGGACACCCCTGCCAACCTGAAGGCCACCCTGGGACGGGAAATGCTGGTCATCCGCTGCCCAGCTCCCCAACCCATTCTGGACTGGCTGGCCCAGCGACCTACGGTGCAGTTCAGTGAAATCGACGATGAAATCCGGGTAGAAGGAGCCAACATGGAATCTCTTCTCACCGAAATTCTGGCCACCTTCCGTCAGGAAATCCGCTCTCTTTCCATTAAACAGCCGGACCTGGAGGATGTCTACATCCATCTGACCAATACCACCCCCATGGATGAAAAGGAGGTGGCGGCATGAAACGGGTCATCTTCTCCCTGGCCAGTCGTGAATGGATCCGCTTTTTCCGGCAACCCCACCGGGTGGTGGGCAGTGTGGCCCAGCCCATGCTGTTTTGGCTGTTGCTGGGCAGCGGTTTTGCCGCCCCCTTTACCACCCCTGGTGGTGGACAGGTTTCCTACCTGGAATATTTTTATCCAGGTATTTTATTGATGATGATGCTCTTTTCCAGCATTTTTGCCACCATCACCATCATTGAGGACCGCAACCAGGGATTGTTGCAGGAGGTATTGGTCGCACCCGTCTCTCCCATGGCGGTGGTGCTGGGCAAGGTATTGGGAGCCATGGCCATTGCCCTGGCGCAGGGGTTGCTGTTGCTTTTTGCCGCCCCCCTGCTGGGACTGCCCTTGGGGAGCAACCTGCCCTTTCTGCTGGTGGGCATGATCCTCTCTTCTCTCGGTTTTACCACCATCGGCTTTTTCATTGCCTGGCGTATGGAGAGTACCGCTGGTTTTCATGCCATCATGTCGGTCTTTCTCATGCCCTTGTGGATGCTCTCTGGTGCCCTGTTTCCCCTGGATGGTGCACCTGGGTGGCTCTATGCCATCATGATCGTCAACCCCGCCACCCATGCCTTACGGCTTATTCGCATGCCTTTTTATCTTTCGGTGGATCAACTGCTGGCCAACCCTGATTTTATCCTCTCCCTGGTGGTGGCCGCCTTGTGGGCGGTGGTCTGCCTGGTGGTGGCCATGCATCAGGTCTCCCGTCAGGAGCGGGGAGAGGCCCTGCCCCCTTGCTGACCCCTCAACAAGTCCATGTGGTGGTCTTGGGCGGTGGGGCTGCCGGTCTTTTTTGCGCCATGATCGCTGCTCAACGGGGACGCTCCGTTGTGGTGGTGGATCATGCCCGCCAGTTGGGAGAAAAAATTCGCATTTCCGGTGGTGGACGCTGCAACTTTACCAATCTCAACAGCGGGGCCAACCACTATCTTTCCAACAATCCCCGTTTTACCATTTCCGCCCTGGCCCGTTTCACCCCCCACCATTTCATGGACCTTTTATCCCGCCACGGCATCCAGTATCTGGAAAAGGGGCAGGGACAACTGTTTTGTCAGGGGTCCGCCCATCAGGTGGTGGACATGTTGATCCAGGAATGCCGCCAGGCCAACGTGCAACTGCATCCTTCCAGCAAAATAGAATCGGTCCGTCGCCAGGGGGATTACTTTCTGGTCAAGGGGGATGGTTTTTTCTGGCAATGCCAAAGCCTGGTGGTGGCCACCGGTGGTCCATCGTTACCCAAACTGGGGGCCAGCGATTATGGTATGGCCCTGGCCCGCTCCTTTGGATTGCAGGTGGTGCCCCCACGTCCTGGTCTGGTGCCTCTCACCTTTAACGATTGGTCCACCAGTCGATTTGCCTCTTTGAGCGGGGTTTCTCTGCAGGCCGCCGTTTCCCTGGGTAGCCACACCTATCAAGATGGTCTTCTATTTACCCACAAAGGATTAAGCGGTCCCGCTATTTTGCAAATTTCCTCCCATTGGCATCCCGGCTCCCCGATTCAAGTCAATCTCTTGCCGGGTGTGGAACTTCTTTTTCATCTTAAAGAGGCGCGGCGGAACAATCGTGGGTTGTTACCCACTCTAAGTAGCCATCTACCTCGTCGGTTGGTGGACATTCTCTGCCAGGGTCAGGTTCCCCGTCTGGCGGATATGAACGATGAACGCCTGCTCGCCCTGGTGCAATCCATCCAGCAGGCCACCTTCACCCCCAGTGGTCAGCAGGGGTATGGCAAGGCCGAAGTTACGGTTGGCGGGGTGGACACCAGCCAGCTCTCCTCCAAAACCATGGCCGTCCTTACCATTCCCAATCTTTATTTTGTTGGTGAGGTGGTGGATGTCACTGGCGAGCTGGGCGGATACAATTTGCAATGGGCCTGGTCTTCCGGTTATGCCGCAGGCTGCCATGCTTGATTAACATAAATATTTTCTTAAAAAGTTGTAACCCTGCTATAATCCTTGATCTCTTTGTTGAGATAACGCAAAGTATAACAAAATCAAACCTTGGCCCATGAGCTTACCAAGATGAACAATCCCCTCCCCACCTTGATGATCGTAGAAGATGATGCAGATCTTCGTACAGATTTGGTGGATTTTTTCACCATGCGGGGCTATCAAACCCGTGGCGTAGAAGATGGTGATGGTTTGTTTGAACAATGGTCCACCCAGACCGCCGATCTGGTCATTCTGGATGTGATGTTGCCAGGGGAAAGCGGGCTGGAAATCGCCACAAAATTGCGTCAACTGCCCAAAGTACCCGGCATCATGATGTTGACCTGCCGGACCGAAACCGAAGATCAAGTGGCGGGATTGACCGCAGGGGCCGATGTCTATTTGACCAAAGGGACCGATCTGTTGATCCTGGAAGCCAGCATCAACAGCTTGTGGCGAAGGATCACCAACAGTGCAGCCCCAGCCCCCCCCAGCGATCATTGGGTGTTGGATGGCATGGGGTGGACCCTGATGGCCCCCAACGGTCGTCTCTGCAAACTGACCGCCATGGAAAAAAATCTGCTCTTGCGTCTGTTTCAGGAACCAGGAACCCTGGTGGATCGTTCCACCCTGGTCTGCCTGCTGGACAAGGAAGACACCCCCACCAACCGGCGCAATCTGGATGTGCTTGTTTTGCGCCTGCGTAAAAAGGTGCTGGAAGAGTTGTACTTTGAATTGCCCCTGGAGGTTATCTACGGACGGGGCCTCGCCTTCAATGCCAAGGTAAGCATTTTATAAGACAGTGCCTTCCACCTCCATGCAGAGGCGGAAGGCGACCATCCCAATTAGATCACTCCACAACACTGTTTATACTTTTTACCGCTACCACAGGGGCAGGGTGAATTGCGCCCAACCTTGTCACCATCACGGCGGAAGGGTTCCTGGGATCCCCCCTCTTCTGTGGGCAAAGGAGGGGGGGCATCTCCACCCCAATGGTCCGATTCAGGATGATTGAGGGTCATGCGCTTGTTTTGGTGAAGGGCACGTTCCTCTTCCAGGCGTTCCATCTCATCAGGTTGATTGACTTCCACCCGCGCCAGAATAGCGACGGTTTCCTGCTTGATGCGGTTCAACAGACCCTCAAAGAGGGCAAACCCCTCCCGCTTGTATTCATTGAGGGGATCCTTCTGGGCGTAACCCCGCAGATAGATACCCTCTTTCAGGTGGTCCATGTTGAGCAGGTGCGCTTTCCAGTATTGATCGAAAATTTGCACCAGAATGGTGCGTTCCAGATAG